>JBKPPU010000027.1:0-59812 GCA_046733695.1 Acidobacteriota bacterium
AACCTGACGACGCTCCATGTCGTACGGTTTGCCTGACGCATCACACGACGCGCGGTTGTACATCACCCGCCGGTTGGCAGGCCACGAGAAACCCCAGTTCGGATAAATGCCAAGACCCGATGGATCGTCCGTGCCCCGTCGTTGCATTTGCGGTCCTGCTTCGGTCCATGAACCGGAGTAGAGCCAGTTGCCGCAGGCCGTTGTGCCGTCGTCTTTCAGCCAGGCGAACCCTGGGAGTTGCTGGCCTGCTTTGATCGTCACTCCCGGCTGAGCGTCGAGAGTGATATCCGCAAGTGCTTTGCCGTTGATCTCTTTCGCCACTTCCGAGAGTAACGGGCGCAAAAGATTTACATAGGGCCAGGTGAGATTGATGATCGGATCGGGAAACTTTCCACCTTCTTTTTGATAAAGCTCACGCACTTTCATGAAGATGCGCGCCACTATTTCTTCATCGACCTTCGCATCGCCGGGCGGTGGCACGGCCACGTATTTCCATTGCAACCAGCGCGCAGAGTTGACGAACGTTCCATCTTTCTCGGCAAAACCTGCCCCTGGCAGACTATAGACCGTCGTATTAATGGTCTTCATTTGATCGGTCGTTGTGCCGGGAGCCTTCCAGAACTCCGCCGTCTCTTCGGGATAAAGATCGCAAACAACCAGGAAATCGGCTTTCTTCAATGCCTCGATGTTCTTGCGCGAGTTAGGGCCGATGGCGACGCCGTTCATGCCAAAAGCCAGAAGACCTTTCACTTTGCCCTGGTACATCTCGTCCCACATCTCGGTCCATGAGAACTTGCGATCGATCTTCGGCAGAAAGTGATAGTTGAAGTCGTTTTCCTTCGTCGCCGAATCGCCGTACATGGCCTTCAAAAACGACGCCATAAACTTCGGCGTATTGGACCAGTAGTTAAACGAGTCCCATTCGTTTGGCTTCGATGGCGTCGGCGTCGTACGTTTGTTGAAGGTCGCGAGATCGGTGTCTGTCGGCTGCGGAATCTTGAGATAGCCGGGGAAGATATCGAATACGCCGCCCATATCCGTTGCGCCCTGGATGTTCGAGTGTCCACGCAGAGCATTTACTCCGCCGCCTGCGCGTCCAACATTACCCAGAAGCAATTGCAGAATCGCCGCGGTACGAATGATCTGTGTGCCCGAGGTATGTTGTGTCCAACCAACGGCATAGATGATCGTGCCGGCTTTCTTCATGTCGCCGTCTTTTCGGATCGACGTGAACAGGTCCGCGGCTTTGAGAAATTCAGCTTGCGGGATGCCCGTAATGCGCTCGACCATTTCCGGCGTGTAGCGCGAATACTGTTGCTTCAATAGCTGGAACACCGAGCGCGGATGTTGGAGTGAAAGATCGTAAGCAACGTTTGGTGGAAGCATCGGCGGCGGCTTCGTCCCGCCCTGGCCGGAGGCGCCTGGACCACCGGCGGCCTGATGTCCCTGGCCCATCGCTTCGCCACCCTTTGCCGGAGTTGAAGGTTTCGAACTAACCGGTTCGCTCTTACTTTCGAAACTCTTTGCAGGCTCCTGGTGGGTGGCCTGACCCGATGAGCTTGTCGACGAACCTGCAGTCGTCTCTTGTTTTACTGGCCCAACATTGCCGCCCGCTTGGTAATTCCAGGTTTCCTTGTCGTAAGTCTTGCCGTCGAATCCTGAGAACAGTCCGTCGTCGGGAAGCTTGAATCCGTCTTTTACGATGAATGCGGCATTCGTGTAATTGATCAGGTATTCCTGCGCCAGACGATTGTTCTGGATCGCGTAATTGATCAGTCCGCCGAGGAAGGCAATATCAGAGCCGGCACGGATTTGTAAGAAGAGATCGGCCTGAGTCGCCGTGCGAGTGTATCGCGGATCTACGACGATCATTTTGGCGTTGCGATGCAGCTTAGCCTCAACGGGCCACTTGAAGCCACACGGGTGATTCTCAGCCGGATTGCCACCCATGATCAACATCATGTCGGTGTTCTTGATGTCGATCCAGCCGTTGGTCATCGCACCGCGTCCGAATGTGGGCCCCAAACTGGAGACCGTCGGACCGTGTCAAACCCGGGCCTGCGTTTCGAAATAGCAGAGCCCCATGCTGCGCATGGTCTTTACGGCGAGAAAATTGAGTTCATTCGTGTCGGTGCAGCCGCCGATCCAACCGATTGTTTCCAGACGATTGACCGTATATCCACCTTGATCTTTCTCGATGAAGGTGGCGTCACGCGTTTTCTTAATCCAGTGAGCAATCTCGTCGACTGCCTGGTCCCATGAGACGTCGTCCCATTGCGCAGACCCGGGTCGTCGCACCCGCGGTTTGGTCAAGCGCCGGCCGTTAACGATTTCCTGTTCCAGCGAGGCGCCTTTTGGACACAAGGTGCCACGATTGATTGGCGCATCGGGATCGCCTTCGACGTGGACAACCTGCGGTACGGCGTTCTTTGATTTGTCGCCGAGCGTATGAATAATCACGCCGCAGCTTACCGAGCAATAGGGACAGATACTGCGGGTCTCCGTAGTGCGCTCAATCTTCAGCCCCTGCGTTTGCGCGTAAACCGGTCCCAGGCTGAAGCCGAACACACTTACACCCGCCCCTCCAATCAAGGTTGTCTTGATGAAGGTTCGTCTCGAGACTTCCATTAAAGCCTCCGATATGTTTGGTCGAGTTTTCGGAAGGGGACTTCAGGTTATCATTTAGACCAGTTGTGTGAAATAGGTTTGTCTCGGATTTGTCGTTTTTCTCACGATCAAATGCCGAGGAGGTTCAACTCAATCTTGGTATACCCGTGTTCGCGCGCCCAGAGGTCGAGCGGCGCCGCGTAAATCTCATCTACTAAAGGCACGGCCAGGCCCAGGCGAGTGAGATCTATTCCCTTCTGGTAGTGATGACAGGAATCACACGCTTCGATTCGGATGTGATCGAACTCGGGTGAGTGAAAATAACCGAGTTTTGCCGGACGCTCTTCGCCGCAGTTCGCGCAAACGACGCGTCGAAATTCCCACGAAGACAGGCAGGTCGAACACAGCAGGTCACGATTGCCGCTTTCACTGGAGGTTTCTTTTGCCTGAAGAAAGCTGAGTTGCGGCCGTCCACCACAAAAAGGACACGCGCGTTCCCCGCCTGCAAGCTCTCTTCCAATGGGCGTGGCCTGGGTTTCAGCCAGCCAGCGTGTGTAAGGTTGCAGAAGTGCCTTGGCGAAGAACTCTGTGTCTGCAGGACTGCGCCAATAATCCAGGAGTTTGTATGTTATTGCGTCTGGTTCCGTGAGAAGAGCCTGCGCTTCCGAGGCGAGTGGTGTTGGGCCATGTTGGACAACACTCTCGAGTAAACCAGACATGGATAAGCGAACGACGGGTAAGTCAGTTTCGAGGTCGCCAGAAGGCAACCAGTCTCTACGGCTGCGAAATGAGTCGTAAATCTGGGCCTGTGCACGAAGGAGTTGAGCGTAAAACGTCAATAACTCTTTAGATCCGCTCGACTCCCTGGCGAGGTGCTCTGCTCGTTCGATCTGTTTGTCCCAGAAGTTAGACATAACTGATTTATTTCACCGCGGATTATACGGATAAAATCGGGATTTTCTATCCGGATGATCTGTGGCTAAATGTCTCGATGACCGTTAAATCGACCTTGAGTGCGGTGGGCGTACTCGGTGTGGCAATGCTCTTGTTGTTTCGCATTGCAGTTCACTCCAAAGGCGTAGCTGACATGCCGAGGTTTTTGGAGCTTGTCGCCCTGCAGTCGGTGATCTACCTGGTTGTTGCGTGGCTCAGTTTGCGGGGCAGTGATTCGCGGTCGATACTGGTGCTTGGCCTCGTCTTCGCCGCGCTGTTCCGTTTGAGCATCCTTTTCTTCCCGACTTATCTATCCGACGACATCTATCGTTATATCTGGGATGGGCGCGTGCAGGCCGCGGGCATCAATCCCTATCGATACATTCCCGCCGAGGAGCCGCTGGCCCAACTCCGGGACGACAAGATTTATCCCTACATCAACCGGCGCGAATCTGTGCGCACGATCTATCCGCCCGTCGCCCAGGCTACTTTTCTTTTGGTGACTCGCGTGAGCGAATCAGTGACGTGGATGAAAGCGGCGATGGCCGGATTTGAGGCGATTGCGATCTGGGCCATGGTTCAGTTGCTCAGCTCGTTTGGGTTCGCACGGCAAAGAGTTTTGATCTATGCGTGGCATCCACTCGTGGTCTGGGAGTTTGCTGGAAGCGGGCACGCAGACGCGCTCGCGATTGCCTTTATTGCGCTCGCGCTGCTGGCGCGTCGAAAAGAATCGGAGACTTTAACCGGCGTGCTACTCGCGTTCGCAACGTGCGTGAAACTGTTTCCGATCGTGTTATTCCCGGCGCTCTACATTCGAAGAAGTTGGAAGATGCCCCTCGCATTTGTGGCAACGCTAGTGATCGCGTATTTGCCGTATCTGAGTGTTGGTCCGATGAGAGTGCTCGGGTCTTTACCGGATTATTCCAGTGAACAAGGGCTGTTAACCGGGAGGCAGTATTTTCTTCTGGCGCTTGCGCGGCAGGGCCTGAACGCGAATGTGCCGACTTGGGCGTATTTCGTTTTTGTGGCTGCTGTGCTTGGAGGCCTTGGGCTGTGGATGATGTGGGAGAGGCGAGGTGACGACACTCGCTATTTGCGCAATGCATTGCTCATCGCGTCGATCTTCATGGTCTTTCAAGCTCCACATTTCTCGTGGTATTTCACGTGGCTGGTTCCTTTCTTATGCTTCATTCCGTCCGTTCCGTTCTTTTATCTCAGCCTCGCGAACTTCGTGCTTTATCTCACCTGGCTCAACGACACCCCAAACCGCGTCCTCATATATAAGGCCCTAATCTTCGGGCCGTTTCTTATTTTGGGATTCTCTATCCGCAGATTACACCGATTCTAACGAGCAATCTGCGTAATCTGTGGACCGCGCTGAGGCAATGTTACAGGGTTCAGTCAACCGCAATCCACTCCACACTGGCAGGAAAAAGTTTTTTCTCAGGATCGATGGTGACGACGTACGCGCCTAGAGCACCGATGCGACGATTCGGACCGAACGTGATTTTAGGTATCAGGCCGGTGTCGTATTCGTAGAGGCCCTCGAGAGTGGTTACGAGGCGTTCGCGGCTGAGGTCCTTGCCACAGAGTTCAAGCGCATGGACCAATATTCTGGCGGCAGCAATCGCTGAGGCTTGCGCCGCTGCATGTGTCGAGGTGAGTTTGTTCCGTTGCAGAAAGGCAGTGTAGTCGGCCGCGCCGGCTTGGGAAACGTCAGCAGGAACGGTCGGAAAGGCGAGGAAGACTTTGTCTTTCATCTTCACTGTCACAGCATCACCGACATTTCTTCCGACAAGCGTCCCCAGCAGATACACGGTGGGTGTCCAACCAATGGCCGCCGCCTCATTCAAGATGGCTCCTGCTTCCTGACCTGAGCCGAGAAAGAAAATCGTGTCGATTCCCTTCTGATTCAGCTCGCTCACATATCTGGCTGCATTGAATCCATCGCGCGGGTAGTAAGTCGTAGTCGTAGACTTGAAGTGAAGTTTCTTTGCCTGCTCGGCTATGGTCGTCGCGATGTTTCGATTGAATTCAATTTCAGGTGAGACGATTGCTACATTCGCCGTGTCTTTCTTCTTACTGGCGAACGTTGCCAGCGCCCGCGCTTGTTCATGCAAACCAGGCAGCAGGTAGAAGATGTAGCGATTGACAGGTAGTCCTCGCTGCGGAAGCAACGTGGAAGGTCCGACGAATGGAACTGCCTTCTCTTGCGTTAACGTGGCCACGCCGTCTTCGGCGCCGGCGGTGAGACCGCTCACGATCGCGAAAACCTGATCGTCGTCAATCAAATGCCTGACGTTAGTAACGGTTGTTGTTGAATCACCGTACATCACCCGCAGTTCGATCTTGCGGTTGTAAATGCCACCATGTGCGTTGATTTCGGCGAAATAAGATTGCAACACGTCGCCCATTGACTGGGCCAGGCCACTCAAAGCAGCTTTCTCCGGCAGGACCGTACCGACCACGATGTTCGTATCAGAGACACCGGGGTCAGCATCAGTCTCGATCCGTTTTAGATATGCGATTAGATTTGCCATGTCCTCCTGAGGCATGCGGTAGACAGGCATCGCAACCGCCAACTTGTTGCCGGCCGGGTCTAATCCCGAGGTCATCGCGCGAACAAACAAAGGCTCGGAGAACGCGGGGTGTTTGCGACCGCCTTCGTCTGTGTGGCCGTAAGGTTTGGTCAGGTGTGACCAACTCATATTCCCAGCGGTGACGCCACCTTCGGTTCTGCCTTCGCCCCGGTTGCCATGACAACCTGCGCACGGCAGAGTTGATGCAGGCAC
Source organism: Acidobacteriota bacterium (assembly GCA_046733695.1). Taxonomy (GTDB): domain Bacteria; phylum Acidobacteriota; class Blastocatellia; order Pyrinomonadales; family Pyrinomonadaceae; genus PSRF01. The sequence continues at coordinate 6,333 of JBKPPU010000027.1, forward strand.
ATCGACTTCTCCCATCAGCGCCGTGATGTCCTGGCCCGACGCGCTCTCACCTCTGAGATAGAAAGCCTTCCCGCGTTTTTCCGCCGGTGTGAGCTCCCGGCGTTGAGTCGCGCCCTGTGACTGAACCGGCGCTGGTCCCGCCCAGATCAAACAGCCGGCGAATGCGATGAGAGCTACGAGTGTGAGTCTGATGATCATGTAAACCTCTTACTTGGAGCGGTGGGTGCCGCGCAGCGTTTTTGGACATGGCCTACGGCGTACCCACCCGCTACCGCGGGGTGGTTCTGACTGTATCAAGCTAGCGATCGTTAATCACGTCTTCGACGATCTTGATTAATTCTTCCGACTTGGCGAGGCCGAATGCTTTTTTCCAGAGTCCTTTTGGCTCGTTGCCGATAATAAAAATGTTGGTGTGTTCGTCTCTGGTTTCCACATACTGGCCCAGCTTATAGAGCGCCCAGTCGACGTTCTCTTTGGAGCCCGTCAGAAAGAGCCATCCGGAGCGCGCATGAAACCTGCGGCTGTATTCCTTCAATCGCGTCGGCGTATCCGTCTGCGGATCTACAGTGATCGAGATCAGGAATGCATCCTTGCCTAAGCGGTCGCCAAGCGCCTCCTGGATCTTTTCGAAATTACGATTCATCGGCGGACAAATGTTGGTGCAGGTAGTGAAGAACGTGTTGATGATTACGACCTTGTTCTTGAGCACGTCGCTATAGAAGCGCAGTTTCTGACCGTCCTGATCGATGAGTTCGACATCCGAAAAATATTTCTCAGCAGCTGAGCGGGCGGCTGGAGTATCGCTCACCCTGGTCAACGAAGCCGGCTCAGGTGGTTTTGGTCTTTGTGCGTCCTGCGCAAGTCCGATCGTTGCCAGGAACATGACAACCAGCGCTGCCGCAATTGAGTTCAACTTCATGGCTTTCCCTCCTCCGTGGCGGACGACTCTTCGACTCTCCCTGCCATGACGTTCTGAATCACAGACGTGATCTGGCTTATCTTCGCGAGACCATAAGTGCGCGTCCACGTACCTTTACTATCGTTGCCGATGATTAGTGCCGGCGTGTGATCCTCGCGTTTTGATACCGAAGCGCCGAGGGCGTTGAGCAACTTATCTATCTCCTGCTTCTCGCCGGTAACAAACGTCCAGCCTGGGCCGGCCTTGAACTTCGCGCCCCACGCTTTTAGTCGCTCGGGGGTGTCAGTCAATGGATCCACGCTGATGGAAATGAGGTGCACGTCACGGCCAACTTTGTCGCCCATCTCTTTTTGTAAGCGAGCAAAGGTTGCGGCTAGCGGCGGACAAATGGTGGTGCAGTTTGTAAAGATGAAGTTGATCGCTACAGTCTTGTCTTTGATCAGGTCGGTGTAGAAATGAAGGACGTTACCGTCCTGGTCCAGGACCTCGACATCCGGGATCACCATGGTCGAGCCATCCACAGATTTCACAGATTGATTCTTACTCTGCGTAATCTGCGTAGTCTGTGGACCCACTTTTCGCAAATCCATTTTGCATTTGGGACACTTGCCGGGTTTGCTCGACGTAACTTCCGGATGCATCGGGCAAACATAGGATCGCGCCCTCGTTTGTGCACTTCCCTCAATTGCGATGAGCAGCATCAACGCGAGTCCAAACACTTTAAGAAGTCTATTCATTGTCGTTCACCTCTACTCGGTTGCCTGCAGCGTCAGGTACGGCAGGTCGATGTAACGCACACCCATAGAAGACGATTCAACGAACAACATATAGACACCTGTCTCCGGCACGTTGATCTTTAGTTCGTAGACTCCGTCTCCAATTGACTTCGCAATGTCGCGACGCTGCCAAACACCCGGACTCAGGAACGTCAGCACACGAACGTCTTTCAAATCGGATTTCGGATTGCCGGTTGCGGTATCAATTAACTTGAAGCGGAAAACGAAGTCTTTACCTACCGCTAAATTCGTCTCCTTGAGGAGATGCTCGATGCGAAGTGCTGTCTGCTGCTTCTCTTTCAGCGCCGGATTAGTGTCAGCACTTATTTCGAAGCAGTGAGAAACTTTCGGAGAGTCGTTCAGAAAGGCAACATCGTAGCGACCACTCGCGGGTAATTTGATCGTCGTCGAATAAACACCGGGTTTGATCTCTCGCAAACTGCGGTCGACTACGAGGGTTGCCATCGGCTCGCGCCGGTAATTCTGGAAGTTGCCCATCGGCGCGGCCATTCCCTCGCTGTAGTAATAGAGGGTTTTATCGACCGGATTCGCGACGATAACGGCATTGCCTTCCGGCGCCAGCACGATCGAATCAGCACGCACCGGTGTCGAGCCTTTACCGGGAGCAATCTGTCCGCCGGGAAACTCGGTTACATCGACTTCTTTGCCGATTGTCGCGAGTCGCAGCATTTCCACGTTCTCGGTCTCCAGCGATCTCACGAAGGCAAAAGTGTCGCTGAACATGATTTGATCCGGAGACTTGCCCGCGTTTACTTCATGCAGGATGCGATTCGATGCTGCATCGAAGATGCTCAGTTTGCTTTGCTTCGTATTGAGTACGAATCCGTATCGACCACCCGGTGCGAAACGGATCGAGCGCGCGCCCGGAATTGTCGTCATGCGCGCGATCACCTGTTGGCTTTCGCCGTCGATCACGGTGACGAGTCCATCGGCCTCACTGGCCACGTAAATCGCTTTGCTCAGTTCAGACGAGGCCATCGAGACTGGTCCCTGCCCCACCTTGACGTCGTTAACTTTCGCGAGCTTGCGAATGTCAACGACCGAGACCGATTCACTCGAGCGATTCGAAACAAAGGCGAACCGGTTGTCGTTGCTGATTACGATCTCGTGTTCTCCTGCACCTGTTGAAATCTTTGCTGCAACCTTGAGGTTCGCCACATCGATGACTGTCACTCCGCCGTCTTTATCGCCGTCGTTTGCGACCCATACATATTGCTGGTCAGGCTGCACGAGGATGCGCATGGGCTTCGCGCCCACTTCGATGTAGTTCAAAACCTTCCAACTGCGCGTACCGATCACTGCAACCTGATCGATTAGGGGCAGGGTGACGAACAGCAATTCGCCGTCACGAGTGAGAACCCAATCTTCTCCAGGGCTCTTCATCATCACGAGGGTGAGCAATTTGCTCCCGCCAAAACCTAACAGCGGATCGATCACTGAAATGTCGGCACTCTTGTTTAGCGCGAGGATGTAATAGGAATTCAGATCGACATCAGGACGAGCGCGCATACTGCCGGTCAGATAGGATTGAATTTTCTCGCGGCACTGTGCTGCTTCAGTTAGTTTGTTTCCCTCGCGCAGGCTTATCCAGGCGGAGAGTCCCAATCCTTTCACGGGCGTTCCGGTTGTCGTATCTGTGACTTTGAACGTGACGTTCACGTCTTCGGCGGCCCTGATGCTTTTTGCGTTCTGGACCAGGGGCTCGGCAGTGAATTCGATCGCGACTCCCTGCTCCACGATCTTCTGTGTCTGAGTTGTGCTCTTTGGCCCGTCTTGCGCAAAAGTCGTGGTCGCAGAGAAAACAAAGAAGGCGAATAAGATGAGTTGAATTGTTATTCGGTGAGTTGGCATTGGTGCACTCCTCTTCGAGAATTGATCAGTCTTGTGCAAGCGTTATGCCCGCGCTAGATCCCTTATTTGTTGAGTTTAAGACTGGACCGAGTGGGGAAATTTACCTTGGGCTGCGAAAAAATGGGCCGCAGATGAACGCGGATCTGCGGCCCGGATTGACTTACTTGAGAGCAACGGGGCTCGAGACTGAGCCGCCGAAGCTGCTTCGGACTGTGATGGTCTCCGGGTACGTTGGCCACGGGAGCGAGGCACTGAAGCGTCCGCTGCCGTTATTCTTTAGGGTACCGACTAGAGTTTTAGTCGCGGTAATATAGACACGGAGCGTCGCAGACGGCTCACTACCGGTGGCGTCGACCCGCAAAACACCCTTTGACCGCTGATACTCAGCGCGCTGGATTTTGATCGTATCGACTATTGGCGCTGGTGTCGGAGTTGGTGTTGGTGTTGGCGTCGGCGTGGGCGTCGCTACCGGTGTCGGTGTTGGAGTTGGAGTCGGAGTGGGTACTGGCGTCGGTGCGAAGTCTCCAATCCTTACGACAAAGGCGTCGTCGTGATTTTCAATACCACCGCCGTTACTGACCTGAAACGGATTGCTGGTCGGGAAATTCGCCGACGAAGTGTCGCCAGTGACGAAAACATCACCGCTTCCATTCGAAGCGATGCCGCGGCCCTCATCAGTTAGATTGCCGCCAAGAAACGTCGAATAGAGCAGTCCCGAACCGGACGCATTGAGCTTCGTCACAAAGGCATCCGTGGGACCGCCCCCATACGCCGGCTGGATTGCATTGGCAACCGGAAAGTTACTGGAAGCAGTGTCGCCGGTGATGTAAGCGTTATTCGCCGTATCGAGGGCAATGGCCCATCCTCGATCCACGCCCGCAGTGCCGCCAAGATAGGTCGAATAAATCAGTGCCGAACCTTTCGAGTTCAGCTTGGTAACGAAAGCGTCATAGCTACCTTTGGTTTGAAAGGCTCCGGATGTTACCGGGAAGCCCTCATATGCAGAGGTAAACGGACTGTCGAACGACTCAGTAATGCCAGTGACGTAAGCATTTCCATTTGCATCGACTGCTATTCCCTGACCTTGCTCACGACCTGCACCGCCGAGAAAGGTAGAGTAGACGAGCGACGCACCATCGGGGGTGAACTTCGTAACGAACGCATCAAGCCCTGCTCGCGTGGTATCGAATGCTCCGGCTGTGACAGGAAAGTCCGGCGAATAGGTGTAGCCGGTTACGTAAGCACTACCGAAACTGTCGACAGCGATTCCTTCGCCCCAGTCTTCAGTGCCATTGATGACTTTTCCGCCGCCAAGATAAGTGGAATAGACCAGAGATGCGCCCGTGCTGTCGATCTTTGTAACAAAGGCGTCGTTGTTTCCCCCGGCGAAGTTCGGCTGAAAAGCATTGACAGTAGGAAACGTGCAGATCGTCGAGCGACAGACGGTCCAACCTGTAATGTAGGCGTTGCCTGATCCATCAACGGCAATGCCTCGACCGAAGTCGTCGAGATTGCCGCCGAAGCGTGCTGAGTACACGAGCGCTGAGCCTGTCGGATTCAGCTTGGTGACAAAGGTGTCGGAACCTACTGGTGCGGTTTGAAACGCACCGGCAGTCGTTGGAAAACTAACCGGACCAGCGTCCCCAGTTACATAAGCATTGCCGGTGGAATCTACGGCAATGCCGTTGGCGCTCGCGCCGTTGAGATAAGTCGAATAGACGAGGGCGCTGCCGGATGGATTGAGCTTCGCGACGAATGCGTCGCCACCACCATAATTGGTTTGAAAAGCTCCCGGGGTGGTGGGAAAGTCGATCGCGGCAGTCTGGCCCGTAACATAAGCATTGCCGAGCGCATCGACGGCGATCGCGTAACCCTGATCGAAGCCGCTGCCTCCGAGATACGTCGAATAGACGAGCACCGGATCTATGACTAGTCGTTTGGTTGGATCATAGGCCCCGAGTTGAAAACCGACGCGGCCAGTGCCAAGCGGAATGTAACTAACAGATACTTCCTCTTTGACGCCGTTCACTACCTGGTACGCAACGGGTTTGCTCTGACGGAGATCCCCCTGCTGCGTATGCAACAGCAACTCGCCCATCCGGCTGATGTCAAAGTCATTGATGCCGCCAAAAGCGATTTCAATCATCTCGGGATTGGCTCCGGGCGCGAGTATGAAGTCGTATTCGACCCGGTGCTGGCTGCCGTAATAGTCCATATCGATTCCCGGATAAACTTGTGCGTAGCGAACGCGAGCATAATTCGGGATATCAGTGCGCCACGCTGTTGGATCCGAGCCGGCGAAGTAGTTACTCTTCGTTGGCAACGGATCGAGTCCCTCGATCGTAGGGGTGGGATTGGCGCCCTTTAATTTCATGCGCACGATCGAGCGTGGCGGCTTTTGTTTTTGATCGGTTGACTCGAAGTCGCGATCGTCTTTTCGTTTTTTGTGTGTGGCTGAATTATCGAGAGCCATGACGGCCTCAGTGGCAGTCAGAAAAAGAACATACCCGTCGCTGCGTGCCAGGAATTTCGCACGCGGATGAGTCTGTCCCTGGTTGAGTTCGAAGTTGAGTGGTGGCGCATCGTTGATCACACGCGGCTCATTTTGGGCGTCGGGAGTTGTTCGCACTGGGCCAGGGTGTGCTGGAAAGGTAAGTAACGAATAACAAACAAGCGCGACAAAGAACGTCTTTAGTAATGCCATGGCCTTTCTCCCCTCTTGCACTGAATCAGTGATCCTGCTTGGGCACAGTCAGTACCACCTCGCGGTAGCAGGTGGGTGCTGCGCAGCATTTTTCGATCGGAGCCTACGGCGTACCCACCCGCTACCGCGAGGTGGTACTGACTGTGTCCAAGCAGGGACATAGAACCTCGAGAACAAGAGCACAGCCTGCCTTGCGGCAGGCTGCACTCGGTAAGTCGTCCCTGCGACGAATCGCAGGAATCAGGCGTTACGGCGTGACTCGGAAGATGCCCCAGAGTCCTCCATCGAACATGAAGGATTCTTGAGTCCGGTAGAGATAGTCACCCGGTACGCGGCGTCCGCCGCCGGCGCCATTCACCGGAATCACTTCGTAATGCGAAGAGGGTCCGATCCCGTATAGAGCTCCCTTGAACTCTGATAGCGGGTTGTTGCCAATCGCCTTTGAGTTGTTGGTGTAAGGCTCATCCTGCCAGAAGTGCCCGTGCAGGTTGAACACGTTGTTGCGCATGTGTCCGTTCGCATTCAGGATGCGGAATCGGACCGGCTGGCCAGCCTGAGCGGTGAAGATCGGCGTTTGCGGATTGCCACCGACCGCGGCATTGGTCAGCACGTTGGTGAAGTCGAAGGTACGAGTTATTTCGAATGGAGTTTCCGGCGCATAGTTCATCCGTTTCCACAGCGGTTCAGTGCGATAGTTAATCGCCTTCTGCGCTGAGTCTTCGGGATCTTCCGCCCCGGTTGGACCCCCAATATTCGGCACCGGACTTCCATCCGCGAACCTCATGTTGATGTCCGTCTGGAATTGCACTACGAATTCACGGAACGACGTGCCATCCGACTTGGTTACTGTCGCCTGTGCACGTGAGCCCGCGTCCTCGATCCAGGTTGAACTTTCGGGTTCGACGATTAGCGAACCGATCGCGCCCTTGTTACTGTGCTTGATCGGATCTGACGAGATCAGGTTGGTAGCGCCGAATTCAATCGGTGTTGCTATGCGCTGATTGCCATTGATAACAACATCGCCGGCGTACCACCTGTATCGTGCTATGCCACCTGGTCCAACCGTCTGGTTCGGATTGAAACCGACGTTCTTCCCATCGCTGTTAGCTACGTTGTAAGCGAGCAACTGCGGGTGCAAGCCAACCTGATTCGAAGGTCTTACCTGATTGGCGTTGAAGTGGAACAGCAGATTCGCCATCGTGTTGAAGCCATCGAGATCAGGCAGCGACTTCGGCAGCCTGTTCTCGAGATTGAAAAAGATGCATTCACCGGCTTTGGCTCGAACCACTAGTGGCTCGATCGGAACACCAGCTTTGACGTTGCCATAAGCGTCGATGTCCGAACTGCGGAAGTACATGATCGCAGTCGGGTCGTTGAGTGCACCGCCGTTCCCAGCCCGGCTGTTGTAGATCAACTTGCCTCCGGGAAGTGCCCAGGCATTAACCGCCGTGACGTTGATCGTGCGTTTCGGAGCGGTGCCCGGACAGATGCTTGTGCCGGCTACCTTGCCGGTGGCGAAGTCGGTCGGGTTAGCTGTAACTATTTCTGTGATGGGGACGGGACCAATCACAAGCGCTTCAGCCGAATTTACAGTAGCCCCCGCGAGAGCGATATCCGGCGAAATTGCGGTGGTGAAGGCGCCCGTCATCGTCCCCGACATCAGCGAGGTATTCGTCGTAGTCGAGGCATCTACCAGCGCGGAGCCATCAGTGGGGTCAAGATAGTCAGTTGCGCCAGTCGGATTCGTTGTATCAATCGGGAAGGACGTGTCGTTCGTTGTCGACGGTGCCGCGCCTTCCAGGTTGTTGGGCAATGCGAGCAGGTCAGTCTTTAATCCATTCCGGCCGTTGTAGACTCGCATGAGGCCCCAAACACCATTCCACTGTCCGTCAACTGAAGCACTGTTCTGGTAGAGATAATCGACAAAGGGCCTGCCGCCCATGATCGATTCTTTACCAGTCAGGAATTCAAAATGTTCGGAGATACCAGCCATCTGCGAATTACGATAGCCGGAGTTGTTGACTGCCAACGGATCCTGTGGCGTCCCGGGTTGATGGAGCCACTTGTGACCGCTGATAGTCAGGTTATGTGTTTCTTCGTGCGCTCCCACGAGGATACGAATCTGAACTTTGTCATTCTCGTAAACTCTCAGGAGCGGCGTGAATGGATCACCCGGTTGCACGCCTCCAGTCAGCGCCGGATAGAACGTTGGCTGGACGTTGAACTGTGCATCGGCACGAGTGATGTTTGATTTGTAAACCTTGGACAAATCACCCGCGGCGCCGTTCGCCTGAAGGTTTGTGAGAGGATCGCGAACGCGTAAAGGCACTGGCTCATTGCGATAGTTCACGCTCATCGTGCCCTGATCCGCGGCGGAGATTGCTTCCGGACAAGGAGCCGGAACACCACCCGGACAAACCATTCCGTTCTCGACGAGGAACGGCAATCCAACTTCGTTGATGATCGGTGGATTGATTACTCGCTGCGGGTCGGCAATGGGTTTGCCGTTTGCGCCGACGCCTGCGCCGGCCTGGTAAGCCAGTTGGAAATCAGCGAACTCGAACAAGAACTCGCGGTGACTATTCGCCGCAGTAGTTTCGATAATGTTCGCTTGCCAGCTCGTCGGTCCACCATCAACGGTACGGGTTCCCATCGTGACGCCGGTTTCCGGATTCTTCCAGACTGACCCGGTCGGCTCGATTACGAGACCCGCATAGAGACCCGCTTGCTGGTGAGTCGATGGACCAAAGTGATCGTGAGTGAAAACGGTCCTCAGTGTTCGGTCTACGCCGTTGTTGTTGAGGGTGTCGTCGGCGAACCAACGCTGCACGGTGGTTTGTGCGTACTTGGTGCCGAAGAACGGATGGTTTTTGCCTACGGGACAGGTGAATGTGCCATCACGGACGTCGCCTGATTCCACACCCACGCAGGCGTTCTTCTTGCGAATGGCCTTGATTCGTTCGCGTACTTCATCGGGACTGAAGGTTCCGTCCTCATAGTTGAAGCCGTTACCAGAGCCGTCTGACGAAGTAACGTCAAACTTCACGAGGTGAATATGCTGGCCGATGATGTCGGTCGGCGTGCGTACCTGGAAATCGTCCTGTTCGTAAACACCGGGAGCGAGGTTAGTGTGATAGTAAGTGATGCAGTCGTTTGTGTTCGCCCGGAAGAAAAACGGTTCCGGCGGTTTTGTTCCGGCTTGCGTCGGAGCAACGTCGGCCCAGAGAGCCAGAATGCGCGACTGCGGGAAATGCCAGCCGGCTTTGTTCAACTTCATGTCAAGTTGAAACGCGGCTGCTTTGTAAGTGCGTGGAGTCCCTTTCGCGTTTCCATTGTCGTCGACGCAGGGATCGGCAAATGGAGCACCAGGCTTGCGCGGCAATCCGTTCAGTATGAAGTTAGCCGGAGTGCCATCGGGCTTGTAGCTCGGGTGTAAGCGTTGTTCGTGATAGACCATTGCAGCGACTTCGGAAGCCGTTCCAGTTTCAGCGATGCTTACCGCTGTTGCTGTAATGAGTTCTTTGCTGAAGTCGAGACGGGTCTCAGAGTGTGTGAAAGTTCCGCCCGTGATGATGTGTCGCGACAAGCCGCCATCATCGATCGTGTCGAGCGGTGGTTTGGGGGGACGATGTCCAGCGACTGCCGGACTGAAGAATGGATAACCCGGAACAGTTGCCGTCGGCATCGGCGCCATTGCCAGGGTTGGAATCGGCACGAGGGCAGGTGTCGGTGTTCCTGCAGTGATCTCGCCATCTGGTAAGGCACGAGCACCCGCAACAGGAATACCGCTGCTGTTCAAAACTGTCCCTGCTTCAAAAACATCGTGCGCGCGCCACAACTCCCACATGCCCTCGGCGAAGTGTGGATAGAAGTGACAGTGGAAAATTGAATCGCCAACTACCTGGTTTCGGTTTCCAGTACCACCATGGACGATTTCAGTTGTAAAGGCGAAGCCTGGTCCAACTGCCTGACTATCGAGGTAAGTCGAGTTGTCGTCGTCCGGGGTTTGCAGCCACTGGTGCGCGTGCAAGTGGTGGATGTGGTGCTCCTTTGGTCCTGCGTGTACGACGCGCATTTTCACCGGATCACCGATGTAGCTGTGATGTACGTTTGAAGGATCGTCGGGATATAAGACCTTGGTGGCCTTACGCCCGGTGATCAATTTGCCCGTGGCATCGGTGGTGTTAGCCGGGACGTCCACGATTTGCGCGGGGTCGCCGATGGCCCACGATGACAGGAAGAACTCTTCAAACTTGCATTCAGTGCAATTAAACATTGGTCCAACGCCGAGTCGATTAGCGAGGATCTCGGCGCCCACGCCTGCCACACCGTAGTTGATGGCAAACTTGTCTTCGACGCTGTGAAGCGTGTGACTCAGAACCGGATCGCGAAATTGTGGGAAGGCCTGAATGTCCTCAATTTCATCGTGATAGATCACGGTGAACTCGCGGAACGGCCGGTCGCGGTCGGGTTCGGTCGCATTCGGCCGGTAAGTGCCGGCAGGAAAGCGTCCTTTGTTGGGACCAGTAATGATCGCGTTTAAGTCTGTACTGACGATCGTGTCGACGCTGAGCATCTTTATGATGGGCTGGCCTGCTTTAGGATGGCCTACCGGATACACGGCGTCGTAATTGAGGATCGGCTGGCCGCCTGGTGTGGTGCCGGTCTGCGCCAGCTTCATGTCAGCCTGGGTGAGTTGTGAGCGATACCACTCAGCGCCTGCCGGCTCGACGTTGACGCTGCCGAATAAACCTTCGGAAAGAGTCCCGCCGTTACCTTCGCCACCGGTCGTGGCAGCAGTGCTGTACATGAGATTGTTTCCTTCACGGGTGGCGTAAAGGGTGTAGACGGTCGAACCGCCCGGACCCACCAAACTTGGTGGGTTTGTGCCGACGTTCGATCCATCAGAAGCGATGCTTCCGACCAGTTCCATACCATTGACATGCACTCCGGCAGAGCGCGTGGCAGGTTGGTCACTCAGAGGACTGGCTGAGAGAAGGTTCGTAAAAGTAATGCGCAGACAATCGCCGCTGTTCATGCGGAGCACTATTGGTCGCGGCCGTTTGTCGGAACGCAAACGGACGTTGCCGGCCACGATCCCTTTCAGAGGATCGATTGCTACGACGTCCTTCTTGAGTGCGTAGATCATGCCGCCGGGATTTACTGTTCCGAGGCGGTTGTACATGATTACCTGATCGAGAGCGACTACATCTGCCTTGATTGTGCGTGCACAAACAGGTGTGGGGGCTGGAAGCGCAAGGGCAGCACCACCACCGTCTGGCACGGGTTCGATTATTTGTTGGACTTGTGCGCGAGCGCTGATGACCGGCAACAGCAACACAACAGCCGCGAGAGTGATGAGAAAGTATAGCTTTCTCTTGTGATGATTGGGCTCAGTGTTCTTCATTGTCTTTTCCTCCGAACAAGCTCTGTAAGAATCAGTAAGCAAGTGGGCCGTTGGTCCAAGGGCGTACTGTGAGCTTCGTATCCATGTGAACGGCGAGGCGGGAGAGCTACACCGTTAGATTGACTGCTTAATCCCTGGGCCACTCGTGAGAGCGGGCTCGAACGAGTTTAGTGAGGACACAGCAATAACTATTCCCCGAGAAGCGTGGTCCAATTTTGTTGGCAAATCGTGAGAAGCGAATAGTGCGGTGGTTTCAGCGTGAGACGTTCACTCGCGTGAGTGGTTCATACTGAGTCATACAAGTCCATCCACAGATTACGCAGATTTATAAAAACTGAATCTGCGTAATCTGTGGATGCGGATTTTTAAGCTGAGGTTGAGAGTTTTCCCGCAGACTTTTCACCGTCTCGATCGACTTTGATGCCGAATTTTTTGAGCTTGCGATAGAACGTCGGTCGCGGGCAGCGAAGAATCTGCGCACTTCGTCTGACGTTGCCGGAAGTGCGTTCGAGTGTTTGCAGGATTGCTTCGCGCTCGATGTCTTGCAGTGGAACGAGTGGTGGAATTACGAATGAGGAATTGTTGAACCGCCGGCGCTGAAATTCTTCCGGCAGGCATTCGGGCAACAATTGATCGCCCGCGCAAAAGACGACGGCACGCTCTATGACGCTCTCGAGCTCACGAATGTTTCCAGGCCAATTGTAACGAAGCAGATGCGACACCGTTTCCTGTGAAAGGTCGAGAATTCTTTTGCCGTACTGCTTGTTGAAGCGTTGTAGAAAATGTGTGGCAATCAGCGGTACGTCGTCGAGGCGCTCGCGCAAGGGTGGCACCTTAATCTTAATCGTACTGATTCGAAAATAGAGATCGTCGCGCAGTACACCTTCTGCCAACAGCGCCGCTGTATCACGGTTTGTTGCCGAAACCAGTCGAAAATTGACGTCCAACTCCAGCTCGTCACCCAGTCGCCGTAGCTTCCGCTCCTGCAAAACACGTAAAAGTTTTGTCTGCAAATGCGAGGGCATTTCCGCGATCTCATCGAGCAACAACGTTCCACCGCTCGCCACTTCCATCAATCCTCTTTTGTCGCGGTCTGCTCCGGTGAAAGCGCCTTTCTGATAACCAAACAACTCCGATTCGATGAGTTCGTGTGGTATCGCCGCGCAATTTATACGGATGAAGGGTCCGGAAGAGCGTTGACTTTGCGCATGAAAGGCCGCTGCGACCAACTCCTTCCCAGTACCGCTTTCACCTTCTATCAATACTGACGCATCAGAGGGCGCCGCAGTCCTGATTGTCTGAATGATCTGCTGTAACTTTGGGTCACGACCAATCATTCCGAACGTCTCGCTGTCGCCAACGAGCGTTCGTTTAAGAGCTTCATTCTCGTGCCGTAACGCTGCAACTTCGAGGGCGCGATCGACGAGGGTGCGGAGGCGACCGATGTCGAAAGGCTTGTCGAGGTAGTAGTAAGCACCGCGCTTGATCGCCTCGATCGTTACATCCAAAGAGCCATGACCCGACATGAGGATAACTTGCGTCTCCGGAGTCTCATTCTTAACCTGAGCGATCACATCTATTCCGGTACCGTCCGGCAGGCAGAAATCAGTGATTACCAAATCGAATTGCGTGCAGTTCAAGATCGCGATTGACTGTGCAATGTTGTGTGCTTCAACAACTCGAAAGCCGGCCGCTTGAAGAATGAGGGCTAGCGAGTCGGTGATGCTGGTGTCGTCATCGACGATGAGAATGCTCTTGCGTTGAGGATCTTTCATTTTGTGCCTTTTGTGCCTCTTTGTGGCTCAATTCAAAGGGCGGTAGGACTGAAGCATCTTCATGTAATTAGCTCTTTCGAAGGCAGCGGGTTCGGCACAATGCTGTTGGCTCATCGAACCAACCATCTGCATGACGCTTTCGTATTCGTGCTGCTCGAGCCACGCGACGAGTTCGTTCAGCACTTGTTCTACACGACCGATGCCTTTTTGCAGTAACTCTGACGCCATCATCGTTACTCGGGCCCCGGCCATTAAACCTTTAATGACGTCACATGAAGTGTGAATGCCGCTCGTTATTGCCAGATCCGCGCTCACCCGCCCGTACAAAATCGCCACCCAGCGCAATGGCAAACGCAGGTCATCTGAATTGCTCAAAACCAGCCGCGGCGCTACTTCCAAATTCTCCAAATCAAAGTCAGGTTGGTAGAAGCGATTGAAAAGCACCAGGCCATCAGCACCGTGATCACTCAAACGACCCGCCATGTTCGCCATCGAACTAAAGAATGGACTAAGCTTCACGGCTACCGGAATCGTTACAGCCTCTCTGACCGCCGTGAGGATATCAATGTAAAGCGATTCGACTTCGAGACCAGTAAGCTCAGGGTTCGTCGGAAGGTAGTAGACGTTAAGTTCGAGAGCATCGGCTCCCGCATCTTCAATCAAGGTCGCATAGTCAGTCCAGCCACCAACAGACGCACCGTTCAAACTCCCAATGATGGGAATATTAACTGCTTCTTTGGCGCGCCGGATCAGATTCAGATACGCGTCTGGTCCAACATTGTACGTCTGCATGTCAGGAAAATAGCTGATCGACTCGGCGTAGCTGTCAATCCCCGCTGTCAGGTGATAATCGACGTAATAACTGTCGAAACCGATCTGCTCTTCAAACAGTGAATACATAACGACTGCCGCAGCGCCCGCGTCTTCCAAACGGCGAATGCTGTCGACAGTGTGTGAGAGTGGCGACGAAGAAGCCACAATCGGGTTCTTCAAAACCATGCCGAGATAATTTGTTGTTAGATTCATGGCACCCTCGGTTCAGCGAGTTGCTTGTACTGTTGCCAACGTCGCATCACTGCTTTTTGAGCCTGGCCCAGAAGAAACTGCGCTACCGCGGGTTCGCTCTGCTGCAGCATGCGATAACGGCCCTCGGTGTAGATGTAATCCTGAAGCGGAATCTTCGGATCACTCGAATCGAGTTGGAACGGGTTCTTGCTCTCTTCTACGAGTCGCGGGTTGTAGCGATAGAGAGGCCAGTAACCTGAATCCACCGCCAGCTTCTGTTGGTGCATTCCCCGCGCCATGTCGATGCCATGAGCAATGCATTGACTGTAGGCAATGATCAGCGAGGGTCCCGGATGTGCTTCTGCTTCGAGGAATGCCTTTATCGTATGCGTGTCGTTTGCGCCCATCGCCACCTGTGCGACGTACACGTCGCCATAACGAAACGCCGTCATTCCCAGATCTTTTTTAGCGCTCGGCTTCCCTCCGGTCGCAAACTTCGCCACCGCACCCAGCGGTGTGGCCTTTGACGCCTGACCTCCGGTGTTTGAGTAGACTTCTGTGTCGAGCACAAGGATATTAACGTTCTGGCCGCTCGCGAGTACGTGATCGAGGCCACCGTAACCGATGTCGTAAGCCCACCCATCGCCACCGACAATCCAAACACTCTTTTCTACCAGTGAGTCGGCGAGACTAAGCAAGTCGCGTGTTTCCTCTTCGCCATCGGGAGCGAGCTTCGCCTTCAATGCCATCACCAGTTCGCGCTGAATGTTGATCCCATCGTTAGTTGACTGATCGGTGTTGAGCAGACCATCGGCCAGTGATTCTCCAATGCGAGAGCGCAGGAGTTGAACGAGATTTTTTGCGTAGGTCTGTTGATGGTCCAGTGCGAGTCTCATGCCCAGACCGAATTCAGCGTTGTCTTCGAAGAGCGAGTTACTCCACGCAGGACCACGCCCGTCGTTATTTGTGGTGTAAGGAGTCGTGGGCAGGTTACCGCCGTAAATACTCGAACAACCGGTGGCATTGGCAATGATCGCGCGATCGCCAAACAATTGAGTCAGTAGTTTGATGTAGGGTGTTTCACCACAACCGGCACAGGCGCCGGAGAACTCAAACAAAGGCTGGAGCAACTGCACGTTCTTAACGGAGTTGAAGGCAATCAGTCCGTTCTTATGAAGATCGGGCAACTTCAGAAAGTAATCCCAGTTGACTCTTTCACTTTCACGAAGCGGCAACTGCGGCTGCATGTTAAGCGCTTTGCGCGACACGTTACCTTTGTCCTTAGCAGGACAGACTTCCACACAAAGCCTGCAGCCCGTGCAATCTTCAACCGCCACTTGAATGCTGTATAGCTTTTCGGAAAACTCTCTCCACTTTGCCGGCATGGATTTAAATCCTGCGGGCGCGTCGCTGAGATCATTTGCAGAACAGACTTTTGCGCGAATCGTCGAGTGTGGACAAACCATTACGCACTTGCCACACTCGATGCACAAATCCGGTTCCCAGACCGGCACATCCTGCGCAATGTTCCGCTTCTCCCAACGCGAGGTTCCAACCGGGTAAGTTCCGTCTTCGGGGAAAGCACTGACAGGCAGCCCGTCGCCGCGGCCCGCGATCATTTCAGCAGTCACGCTTCGTACAAATTCGGGAGCACCGTCGTACAACCTGGAGGTGCTTTCAGTTGTTTCGCTCACGGTTGGGGGTACGGAAATCTCGCGCAGGTGTGCAAGTGCGGCGTCCACCGCCGCGAAGTTTTGTCGCACAACCGGTTCGCCTCGTTTGCCGTAGCTCTTGCGAATGAATTGCTTGATCTTGGCGATTGCTTCATCGCGCGATAACACGCCGCTCAGGGCGAAGAAGCATGTTTGCATGATCGTATTGATCCGGTTGCCAAGTTGGCTCGTTCGCGCGACCCCGCCGGCATCGATTGCATAAACTTTCAGTCGTTTCTCAATAATCGTTTTCTGAACCGCAGCCGTCAGGTGATCCCAAACCGATGTCTCGTCATACGGGCTGTTAATCAGCAAAGTGGCTCCCTCAACAGCCGCCTCCAGAACGTTGTACTGGCTGAAGAAAGAAAACTGGTGCACGGCGATGAAGTTGGCGCGCTGAACGAGATAGGTGCTCTTGATGGGATGCGGTCCAAAGCGCAGGTGCGAAACAGTCATCGCACCCGACTTCTTGGAATCATAAACAAAATAACCCTGTGCGTAGTTGGGAGTTTCTTCGCCGATGATCTTGATTGAGTTTTTATTGGCGCTGACTGTTCCGTCTGCACCCAGGCCCCAAAACAGCGCTCGACATTGATCGTCGGGCTCAGTACTGAACGATTGGTCGAATGGAATACTCGAGAAGGTGACGTCGTCGTCAATTCCGATTGAGAAATGATTCTTCGGCTCGGGGTTGTTCAGTTCGTCAAAAACCGCTTTCACCATTGCTGGTGTAAATTCTTTCGAAGACAAACCGTAACGTCCGCCGATTACATGTACATTCCGTTTTGCCTCAGACAGCGAGGTCACGACGTCCTGGTACAGTGGTTCGCCTGTGCTTCCGGGTTCTTTAGTTCGATCGAGAACCGCGATCGCTTTTGTCGAAGCGGGAAGAGCGTTGATGAAGTGCGAAACTGAAAAAGGCCGGTAAAGCCTTACTTTCAGGAGTCCTAGCTTTTCTCCCCGGCGGCAGAGCATTTCGACCGTCTCTTCAGCGGTTTCGCATCCTGAACCCATCATTACGATGACGCGCTCGGCATCTGGATCTCCAACAAACTCGAAGAGCTGGTAACGCCGTCCGGTGAGTGCAGAGAACCGCTCCATTACGGTCTCAACAATTGCCGGCGTCTTTAGATAAAAGGAGTTCGCGCGTTCACGCGATTGAAAGAAGACATCCGGGTTTTGCGCAGTACCGCGCATCACAGGTCGATCGGGCGTAAGCGCACGCGCACGATGTTGTCGCACCAGCTCGGGTTTTATCAGTCCCGTGATCTCTTCGGAAGATAACCGCGTTATCTTCATGACTTCGTGTGAAGTCCGAAAGCCGTCGAAGATATGCAGAAATGGAACGCGTGCTTCCAGCGTGCATGCCTGCGAGATCAACGCGAAATCCATTACTTCCTGAACGGAGTTGGCAAACAACATTGCCCAGCCTGTCGACCGCGCAGCCATGACATCGCTGTGATCACCAAAGATCGAGAGGCCGTGAGTGGCAATCGTTCGAGCCGCAATGTGAAACACCGTACTGGTGAGCTCACCTGCGATCTTGAACATGTTGGGGATCATCAACAGCAAGCCCTGGCTGGCCGTGAAAGTTGTGGTCAATGAGCCCGACTGCAAACTTCCATGGACCACACCGGCTGCGCCACCCTCCGATTGCATCTCGCGCACGAGTGGTTTCATTCCCCAGATATTCTTTTCATTCGCAGCAGCCCAGGCATCGGACAGTTCGCCCATTGCAGAGGAAGGCGTGATGGGATAAATCGCTATCACTTCGTTGGTTTTGTAAGCAACGTAAGCGGCCGCTTCGTTACCGTCGATGGTTACCGTTTGTCGCATTGCGAACACCCTTCACAGCGGTGATAGAACCAACAAAAAAGGCACAAACGAAATCAACGCTTTAGCATCAACCTCATCTGTGCCTTCGTGTCTATTGATGGCTAACCTCGTTTACCTGGAGGAGCGCGGACAAGCCAACAGCTGCCGAACCAGAGAGCCGCAGTCAAGATTGGTATGGCTATCAGTGAGCCTCCTGCGGTTTTCATTTTTTGACCTCTTCTTTGACTTAAGCAATCGCGTGTCCGGTCCGCTCCTCCTCGATCCCTTTGATCCTGGCACGAAGCCATTCTTTAACTTCTCGTTCGAGCTTTGCCTGATTGTCCTGCTGCTCCAAATCCTCGATGGTTTCTCCATCAGTATTTAAAGGAATGAAGTGACAGGGCACTTGCTGCGTGCGATCCTCCGGTCTGACAAAGTCGAGTAGATGACACTCATTGCACGGATGAGCGCGATACGGGTAACCATAGTTAATGCAGGACAGAGAATCCTGAAATGTTGATTTCTCGTGCCATGGCGTACGAACAGATCGTCCGTAGCCTCCCTTCTCAATGAACTCCATTTCATCTTTAAGAATTTCGAGAATATCGCGCTCATCCGTTGTCATGGCGGTAAACCTCCATTTCATTCGGTCTTGACTAACCTAACTGGTTAGCGTTCCGTCTGCTTCGACGGTCGCAATTCCCGCCGCGCATGAGCGCAAGGCATATGCCACATGGACCAGCCAGTATTTTGTGGTTAATCGAGGGCGGCTCTGAGGAACATTGCGCAAGTGATGTGGGAAAGTCCACAACACTGACAACATCTTCTCGCTTCCGAGTTACGTTACAACGCTGAAGGCGCGGCGTCTCCAAGCGCCAAAGGCGCGGCATATGACAGCCACGCGCGTTCCTATTCGGCGTCTTCAGCGCTGCGAATCCATCGAACGACGGCGGCACATTCATTGCTCAATTGAAGCGTAGTGTCACGAGCCAGTGTTTCAAACTCGCGATTGAATGGAGGCTGAAATGAGGAAAATAAGATTCGGCACCAATTTCGCAGTATTCCTGCTCTTCTTTGGTGTCGCTACACTCGAGGCTCTACAAACTTCAAATTGGATCAGAGTTGGATTCTGGGTGGCGATCGGATGTGCATTCCTGTACATGGACTGCACTTATGAATCGCGGGAGGAGTCACGCACCACGTTGGGAAAGGGGTGAAGTATGAAAATACTATTGGCTGTCGATGGCTCGCCGTGCAGCGATGCCGCGGTTGAAGAGGTTGCACGCCGGCCATGGCCCGAGGGCTCAACAGTAAAGGTGCTAACTGCATACGAGCTGCCGATGCCGCCAACATCAGAGGCATGGGCGTTGCCGCTCGACTATTTCAAAGACCTGGATATTGCGCTTCAAAAACAGGCACGCAACACGGTGGACCGCGCGATACAAACGCTGAAATCAAAGCTCGACAAGAGCATCTCGCTAGATGGCGTTTTATTACCTGGTCCACCACGAACGCTGATACTGGATGAAGCAGAAAGCTGGCGGGCAGATCTGATCGTGCTGGGTTCACACGGTTATCGTGCGTGGGAACGGCTTCTTCTGGGTTCTGTCTCGCAGGCCGTAGTTTCGCATGCCAAGTGTTCGGTGGAAGTAGTTCGCGATCCGCGAGCTGATGCGAACGAGTAGTCGCGCGTGCGTTCCCGAGCGCCTGAGGCACGAAATTTGAAAGCCAGCGGCAAGCGCGAAGTGCGTCGCCCCTGGTAACGAAATTTAGAAATTGGTTTCAGGCCTGAAAAGGGCGTAATACGCGATTATTTCGGCCTTTCAGGCCTCGACGTCGCTTTTTTGAACTTGATCCAGGGGCGACGCACTTCGCGCTTTCCCCTGGCTATCATTTTGCGCGCCTTCGGCGCTGTAATCTTACTTTCATTCCAATCCTCGACGCTGTAATCTTACTTACGTTCCAATCTTCGGCGCGGTGATCTTTTACGATCTGGTCCAATCGCAAACTTGTTTTCAATTGCGGCTTTTCTCATTTCTCGCGCTGCGCATATAATCACGACCGCAGACTTCTGAATCATCAATGTCGCCGAGGAATACAAACGAACAAATACTCGTCGTGGATGACGACCAGGCCATTCGCTGGACGCTTACCGAAGCACTACAAATGTGGGGATTTGCTCCGGTCGAAGCGGGTTCAGTTGCGGAAGGCTTGACGCAGTTCAAAGCGGAATCACCGGCCGCCGTTTTACTCGACATCGATCTGCCTGATGGTTCTGGTCTCGACGTCTTGCGAGAGATCAAACGTGAGCGTCCGGAAGCGATTGTGATCATGATCACCGGAAACGTTCAGATCGATAACACGATCTCGGCGCTGCGCGGCGGCGCTTACGACTTCATTGGAAAACCAATCAACCTGGAAGAGCTCCGCGTCACGATTCGCAACGCAATCGAGGCGAGCCATCTGCGCACCGAAGTCGAACAAGTAAGAAAAGAACGAGCGCGTGAGTTCAACTTTCGACAGATCGTCGGCGAGTCGCCTGCGATGAAGAAAATGCTCGGCCTGGCGGCGAAGGTCGCCGAAAGCCAGGTCTCGTCTGTGTTGCTCCAGGGTGAATCGGGAACCGGCAAAGACCTCGTTGCCAAAGCAATTCATTACGGGTCGGAGCGAGCTGAACGACCGTTTGTGGCCATTAATTGCGCCGCCCTTCCCGCCACGCTCATTGAATCGGAACTGTTTGGTTACGAAAAAGGCGCCTTCACCGACGCGAAAGCGCGCAAAGAAGGATTGTTCGAACAGGCCGAAGGCGGAACACTCTTGCTCGATGAAATCGGCGAACTCGAGTTGTCGCTACAAGCAAAACTTTTGCGCGTGCTGGAAGAAGGAGCTTTTCGCCGAGTCGGAGGTTTGAAGGATATTCCACTCGACGTGCGCGTGCTTGCTGCGTCGAATCGCGATCTGAAAACCGAAAGTGAAGCGGGACGCTTTCGACTCGATCTATATTACCGGTTATCGATTATTCAAATCGACATCCCACCACTGCGCGAACGAGGTGACGACGTTTTGCTTCTGTCTCAACATTACGTCGATACGATCGGCGCTCGGTTGAAGCGAAACAAAAAAATCACGGGCTTGTCACCGGAAGCGTCAGAAGTATTTAGAAGATATAAATGGCCGGGGAATGTGCGCGAGCTCCGCAACGTTATTGAGCGGGCGCTGATCCTCGAAGACAGTGACCACATTACGACTGAGTACTTGCCCGCGGGTTTATTGGAAACATCAAGACTCGAGCGCACTGCGACCAATCAAGCGACCGCGCAGTTTGTGCTACCCGCTGAAGGAATCTCCCTCGACGAAGCGGAACTGGCGTTTGTGCGACAAGCGATTCAGCGAAGCGGAGGCAATCAAACACGAGCTGCGGAACTACTCGGCATCTCACGCGATCAGCTAAGATACCGGCTAAAGAAACTGGAAGAGGCTCAAGCCGGCTCCGCCGGCACCGATACGAAATTTTCATGATGGTTGCTAATTCAACAACCAATACCCCCGAAGAAGCTTTACAACGCTCACAGAAGGAACTGGCAGACATCAGGTTTGCCCTTGATGAATCTGCGATCGTCGCCATTACCGATCAACGTGGAATCATCAACTTCGTCAACGACAAGTTCTGTGAGATCTCAAAATACTCGCGCGAAGAATTGCTTGGTCAGGACCACCGCATTATTAACTCGGCTTACCATTCCAAAGAGTTCATCAGAGAGCTCTGGACGAGGATCGCGAGCGGGAAAGTATGGCGCGGCGAGATACGGAACCGAGCTAAAGATGGAAGCTACTACTGGGTCGACACGACGATAGTTCCGTTTCTGAATGCCGAAGGAAAACCATACCAGTATGTTGCGATCAGGAGTGACATTACGGAACGCAAACGAGCCGAGCAGCAGATTAGAGAACAGGCTGCACTGCTGGACCAGGCACAGGATGCGATTCTCGTTCGCGATCTCGATCAGAATATTCTGTTCTGGAACAAGGGAGCTGAGAAGATCTACGGCTGGACGGCTGAGGATGCCGTCGGTAAGAACGCCAAAGAACTGCTATTCAAAGAGCCATCAGCGCAGTTTGATGAAGCACGCCGTGATGTAATTCAAAATGGAAAATGGCAGGGTGAAATTCATCAAACTCGTCGTGACGGTGCTGAAATTATCGTAGAGAGTCGCTGGACTCTGGTACAAGATGAAAAGGGTCAGCCAAACTCTATCCTCGTAATCAACACCGACATCACTGAGAAGAAGCGCATGGAAGCGCAGTTCCTGCGCGCTCAGAGAATGGAGTCGATCGGCACTCTCGCGGGCGGAATCGCTCATGACCTGAACAATGTCCTTTCGCCGATCTTGATGGCGATCGACATGCTGCAACTGAAAGCGGCCGATGAAACGAGTAAAAAGTGGTTTGACGTCTTGCGCACAAACGCCGAGCGCGGTGGAAACATGGTGCGGCAGGTGTTGTCGTTTGCGAGAGGCGTCGAAGGCGAGCGCGTCGCGTTGCAGCCCAAGCACCTGATTAAAGAGATCGTCAAGATCCTTCGTGAGACGCTTCCGAAATCGATCGAGATCGGTTTTCAGATTCCGGGTGACCTCTGGATTATTTCGGCTGACGCAACTCAGATGCATCAGGTATTGATGAACCTCTGTGTTAACGCCCGCGATGCGATGCCCGAAGGCGGTTCGATTTCGATCAAAGCGGAAAACGTCTTTGTAGACGAAAACTACGCGCGGATGCATCTCGAAGCCAAGCCCGGCCGCTTTGTGATGGTCACTGTGGCTGATACCGGGCCAGGAATGTCGCCGGAAATTCAAAGCCGGATTTTCGAACCGTTTTTCACGACGAAAGAGATGACGAAAGGCACGGGGCTTGGTCTTTCCACCGCGCTGACGATCGTGAAGAGTCATGGCGGCTTCATTAACGTCTACAGTGAACTACATAAAGGAAGTCAATTCACGTTGTACCTTCCGGCGATTGATACACCAGGCGCGGCAGACGCTGTGGCATTGCAAACCGATCTTCCGCTCGGTCACGGAGAGTTGGTGTTGGTGGTGGACGATGAGGAATCGATTCGTGAGATAACACGCGGTACGCTTGAGACCTTCGGATACGAGGTCCTGACGGCGGCCGATGGCACCGAAGCACTCGCGCTTTACGCCGACAAGAAGAACGAAATCGCCGTCGTGTTGACGGACATGGTCATGCCGTTCATGGATGGGCCGGCAACGATCCGCGCGTTGCAAAGAATGAACCCGAAGGTTCGCATCATCGCGGCCAGTGGCCTTGGAGTAGGCCAACGTGCCGGTGAAGGTCCGTGGGAAGGCGTCTCAATATTCCTCAACAAACCCTACACCGCTGAGAAGTTATTGAATGCCTTAGCGCAGGTGTTGATGGGTTAGATTGGGCGCCACCCTGGAGTGCGCCAACTTGTTGGCGCTTTGGTACGGTTTGCTCTTGATTTAATACCAAAGGTGGCGCCCAATCGCTTTTAGGCAAGCCTATCAGTTACCCGCTATAAACAAATGCCCCGCGTTCTGAGAATAGATCTTGCCGTCTAGCCCGATTGACGCGGGGGTGTAGGCCGCGCCGAGGGCAAGCTGCTGGAAGATCTTCTGTCTCAGCGTGCCATCGGGATTGAGAGCGAAGAGGTTTCCATCTTCGCTGTTAGCGTAAACCACGCCGTTAGCGTCAATGGCCATTGCATTCACACACCACTCAAAACCATTCGGATGATCGTCCACGCAAGTGACCGAGCCATCCGGTTGACGTGTGCAACTGAACGTGTTCGTGTTTTGGAAGCGCCACTCGACGTTCAGATTGTGATTAAGCTGAGTAATGAAGTACGCCTCAGGATAACCATTGGAGTTTGCGATCGTGCGATCGGAAGGACAAACGCTTTCGACGGCGCAATACGATCCGACTTCTCCGTACTGGTTATCCTTAGTCACAACCGAGTAGGTGGACCCATGGCTCACAATACCCGGCGTGATATCCCAACCAAACCTGTATGCACCGAGGTACGCTCCTGTCGAGCTAAAGTGCATCAAGTGTCCCTGCGCATAGTTATATCTGGTGTAAGTACCAAAGAACACACTGCCGTCGGGTGCAACCGTGGGTGATGCCGAAGAATCATCCAGGACCCGACCACCACCAGCGTGATTCACACCTGGATCGACGCCGAGATTTGCGCCTACCCGACATCCGCCTGGCTGTCCATTTGGCGGCAGCACACCTCCCGAACTAATGGGTACTCCGCAACCATCATTGAACCGGTTGTTCAATGATGAAATCCATTTAAGACTCAGATTTGGATTGACTGCGACGAGATATGCACTCCGGTTGGCGAGGATCTCGTGTGAACGTGCAATGCTGTAGATCGTGCCGTCCGGTGCAATCGCGGGCGCGATATTCAGTGCCACGCGCATTGGACCACAGCGAGTCGTAGGAGCAACCGCCGTTGGACTCGGTGGCCAGGGCGCCTGGGCTTGAGCAAACGATATCTCGCAAGGATCATCCGGACCCGGCGTGCCGGGTGTAAGTACAGAATAGCTAACTCTCGTGGTGCTGTTGTCGGCTGCCACCTTTACGAGCCAGGAATCCACTGAATCTTTGCTATAAAAGCTATTTCCTCCTGGCTGGAGTTTGACGACGTTGTAATAAAGATTGCCGGAACTGTCTGCACTGATTGGTCCGGCGGTGTATGTGTTGCTGTCGATTGAGGTGAACGGATTGATTCGCGCAATCTGAGCACCGGTTGATTTATTGACCCTGAAAATTGTTCCTCCGGCACCCGGGACGTACAGTGCGCCATTGGCAAGCACTGAGTGAAAGACTGGCTGCCAGAAATCAGCATAATTTCCCGGCGCCTTCCAGTCGCTTGCGAAACTCCAAACCTGGACCAGGTTGCTGCCTTGCCACGTAAGCTTGTTCTCCGCCCAGTTTAGGCCGTTAAAAGAGTTCTTACTGGCGTTGCCGGATTTGAATTCCATGTAGACGTCGTTGCCGTCAATCAGAGGCACCTGATAGTGAATAAGCAAATCCGCCTCTCCAAATACTTGGGTGGCCACTGATATTTCATCGGGCACAGTCGAGTCGTAGATAACATCAGCGAGGTTCCGATTAAGGTTCTGCCCGGTTGTATTGATTTGACTTGAGTGCTGTGGATCCCGTCCCCATTGTGGCCACTCTTGAGCGAAGGCGGTGGTAACGATGGAGGTTTCGAAAGCGAACATTAGCATCAACAGTGAAATGGTTTTTGCGATTTTTTTCATCACAGCTCCTTTCCTGTGTGACTGACAGGTAGAGGGTTATTCGTCGTTATTGCTTGATGCCAGTCCGGGCGATGCAGGCATGACGAGTCGCGGGGGAAGACCCCTTGTGATTGGGAGGAGCGCGAGGGTAGTCAGTTGTTCTAACTATGGGAGGTACAAGTTGGAATAGTGCTACTGCCCTGAGTGCGGGCGGCAGATTATAGCGTTCCCATTCGGTTGTCAACAGTTATCCGGCTTGCGGGAAATTCAACGCCCTCTGCGAAATACCCCGCACTCGGCATCATACCTTTCCGCCCGAAAACTTAAAAAAACAAAGTGGTACGGGTCGTGCACTCAGGCTGGCGAATGGCCGGGATTGGCCTACTGTGATTTGCGAAAGGCTTTGAAGAGATGGCGAAGGTCTTGATCCTCGGGGGCGGGTTTGGCGGCGTGGTAGCCGCAGAGCGCCTGGCCGAACAGCTTGGCGACGAACACCAGATTACGCTCGTGTCTCGCAACCGCCAGTTCATTTTTTATCCGGCATTGGTGCGACTCGCGTTCGGCAAGTGCTCTCCGAAGGACGTTTCATTTGACCTCCGTCACACGATGCTCAATCGACGAGTGAACTTCGTCGAAGCGGAAGTTGCTCATATCGATTCGTTCGAGAGAAAAGTGACGATTGCGCATGGCCAGGTTGAAGGGAAACTGCCTTACGACTACCTCATCTTCGCTCTTGGCAGGCGACTGGCTACGGAAAAGATTACGGGCTTCTACGAACATGCACACCACCTGCTGAACGTTGATAAAGCGATCAAGTTTGGCCAGGCGATCAATGAGTTTAAGGAAGGACGAGCCGTGTTGGGCCAATGTTCCGGCGCGCGGCTGCCGGTGCCTGTCTATGAAACGGCGTTTGCTTTGTCACGTCATCTGGAAAAGACCGGCCAACGCGGTCAAGTCAGAATAACGGTCGTCAGCCCGGACACGATCGAATCAGACCTTCGTGATGCAAACGGAGCCATTGTGCTCAAGCAAATGCTCCATAAACAACAGATAGAACTGTTGGAAAACTTCCGTATCACGTCGCTCACCCAAAACTCGGCCACCACTAATGATGGTGATGTGGTTGATTTCAACCTGCTCATGCTGGTGCCGCCGTTTCAAGGATCGTCAGCAGCACATTACATGGAAGTCACAGACGATGATGGATACATACACGTGGATTCGACGATGCGCGTAATGGGCCAGGCACGAATCTATGCGGTTGGAGATTGCGTAAGTTTCAGCGGGCCAAAGATGGGCCACATGGCGGTGCGCCAGAGCGAAATTGCCGCTGTGAACCTCGCCGCTGAAATCGCCGGAAACGAGCCCACATCGCACTACTCGCATGAGATGCGTTTTGTGATCGATGAGGCGGGCGGTGACGGGCTCTACATCCACAAAGACATCTGGACCGACGAACCCGCGACAGTCCGGCAAAATCGTTTTTGGAACTGGGCAAAACGCGTGCAGCAGAAGTATTGGGAAGTTACGCATTCATAGCCCGATCCATGAATGCGTTAAGGAGGTAGTGAAATGAAAGCGAATGTTTTCCACGGTAAGAACAAAATCAGTATTGAAGAGGTAGAAAAACCACGCGCGGGAGCCGGTGAAGCCGTTATTCGCGTTACCCTCACCACGATTTGCGGCACAGACCTTCATATCGTGAGAGGTGAATACCCCGTTTCTCCGGGTCTGGTAATCGGCCACGAACCGGTCGGCGTTATCGAAGAGCTTGGCGAAGGCGTTTCCGGATACAACATTGGCGATCGCGTGCTTGTCGGCGCGATTACGCCGTGTGGCCAATGCCGTGGGTGTTTGTCGGGCCACTCAGCACAGTGCGGTCATGGCGAAGGATATGAAGCATTAGGCGGATGGCGTTTCGGAAACACGATAAACGGCGCGCAGGCTGAATATCTCAAAGTACCGTATGCCCAGGCGAACCTCGCAAAGATTCCCGATGAGCTTACCGACAGACAAGTAGTGCTGCTCGCCGACATTGCCTCCACCGGCTTTAGTGGCGCCGAATCTGCCGGCATAAAAATCGGCGACTCAGTTGTCGTGTTTGCACAGGGTCCAATCGGTTTGTGTGCTACAGCCGGCGCAAAACTCATGGGCGCCGCATTGATCATCGGTGTCGACGGAGACGACCATCGACTCGCGATGTCGAAACGCATGGGAGCCGACATCACTCTCGATTATCGTGAGATGGACGTCGTCAGTGAAGTGAGACGTCTGACCGGTGGCGGCGCCGATGTGGCTATCGAGGCGCTCGGCACTCAACAAACGTTTGAGAGCGCGTTGCGCAGTTTGCGGCCGGCGGGCACGTTGTCCAGTCTTGGCGTGTATTCCGGCAAACTCCAGATTCCGTACGAGGCATTTGCGGCAGGCATCGGCGATCACCGGATCGTGACGACACTTTGCCCCGGCGGTAAAGAGCGTATGCGCAGGCTCATGGAAGTGGTGCGCCATGGTCGTATCGATCTTACGCCGCTGCTCACGCACACCTTCCCACTGGAGAAGATCGGTGAAGCTTACGATTTGTTTGGCGAACGACTCGACGGCGTGATGAAAGTGGCGATTACGCCGTAAAGCCGGAAGGAGGTCCTTCAACACATGATTAATATCAAGCGCATTCTTTGTCCGACCGACCTATCGCCATACTCTGCAAACGCTGTGCGATACGCGCTGGCTCTGGCGCGCGCTCACGATGCTGAACTGAGCCTGCTCTACTGCACTGACAGTCTGGAAGGCGAAGAAGAACTCAACGACTGGTTGTTGGAACACATCGAGCTTTCTGAGTCACGCTGTCGTCTCGCGATTGCATCCCCGGATCATGTCGACGATTCAATAATGACGCAGGCAGAGACGGAATGTGCTGACTTGATCGTGATGAGGTCGCGGCGCCGTCCACACCGCGCTGCGCTACTCGGCTCGACCGCTGAATCAGTTTGCAGAAGCGCACCGTGTCCAGTGCTCGTTATGCATAGCGACGAGCGTGAATTTGTAAACGACGATCTGCGAGTCGATCTAAAGCGCGTCCTCGTCGCTTACGACTTTTCCGACTATGCAGAGGTGGCTCTGAAGTATGGATTGTCGATTGCGCAGGAACACCAGGCGGAAGTGCACCTGCTGCACGTATTGCCACCGCGCTCGGTGAACGAGCCTGAGATTGCCTGGTATCCATTAAAAGGTGAGTCGGCATATCACACGGCTGCGCATCGCCTGCAGAGAGTCGTGCCGGCTGAGGTTCATCTCTGGTGTTCAGTTAAAACGGCGGTGAGTGAAGGGCAACCGTATCGCGAGATTTTGAATTACGCCGAGAAGAACGCGATCGACTTGATTAGTGTGGGGGCGCATGGCGCTGAATTCGGGATGCGCGCATTGTTTGGATCGAACGTTGATCGCGTTCTTCGCCAGGCGCCCTGCCCTGTCCTGGTGGCGCGGCCGTTAAAGCCCAAACCGCTTGCGGCAAACTTACAGGACGTCTGCTTGGATACGGTCAGAACCACCACGCGGTAGCGGGTGGGTGCCGCGCAGCGTTTTTCGATTGGAGCCCACGGCGACCCACCCGCTAGCGCGTGGTGGTTATGACTTTTTCTGATTATGGGAGAACATAAAGTCGAACAACAGGTCGATGAGAGGAAGGCGCAAGCCTTCATGAAGGCATTGCTGGAAGACTTGCGTGCCCTTGCGTTCATGCTTGCCGACGGTCGCGTCGAGAGTGGTGTTACGCGCATCGGAGCAGAACAGGAGATGTTTCTGATCGATCGCTATTTGCGACCCGCTCCGGTTTCATTGGAAGTTCTTAAACACGCCGGCGACACACGACTGACCACCGAGATCGCTCGTTTCAATCTCGAAGCCAACCTCAGTCCCCTCAAACTTAAGAACAACTGTTTTAGCCAGCTGGAGCAAGAGCTCGTCGAATTGATCGGGCTGGCACGGAATAGCGCTGCGACTCAGAATGCCGATGTGCTCCTGGCCGGGATTCTACCGACGTTGCAAAAGTCAGATCTGACTCTGGACAATCTAACTCCTGTTGCTCGTTACCACGAGTTGGACCGCGGCGTGATCCAAATGCGCGGCGGGCCGCTCTCCATTCACATCAAAGGATTGGACGAACTGCACCTGACGCACGACAACATCATGATGGAGTCGTGCAATACGAGTTTCCAGGTTCACTTCCAAAGTAATGCGGCAGAATTTGCCAATCATTACAACATTGCACAGGCGATAACGGCTCCGGTTCTAGCCGTTGCCGTCAATTCACCACTGTTGTTTGGTCTGCGCTTGTGGCAGGAAACACGAGTCGCGTTGTTCCAGCACTCGACGGACGAACGTTCGCGTCCGCAACTGGCTCGCAATCAACCGACGCGCGTCAGTTTCGGCGACTGTTGGCTACAAGATTCGGTGATCGAGCTCTTTCACGATCAGATCACCCGTTTTCGTCCCATCATGATTTCCGAACCTGACGAGAATCCTTTCGAGGTTCTGGCACGCGGCGACACGCCTTCACTTTCCGCCCTGCGAATGCACAACGGAACTGTCTGGCGCTGGAATCGAGCGTGCTACGGCGTTTCCGAAGGTGTTCCGCATCTGCGAATCGAGAACCGCGCGCTGCCTTCTGGTCCAACGGTTGTCGACGAGATCGCGAATGCGGCGTTCTTCACCGGACTGATGGTTGCCCTGCCACACGTCTACGGTGACATTGCGAAGCGAATGGTGTTTGACGATGCGAAGTTGAATTTCTTCCGTGCCGCGAGGCATGGACTTGATGCGCATTTCCAATGGATTGACGGGCAGAGTCACAATGCCGCATCGCTCATCCTGGACCACTTACTTCCGATTGCGCGTCAGGGACTAACGAGTTCGCGCGTAGCCGGCGCCGACATAGATAAGTATCTCGGCATCATCGAAGAACGGGCTCAATGCCGGCAAACCGGAGCGCGCTGGGTAATGAAGTCGCTCACAACTATTGGAGCGTCGGCGTCGAAAGAGGCCAGCCAGCGAAGGTTGACGGCGGAGATACTGGCAAACCAGAAACAGGGAAAACCGATTCATAGTTGGCCCATTGTAAAGACGGTGGAGTCTGACGAATGGGAACAGGGCTATCGAACTGTCGGTCAGTTCATGTCAACGGACCTGTTCACAGTGAAGCCCGACGACTTGATCGACCTTGCCGCGAGCGTGATGGATTGGCGACACATCAGGCACGTTCCGGTTGAAGATCAGGAAGGGCGGTTAGTTGGACTGGTCACTCACCGTGGATTGCTTCGCATGATGATCAGCCGTGGCAGCAGCGAAACGGTTACGGTGCGTGAGATCATGGTGCAGGATCCGGTCGTAGTTTCGCCTTCGACCTCGTCGTTGGAAGCGATCGAGATCATGCGCACGCATCGAGTGGGTTGTTTGCCGGTTGTCGAAAGCGATCAGCTGGTGGGGATTGTCACCTCCTACGACTTCCTCGACGCCTCCGCCAAACTCTTTCACCAACACCTAACTACAGAATATTAGCTACAGATAAACGCGGATGGCACAGATCTGAAATCTGATCCGCGTCATCCGCGTTAATCCGTGGCTAAAAAACCTATCGGAGTGGGGAAACTCGCGCAGGGAGCTGTCGACGTGCGCAAAATTCCACTAACCTCACGATTAGGAACTTTAAATTCACGTGGTCTTTGACTGGCATGATCGTTGCGCTTACGTGTTCTGGGGACACAGAAATGCCGAGCGCGCAACAACAACAATTTAATGAGCCATCAGCCCTAACGGACCGAACCCAGGAGGATCTCGAGTCGCTCCTGAACGAGCTTCGAGCGTCCAACGGTAGCAACCTGAATTCAGTTCACAGTCGTGGTGTGGTTCTGTTTGCCGAAGGCGAACCCGTTCGGGGCGTTTACATACTGCGCTCGGGCCGAACCTCAATTTCGATCTCGTCAAGCGAAGGACGAGTCGTCATGCTGCGAGTCGCCCAGTCCGGCGATGTTCTGGGCTTGAACTCAGTCCTGCGAAACGGTTCTTACGATACGACGGTAAGAGCTCTGGAACCGTGTCGCACAGATTTCATCCCGCGAGCGCAACTGATCGAGCTCATGGAACAAAGTGAAGCCGGCGCTCGCGCGATGTTAAAGATGTTGAGCCGCGAACTTTCCGAGCTCACGGATCGTGCCAAGCTGGTACTGTTGCCACAAACGGTCAGCGGCCGCCTGGCCAAACTGCTGCTCGACGGCGCCCTCGACAGGTTTCTCACTCACGAACAGATGG
The DNA here is from genome assembly GCA_046733695.1 of Acidobacteriota bacterium. GTDB lineage: Bacteria > Acidobacteriota > Blastocatellia > Pyrinomonadales > Pyrinomonadaceae > PSRF01. Next base: position 37,910 of record JBKPPU010000027.1, read on the forward strand.
CCCAAATGATTTGTACTTCGCGAGAGACTGTGACACGCTTGCTCGCCACACTCAGTAAACAGCAGTTGATTCGTGTCACATCCGACAGCATCTTGATTCTCGATCGCCTGGCTTTGGAGCAGATTGGGTGACGGTCGTCACAGCCGAAAGCGACCACCAAATCTAGAATACCCCGGTCCATACGAACTCAGGGTCAGGCAAAATCAAAAGGGGTCAAAACGGTCAAATGGAATTCAAGGAAGGCCCTATGCTTAAAATGATCAAAGCATTCCTGATTTGTATCCTCATAGCTGCAGCCTTTGTCTGGTTTAGTGCCAGCAGTTCCTCGCAGGTTGATCAAACCAGCCAAGCCAAATACAAGCCCGAAGATTACGTCGGTAGTGAGACGTGTAAAGACTGTCACGAAGATCAGTTTAAGGCCTTCTCGCACACCTCCCACGCGCAGCTCGTAAAAATCGGCAGTTGGAAAAACAAGGTGACGGGTTGCGAGTCTTGCCATGGACCAGGCAAGGCACACATTGAAGAAGGCGACCCGAAGAAGATCATCTCGTTCAAGAACAAATCCTCGAAAGAAATCTCGGAAACATGTTTGGGCTGCCACTCCGGCAAGGAGGAGCACAACAACTTTCGCCGCGGCGAGCACTGGCGTAACGATATCGGGTGTACTGACTGCCACTCAACCCATTCGCAACCAGGGGGACGCCAACTAGCAGCCTCGAATGTATTCATTTCAAAAGCGAACGCACAGAAGCCCGGGATCCCAGATCTGCGGTTACTCAAAACCAGCGAACCGCAGCTTTGTCTCGGCTGTCATGGCGAGACAAAGCACCAGTTCAATTTGCCGTTCCATCACAAAGTGCTGGAAGGCGCGATGAAGTGCAGCGACTGCCACAATCCGCACGGCGGTTTTGAACTCAAACAAACGCGACTGGCGACAGGAGCCGATGCAGCCTGCATCAAGTGTCACGCAGACAAGCAGGGACCTTTTGTTTACGAACACGCACCGGTTAAGACTGACGGGTGCATAGCGTGTCACACCCCACACGGGTCGTCTAATCCGCGTTTACTAATTACGAGTCGTGTCGCACAGCTGTGCCTGACTTGTCACAGCAACTCTCATGGTGTCGGCGCCGATGAACCTGCTGGTCCACAGCACAACCTGAACGCGCAATACGCGAACTGCACAAACTGCCATATCAAGATCCACGGCTCGCGAACGAGCCCAGTATTTTTCCGGTAACTAACCGAGTGAGGTTGGGTCATGAGCTCGAAGCAAAAAATCTCGATGCGCCTAATGGGGTTAGTGCTCGTCCTGATCGTGATGACGGGAGGAGTGGTAGCGCAACAATCATCACCGTCACCCTCTTCACCGAATCCTGATTCAGCGACGCCTGAACAGGGAGAAGGAGCCGGCGATTTCACGGTTATTTCCAGCCTGGAGTTTGGATACAGAGGTCTACGAGTCGACGGCGATCTCAACAAGTATCAAAGCGATCTGAATTACAAAGCCGGTCCACGTCTCTTTGACAGTTCCCTCCTGCTCCGCTCGCGAGAAGGCCAAGGCGATCTCTTTGAAACGTTTCTCGTGACTTCAACTGGCTGGGGAGCCGATCCGCAGGGCAATCTTCGCGTCAGTGTCGAACAGCCCGCGTGGTATCGCTTCGACGGTACTTATCGCCGCTTTAAATACTTCCGTTTCCTGAACACGTTTGCGAATCCGAACTGGGTGTTCAGTCCGGCAAACTTTAGTGTTCCGCCAAAGCAGTCGACCGGCGAGCACGGCTACGACACGAGAGTAAAACTTGGCGATTTCGATCTCACGCTTCTCCCGAAGAATCGACTCATTCGTTTCAACGTCGGTTATTCGCCTGAACGCTACAGCGGCCCGGCATTCACGAACTATCACTCGGGCGGCAATGAATTCATGTTGCTGTCTGAACTCAGATCGCATGCCAACGACTTCCGAGTCGGCGCCGACGGCAGTCTCGGCCCGCTCAACTATTCATTCCTGCAAGGCTTTCGACGCTTTCGCGACGACAGCGTGATCGATCTGGGAGTTACTCCGGGAATAAACCTCAATCCAGCGGTGGCGAGTCTGACCAGTTTCGATCGCAATGAGCCGGCGCGCGGTACCGTTAACTACACCCGGTTTAGTCTGCAAACACTCGTCGCGAAAAAACTCGACATCACCGGTCGCATCATCTACAGCAAGGCCGAGCAGAACTATTCTTCCATCGAGAGCTTTACTGGTCGCAACTGGAACCCGCGTATCACTGGTTTCCCACCGAGCCCGCCCGCTGCAACTCCAAACATTCTCAACCTCGGCCAGTACACCCTGACCGGCAACACTGAACGACCGAATTGGCTCGGAGATGTTGGGCTGACATTTCTTGCAACTGACAAGTTTCGACTCTCAAACACGTTCAGGGTTGAGACGTTTGAAATAAACGGCGCGGCTCTCTTCGCCGATTTCTTCTCACTCACACGCGGTACGCGAACGGATACGATCGGTTTCAGCAATCGCGACGTCGCTACAAATACTGACTATCGAAAGTATCAGAACACAATTGAGGGTGATTACCAGTTCAATCGTGACTACTCCGTTCACCTCGGCTATCGTTACGGGAGGCGTCGCATCACCGAAGCAATCAGCGGCTTCAACCTCGGCGCGAACCAACCGACTGCGCTCGTGCCTTCCAGTATTACCGAGGAAAATAACACGCACGCCGTCTTGGGTGGCTTCAAAGCGCGGCCACTAAACGACTGGAATATCTACTTCGACGCGGAGCACGGTACGGCGGACAACGTGTTTTCACGCATTGGCAATTACAACTACACCAACATCCGCGCGAAGAGCCGGTACAAACCAACGACCAGGTTTGCTTTGAACCTCGCGTTCATAGCTAAAAACAACTCGAATCCTTCTGAGATCGCGGGAGTATCTTTGGAAGACTTTGGCGTGAACATAAAATCCAGAATCTTCAGCTCGTCGGTAGATTGGACCGCGACGTCGAGATTCTCCATCAGTACCGGCTACAACTACCACTGGATCAACAACCACGCAATAGTCGATTACTTCTTCAACAGCGTGCAGCATCCACTGGGCAACAGTCTGTATTTCGTCCGGAACAACTTCTTCTTTGCAGAAACGGTCGCACGAATCACGCCTCGAGTGTCACTGTTTGCCGCCTATCGCATCAACAAAGATAACGGTCAGGGGAATCGAGTCGCCGATCCGACGGGAAAACCCGGGACGCTGATCGCGTCCTATCCGATGAGTTATCAATCGCCGGAAGCACGGCTGGCGATTAAGTTGCACCAGCGGCTGGATTGGAATGTCGGCTATCAGTATTACAATTACAACGAAAGCCCGGTCGTAGGCCCACGGCCCCAGAATTATCACGCGCATCTACCTTACACGTCGTTGCGCTTGTACTTCGGTCGCAGAGAATAGACAGATCAATCTTGTAAATCCTGTCAATCATGGACAGGATTCACATGATGTATTCTCCAGCTTCGCGTGCTGAATCTTGTCACATTTCTGTTAATCGGCATGGCTGTGCAATCGCGCACCGCATACACGGACTTTTCTCATTCAACTCACGTCACCAAAGAAAAGCTCGCGTGCAGTTCTTGTCACAAGTTTCCGACTAAGAACTGGAAGGACGTCCGGAAGGGCGACGCGGCTTTTCCTGACGTAACTGAATTTCCCGAACACGCATCCTGCCTGAACTGCCACCGGCAACAGTTCTTTGCTCGCGAACGACCGGTTCCGAAGATCTGTTCCAATTGCCATGTAAAAGCGACGCCGGTTGACACGTCACGAAAGCTTTTTCCCAGTTTAGGTGAAGCGTTCCTCGCAACCGCAAAGAGCTTCGTCTCCGATTTCCATGTCGCTTTCCCACACGACAAGCATTCGGATGCGGAGTGCGCCGATTGCCACCAAACTCAACCACAAGGGATTTTTAAGTCGCGACCGATTACTCACGAGAAGTGCTTCACGTGTCACAACCAGGAGAGCGAACTGGCTCCGCTACCTCCAAACTGCGATAACTGTCACAAACTTCCGCTTCCTGCAAGCCGCAACGCAGATTTTGCCGAACGAATCTCGGCCGCCGCGTTTCATCATGAAGCTCATTCCGATTTGAAGTGCACGCAATGTCACAACGGACCTGAGATGCGGAAGGTGGCGGTGAAATCGTGTGGTGGCGCGGAGGGTTGCCACGTCACTGCGACCCTGGATGACGGTGGAATTCTTAACTACGAAATCGATCAAAGAAACAAGAACGCGAAGTTTGTTTGCACGAAGTGCCATATTGAGTTTGGTAACAAAGCAGTACCTGAGAGTCATCTCAAAGCGATTCCGAAGCCGGCTGTTGCTTTCGCACACGCAGTGTTTGAACCAACTGACTTCTCGCAATTCAAACACGACAATCGCAATCACGCTCGGCTTCCCTGTTTGCTGTGCCATCGTCGCGAGAACAACTCGCCGCAACCGACCTTGCCTGGCAAAGCTGCACACGCGCCTTGCACGGGCTGTCACGCACAGCAGTTTGCCAATTCGTCCAGCGAGATCTGCACGATCTGTCATACGGATGTTCAGAGCGGAAAGGTTAAGGCGTTTCCGCCGTTGCGCAGCTTTGATGCGAGGTTCGATCACTCGAAACACTCGGAGGCTGCGTGTGCTACTTGTCACCGCAGAAACCGTGGGGGTGTGGGACTGTCGATTCCTGCGCGCCAGAATGCTCATGTCACGTGCTTCAGCTGTCACACGCCTAACGCACAGGCGAACGGCCGCAACATCTCGTCGTGCAGCACCTGTCATCAGCTCGGGCGTTTGGTTCGCACTTCAGAGCAGGCGCGGGCTTTTCGAGTTGGGTTTAGTCATGCAAATCACGATGCGTCAGAGAAGCTGAGTTGTGGCGCGTGTCATCAGGTCAGGGCCGGCGGGCAAGTGTCGGCGCCATTGCCACTGAATCATCACGCACCGGGCAATCGATCGAGTTGCGCTACCTGCCACAACGGCCAGCGCACCTTTGGCGGCGACGACTTCTCCGCGTGCAAGCGTTGCCACAAGGGTTCATCCTGGCACTTTTGACTTTAAGGGGCTGGCCGTCGGCGTTGCTGTGGAAAGTTCCGCAGGGCGCTGAGGAAAAGATCGCTGAAGAAAGAAGACTGTGGAAATTTACGCCTGTTTTTGTTTGGCATTGTCGTTGCACTAACGGGAGTCATGATGAAGCGAGTCAAAAACATAGCGCTAACCCTAACCGCCATCTTCCTATTCGGCGTGCTCTTTTACAGCCTGGCTTTGGCCCAGGGCGAAGCACAACCTTCAGACCCGGCTGCCTTCTACAAAGCCAAATGCGTGGCCTGCCACGGTCCAAAGGCCGAGAAAAAATTCGACGCCACTCTGACTGACGAGCAGTACATCGATGCAATACTAAAGGGCAAGAAACCCGAGAAGCCTCCCAACATGCCGGCCTATGGCGAGAAGGGGGTAACAGCGGATCAAGCAAAGGCGCTGTTGGACCATATGAAGCAACTGAGATCGGCTCAGTAAGTTTCGCGCACAGCGTCTTCCCCCACGGTCCTCCCATGCTGGTTTGACCTGCAGCATGGGAGATACCCATGTTTACAGCACACTCATTGAGACTCCCGATGAGCCAAGAAAAAAAACGACCTCCAACACTCTTTAGAAACTACATAAGCTTCGCCGGCGCCGTAATAGTTCTGGCCGCGCTCGTGAGCATTCTGCTCCTGTTCCTAATCGAACTGACGCAAGCAGCGAGTAATCCGTACCTCGGCATCATGACGTACATAATCCTGCCGGGGTTTCTCGTCTTTGGGCTGCTCGTGGTTCTGACAGGGATGTTGTTAGAGCGACGACGGCGACGGCGTTCGCCAACTTCGGAAATCCCACCCTATCCCAAAATCGATCTGAATGAACCACGACAACGCCATCTCGCCCTTGTGATTCTCGCTCTGTGTTTTGCATTTGTGAGCGCGAGCGCCTTCGGAAGTTATCGAGCTTATGAATACACGGAGTCGGTCGAGTTTTGCGGAAAGGCCTGCCACTCCGTTATGAAACCGGAGTTTGTAGCGTTCAATGCAACCTCACATGCCAAAATTCGCTGCGTTGATTGTCACGTGGGCCACGGCGCTGAGTCGTATGCACGTTCGAAGCTGTCGGGTGCGCGTCAACTTTTTTCTTTAATGGCGGGCAGCTATTCAAAACCGATCGAAACTCCCGTTCATAATATGCGGCCCGCTAATCAGACATGTGAACAATGTCACTGGCCTTCGAAGTTTCACGGTGCAGAGCTCAAGACCTTCAATCACTACGCTTATGACGAGCAGAACTCACTGCGACAGACTCGTATGTTGATTAACGTGGGTGGTGGTGATCCCTCGACTGGTCCGGTTGCGGGAATTCACTGGCATATGAATCTGGGTAATGAAATCACTTTCATAGCCGCCGACAAACAGAGACAGGTGATTCCATGGATTCGCGTCAGGGATCGCAATGGAAACGTGACCGAGTTCTACGATCGAAGTCGCCCACCCAGCGCAGAGCAAGTCGCATCATCTGAAAAACGTCGGATGGATTGTATTGATTGCCACAATCGACCGGCGCATGCGTACTTGCCACCTGATATAGCTTTGGACCAGTCCTTTTCTGCCGGACGACTCGATCCCACACTGCCTTATCTCAAGAGGCAGGCAGCGGAAGTGCTGAACAAGTCGTACACGACGGAGCAAGAGGCACTCAAGACGATCGCCTCGGATCTCGATGGATTTTACCGGACCAACTACAGCCAGTTGTACGCTCAAAAAACGGACGGAGTCAAAACCGCCATTAGCGAGACGCAGCGAATCTTCAAGACTTACTTCTTTCCCGAGATGAGAACCAATTTCGCGACTCACCCAAACAATATTGGTCATCTCTATTCGTCAGGATGTTTTCGTTGTCACGATGGCGAGCACGTCAGTAACACTGGCAAGGTCATTCGCAACGACTGCAACATCTGCCATACAGTCCTTTCGGATTCAGCCAGACCATCGTCAATCATCAAAACAATCGATGTTCAGCATCCGGTTGATCTCGGTGGCTTGGCCAATCGAAAGTGCGAGACGTGTCACAAGGGAAACGAACCGTTTAAGCACCCGGTCAATTTGGGAGACATTTCAATGTTTCAGTGCGTCGAGTGTCACACAAAGCAGTAGATTGCTGACACTTGTCTCTGACTTACTTCAACATCGAGCTGGCGCATCGACGTTTTCGCCAGTAAATCTGCATTAATTAACTGGCACCTCGCTTGCCGTTGGTCCAAGCGCTTTCCCGACTAAATCTCTGGAGCGTTTCGATGGACCAAAAATTCAAACTACTGACTTGCACCGCCATCTTCCTCGCACTCAGTTTTTGCGCGTCGAATACGATGGCCCAGGACAAACCGCAGGAAAATACCCCGCGATACGAAGTGGGCGTTTTCATCTCGACCTTGTCCGTGGCGGAGAGGGGTGACCATGACACCAGCCTTGGCGGCCGGTTCACCTACAACCTGAATGAGTATCTATCATTGGAAGCTGAAGGAAATAGATTCCTCGAAAACCGTGAAGGCGGCGGTGTCAATGAAGACCAGGGATTGTTCGGTCTCAAGGCGGGCATCCGAAAGAAGAAGTTTGGTGTGTTCGCAAAAGCGCGCCCCGGCTACACCCGCTTTGGCCTGCTTGGTACAACTCCCGGCCCAAACACATTTGGGCAAAGCCATATTCGATTCACAACCGACGTTGGCGGCGTAGTTGAATATTACCCCCATCGTAATTTTGCCTTCCGCGTTGACGTAGGCGACACGATGATCAATTTCAAAAACGGCGATTTCTTCTACACACGATTAGACGAGCCGAAGTTCGTCCGCAGCGGCCTCAGCCACAATCTACAAGTCAACATCGGCGTCGCCTTCCGCTTCTGATCCTCTATCAACCGATTACGCAGATTACCTCATAAAATCTGCGTAATCTGTGATAAATTGCCCTTGTCTTCAAAGTTCCCAGGGGGCGTCTTTCTTTCTCCACCCAACTCGCTCAACCGACAATCATTCAGAGGTGATCGCTAGAAACATGAGAATCAGGTTACTCGGCAATATCGTCGTCCTGTATTTGATCGTGGTGTTCTCAGCCCACGCGCAAACATCTCCATGCGCCGGTGCAGACGAAAGCGGCTTGCCATTGCCCAGCAGTTTCCTTCCGGCGAGACTTCCGGAGTTTCAGGCACAACTGAAGGCATTTCTGAGCAGCGGGAAATATCGAACTCTGAAGTGGTGTGAAGACAAAAAGTTTCGCGACACAGGTCCATTCGTTAATGGCGTCAGCTACGGCGTCCATCCGACGGTCAAGATCTATTACTCGCCTTCCGTCATCAACTGGCTCCTGAAGCGAGACTCGGTCAAGACGATTCCTGACGGAGCGATGATCGTGAAGGAACAGTACTCGCCACCCGCAGCACGCTACCAACTCCAGCCACCAAAAGGCATCAACGGCTGGACCATCATGATCAAAGACAGTAAAGGATCGCAGGATGGTTGGTACTGGGCAGAAATCTGGGGCTCTCAATGCATGGACAACAACAATCCTCCATTTGCCGTTCCGTATGCAGGATTCGGACTCTATTGCGTGAGGTGTCATGCTTCGGCTGAGAAAGAACACACGTTCACTTATTCGAAGAATATCAAAGGCTTCCCTGGCGATCCTGATTCATACTTTGTCGATCTATCGTGGGCCTCGACTGCCTTGAGCGCGCACGGATCGGCTCCGGCGCAACCGTGCAGCGAAGCCGCGGACAGTGATCGTGTTGTCCCGACGGCGGGCCATAATCCGGATGCAACCGACGTGCAGGAGCAGGAAATTTTTCAGGAGATGGCAACATTACGGCCTGCGACCATCGATCCGAAATTCACAGCTTTCTACAAGTCGATCGCCCCGGTAGCTATAAACAAAGTCAAGAAATTTCCGGGTGAGAGTTACGATCATATTTTTCCGCAGAATATCGGACCCGCTGAATCGAAGCCTGCACCATCTCCGAATCCAAACCAGTTTCTTACTTCTGATCAGTGCATGGGTTGCCACAGTGGCGGCACCTACGGCAACGTGATGATCTACACCGGCACGAAGCAAGCAGACGGCTCAACTCCGGTAATGAACGTTTCACCATTCGGCGAATGGCGCTGGTCGCCGATGGGATTGGCCGGGCGCGATCCGGTTTTCTATGCACAACTGGAAAGCGAGATCGAGTTCGTGAAGAGTTTCTTCAAGGATGATCCGGCGAAGGTCGCTGAGAAGATCAATACCATCAACAACACGTGCTTTAAGTGTCATGGTGTGATGGGCAAGCGCAGACTCGACGACGATCACGGTGGCACCGATAAAGGTAACTTCGAAAGTGAGCTGGTCTACGCGACATTTGATTCGAATCCCCCGGCGAATAACAATTACATCTATGGCGCTCTCGCTCGTGATGGCGTGAGCTGCATGGCGTGCCATCGAATCGTCGAGGACAACCCTTCCAAACCCGACGGGGATCCGTTCGTCAACTTTTTAAAGACGAAGATCACCGGCAATTTCACGACTGGGAATCCCGCAGAGTTGTTTGGTCCATTCCAGGATAATGAGATTGTTACCGACCCGATGAACAGTTCTCTCGGAATCAAACCGAAACACAATGCGTACATCAAAGATTCTCGCATGTGTGGTAACTGTCACACGATCAACCTGCCTTTGATGGACAACTCTGAAGCGGATCCAAACAAACCGCATCTCGAGCAGCTAACTTATCTTGAATGGCTCAATAGTGGTTTTCAGAACGAGGTGGGTACAAACTCAAAAGCGCAGACCTGCCAGAATTGTCACATGCCCACGAAGTACACGAACTCCGCGGGCACACTCAACATTCCTACGATCCAACAACCGATCGCATTCATCGAAGACGATCAGTATCCGCAAACCGGTAATCGCCTCGCAGATGAAAAGATTCGCGTTCGCTTCCGCGATAAGGGTTTTGCGCGACATCAACTACAGGGTCTGAATGTCACACTGTTAGAGATGTTTCGACAGTTCATGTCGCCCTACAAATCGAACGGGACCAACATCCTCGCGAATGAGGTTCTGGGTGTCAGGCAAAACGACTACATGTCCGGGCTCGACGATCTTTCCACAGCGATTGACGCTTTTGTGCAACAGGCGCGGAACTCTACGGCTGAAGTCTCGGTGTCGGAGCCGGCGACCAGCAACCAGAAGCTGATCGCGGATGTGAAGGTGACAAACAAGACCGGTCATCGCTTTCCGAGTGGCGTTGGATTTCGCCGCGCGTTTCTGGAGTTTCGCGTCATCGATAACGATACGGGTAAGACGGTTTGGTGTTCCGGCTGTACCAATGAACTTGGCGTGATTGTGAAGGGCGACGGCAGTAGTGAAAGACTGCCCTCGGAACTATTCGATGTCTACACGGATGGGACCAAGCCCGCGACTCTCGGTTATCCCGCTGCGTGCAACAAGACTGTTCCCGGTGTTACGCCGCAGTATTACCAGCGACACTTCTTCTGGGATCCGCAAAAGAACACCGGCTCGGCAATCACACGGCAGGATCAGGTTCAAATCTATGAAGAGCTAAACCTGAACATTCAGTGTGCAATGACCACAAGCTTCCTGCGCCGCGACTACCAGTTAAAAGATAACCGCCTCCTGCCATTCGGCTGGACCACCACCGGCCCACTCAAAGCCGACAAGACATCCTACATCCCTGCGGACTACCTTCACGAGACCTTCCCGGTCAGTGTCGGCGGCGATCCGGCATATGAGGATGGAAGTGGAACAAATGTCGTGAGGTATGAAATCCCTCTCAGTGCATTCACATCAAAACATTTATCCGTAACGGCAACTCTCTACTACCAATCAATCCCACCTTACTTCCTGAACGATCGCTTTTCCCAGGCCCCCAAGGGCCCAGCCACCCAACGCCTCTACTACCTAACATCAAACCTGCAGACGAAAGGCACTGCCATCGAAAACTGGAAATTCCAAATTGCAACGGCGAGTCAGGAGACAACCATCAATCCGTAAATAATCCGCGTTCATCCGTGTCCAAAACACGATCTGAGTATCGACAGCCCTTCCGGAATGTGAGCGGTCGGGATGGCGCCGTAGCCAAAAAGCAGCCCGGCGCGCGGTGGACCATCTACGACGAATTTAGCCAATCGCTGAATTTCAACGCCGCGTGCGGACGCCCGGTGAACTACATCCGTGATCTGGTCCACTGAGGCGGAAGGTGCCAAAGCAGTTACATGAAGCCCGGCGACCGCTGGCACGACTTCAAGATGGTCCCGGAAGTCTTTGTTCAGGATTCGTGTAACTGTCTCGTGTCGGGCAGTGTAGACGCGCCTCACCTTGCGAATGTGTCGCGCAAATCCGCCATTGTCGATGAACTGCGCGAGGGCCACTTGCTGGACCATCGACGTATGCCAGTCGGCCACATACTTGGCTTTGTGCACCGCGAGCGTGCAACTAGACGGAGTCGCGACGAACCCCAGGCGCAGCGTCGGCAATAATGTCTTCGAGAGTGAACCGACGTAGATTACGCGACCTGACGCATCGAGCGTGTGCAGTGGTTCAACCGGACGGCCCTCGAAACGAAACTCGCTGTCGTAGTCATCTTCAACGATCGCAGCGTTGTTGTGATCGGCCCAGTCCAACAACGCGAGCCGTCGCGACAACGACATCATTACTCCCAACGGGTACTGGTGCGACGGCGTCACATAAACCAGGCGTGTGTTGCGCGGCAACTTGTCCACGACTATTCCTTCACTGTCGACAGGTACACCGCGCACCTCTGCGCCGAGCGATTCAAACAGAAACCGTGGCGGGTGATACCCTGGATCTTCAACTGCGACTCGATCACCGGGCGACAGAAGTGCGCGTGCAACGAGATCGAGCGATTGCTGTGCACCGTTCGTGATCGTTATGTCGTTAGCGGAGACCTGCACGCCGCGAGATAGCCCTATGTGACGTGCGATGGCTTCTCGCAGACCGCGATATCCTCCGGGCTCACCATACACTCCGCCGGCTACCGCATCAGAACGAAGCGCGCGCACCACTAAACGTCGCCACGTCTCGTGAGGAAAAAGCGATGCGTCGGGAAGACCACTGCGAAAGTCGAACTGCGCCGGCTTTTCGAAAGCTCTCGTCAGACTGATCGAATTCCATATCGCACGCGGCTGGAGCGAACCATCTACGCGCCGAGTCTTCTCTTCTCCCCACGTTCGAACAACCTCGTTGTTGACGTACGTGCCCGCACCGACTCGCGAGATCAGGTACCCCTCGCCGGCGAGCCTGTCGTACGCGACCGTGACAGTAGTGCGAGAGACCTTTAGCGAATCCGCCAGATCACGACTAGCGGGCAGGCAGTCACCAGGCCGGAGACGGCCATCACCAATTGCATTTCGTATCTGGCGGTAGATTTCGCCGCTCAGGTTTTTTCGCCCGATCAGGTTGACCTGGAAATCCATCAAACGCAGTGTAGCGCGAGTGAATTGGACTGGTCAAAATTAATGGAATTGGTTATTGCACCAGTCCGATCGTACGGTGTAACTTGCCCAGGATGGAACAGATCTCAGAAGCGAATCGAACACAGGCTTTCGTCTATGTGTTAATCGGCGGACTCGTCGCGGGGACGTTGGATATCACTTACGCGTGCGTGTTCTGGGCGCTGAAGGCCGGCGTGCCACCGCAACGGATTTTCCAGTCTGTTGCGAAAGGTGTACTTGGTGCGGCTGCGTTTACGAGCGGCGCAGCATCGGCGGCGTTGGGTCTGTTCCTTCACTTCTTCATCGCGACGACGATGTCGATCGCGTATTACGTCGTCGCGCGACGCTGGCCGGCCCTCGTCGAACGGCCGTTGGTATTCGGCACCGCATACGGGATCGCGCTTTGGTGTGTGATGAACTACATCGTGGTCCCGCTTTCAGCAGCGCGTGGCGGTAGTTTAGGACCAACGCTGTGGGTGACGCTCAGCATCATCGTGCATGCGCTACTGATCGGAGTTCCCATCGCACTGTTCGCTCGGAAGGCGATCTAGAAGTACGCTCCCGCACGACTCGCGATCGCCAACACGATGTGACATAGCACGTGCGCGATCATTGCCGACTCCAGACCGTGCTTCCAATACAGATACCCGGCGAATACACCAAACGCAGAATTGGCGATGATTACGAAGAACACTACTGCAACCGTAATCTGCGGTAGCACTACGACGGCGACCGGTAGATGGCCCAGTCCGAATAAGATTGACGAAACGAGAATCGCAACGACGAAGCACATGCGTGTCGGTTTGGCGAGTCGCTTTTGAAACAGCCGCCACGCGATCCAAACAAAAAGCGTCATCACGCACCAACGCAGCAACACCTCTTCAGTCAGGCCGCCGTACAGGAGTCGCATTGGAAGGGGAAGAACACTGCCGAATTTCGACACGCGTTCGACCGTTTCCGTTGTTAACAGCGGTTTGAAAACGGCGTGCGTCAGAACAATCGCAAGCGCTCCGCTCACACCTCCCAAAACACCCGGAACGAGTTGAGATTTCAACGCCGGCAACGCCTGTTCACCTGCGGCAAGAGCTTCCGCGGCAGGCGCGGACAATCCGACCTTTGGCGCCAGCACGATACCAATCAGTACGGCGACTCCAACCAGAACTGTCGGCTGGATCAAGCTGAGTATCTTAATCGCTGGTGTGATGGGAGGGGCACCAGCAGCAGCAGGAATAAGCGCAGCTACGGCCGATAGATCAATCAGCAGAATTGACACGACGCCCGCGAAGCCAATCAGAAACAGGATCAGGAACAGTCGGTTCTTCATTCTGGACCATTGCGCGCAACGTCTAATACAATGCGCAGATTATACCTAAAGAAATCTGTGGACGATGGCTTATGAATCCATGCAGAGCGATATCAATTAGCATTCTCTTCTCACTGATCATACCGATCAGCGCAACACACGCGAACAAAAGTCCGACTATCGTGCGGCTTGATCCACGGCTCGACCGGATCGTTCCCGTCGATGCCGCATTGGAAAAGATCGCGGAGGGCTTCGTGTGGGCGGAAGGTCCGGTTTGGAATCGTAGTGGCAATTACCTGCTCTTCTCCGATGTCCCGAATAATCGGATCGTGAAGTGGAAAGCAGGTGAAGGGACCAGTATTTTTCTGACACCAAGCGGATATAGCGGGAAAGAACCATTCACCGGCCGCGAACCCGGATCAAATGGATTGACGTACGACAAGGAAGGACGACTTGTGTTCTGCCAACACGGCGATCGGAGCATCAGCCGCCTCCAGAAAGATGGAACCCGCACAACGTTGGTTGATAACTACGAAGGAAAGCGCCTGAACAGTCCGAATGATCTGGTCTATAAATCGAACGGCGATTTGTATTTCACCGATCCGCCGTATGGCCTGCCTAAGATATTTGACGATCCAACAAAGGAACTTTCGTTTCAAGGCGTTTATCGCTTGTCACACAACGGAAAGGTGACACTGCTGACGAAAGATCTCAAAGCACCTAACGGCATCGCGTTTTCTCCCGATGAAAAGAAACTCTACGTAAGCGACTCTGCGAGCAAAAAGTGGTTTGTATTCGACGTAAAAAAAGACGGCACGTTATCACCTGGCCGAGTTCTGTTCGATGCGACTGAAATGTCTAAGGGCTTGCCTGGTTCACCGGATGGTCTAAAGGTGGACGTGTTCGGAAATATCTTTTCCGCCGCGCCCGGCGGTGTTTTCATCTTTGCGCCTGACGGCACGTTACTGGGCCGCTTCGATCTCGGAACTCCGACCGGCAACTGCGCCTGGGGCGAAGATGGTTCGACCCTCTTCATCACCTCAAACACGCTCGTCTATCGCATTCGCTTAAAGACCCGGGGGATATGAGTGTCTCAGAGTCTGATAAATGAGCGTGTGTGTTGGAACTGCAATTCCGGATTCGATCGCCATGCGAACTACTGCGCCGTTCTGTGACTCGAGCTCAGAAGGTTTGCCGGCGGCGATGTCGCGATGCATCGAGCTCGTTGCATCATCAGGAAAGCCATCGACAGCGGCCATGACCTTGGCGACTGAATCTGAAGGAAGTTTGACGCCACGCGCGTGTGCCAGCCTGTAAATCTCTTCCATCGCACTCAGCATCTGTGCGCGCCATGTGGGATCTGAGCGAACAACTCCAGCGGGTGCGTTAGCGAGCGCGCCCACGCCACTGAACGAGGCGATGAAAAGAAACTTTGTCCACAATGCGACTTGAATATCTGCGGCAATCGTTGTGTCCAAGCCGGCGTGATTGAACACGTCCTCAATCTTCACGATGCGTTCGGTTCGGCTGTTGTCGAGTTCGCCGATGATGATGGTAGGCGCGAAACCGGCATGTCGAATGTGACCAGGCTCGACGACAAAGCTTACAATCCTGCAGAGTCCACCGACGACGTTCTTAGAACCCAACTCATTGACGAGCTGCGACACAGCATCCACACCATTTTGCAGAGGCAGCACCGTCGTATTTGATCCGACGAGCGGCTTTATCGCGCGCGCAGCCTCAGGAACTTGCCACGCTTTGACTCCGAGAATGACGAGATCGGTCTCACCAACTTCGTTGACGTCATCCGTGGCTTTCGCTGGATTGATTACGAAATCGTCATGCGGGCTATCGACCTTCAGTCCATTCGCTTTGATCGCGCGCAAGTGTTCGCCACGAGCGATAAAGGTAACATCCTCTCCAGCCCGTGCCAGCCGGCCTCCGAAGAATCCCCCCACACCGCCTGTTCCAAAGATGGCTATTCGCATTGAGTCTGGTCCATTAGTTTTAGCGCCAAAGGCGCGGAATATTGAAAGCCACGGCCAAGCGCGAAGCGCGTCGCCCCTGGTAAGAGTATCAAAAAGCGCGGCCCAGGCCTGAAAGGCCGAAATAATGCTGCTGGTAATAGAGACACTCGTCAATAGTCGGCCTATACTTTGGCCATGTGGGCGTCAGACTTGGAGACGCCTGACTTATAAGGCAGCGGAATCGTTTGGCAGTGCAGTTGTGGTAACGTACGCTGTCGCGGGACGATCGTCTCCAGCTTCGAGCATCGTTCGGAAGTCAAAGTGGAGTTTAGAAAATGAATGCAGCTCCAGTTAAACCGGTGGTCCCATTCTCCACATGGGACTCGATCGACATTCGCGTCGGAACTATCACGGCCGTCGAGGAAGTGCCACAATCATCGAAGCTCATGCGGCTCGTTGTGTCCTTCGGCGATCACACTCGCTCGATTCTTGCCGGCATCAAGAAGGAACGTCCGAATCCACAGGAACTCCAGGGCCGCCAGGCGCTCTTTGTCGTCAACCTTGAACCGAGACGAATGGCCGGAGAAGTCTCGGAAGGCATGCTCTTCGACATCGGTTATGCCGACGGAGTGAACCCGGTTCTTGCCATCCCCGAGTCCGCAGTGCCGGACGGCACTCGTGCGGGATAATCAGAGGAAAAGCAAATGAGAATCATAAAGAAGCTCGCAGTTTTTTCTATCGCCAGCCTGATGACTTTCGGATTAGGTATGGCGGTCCACCGCGTTGTCCCCGGTACGATTCGATACTTCTCTGAGCCGACCGCATGGCAAGTGTTGCTTTCATTTGAGAATCAGGATCTCGAGATGCTCGATGAACAATCAGTGCGCGTCGTAAAACGTGCAATCGATAAGACGACAGGACAGAGTAGACCACCCGAGTGGGTGGAATTCGAACCGAGACTTTTCCGCAAGATCTCAAATAGCAATGGTGAACCGGCCTACATTCTTGTCGAACAAGAACCGAGGTTAACGATTCCAGGATGGTCAATAATTCGAGTGCAGATTTTTGATACTGCTGGAAAAGTTCTAAGTCGCGCAGAATTCTCCAGTGGTAATCGGATCGATATCATCGCTATGCGACTCCTAAAAAACTACTGGTTTAAGTCGGACGTTCTCAGAATCGACGGTGAATCAGATTTTACCAGGCATCCGTATCACCAGTATTACATGGTCGTTGGAAATGAACTCAGATTGGTCTATCTTGAGGTTGATGGCCACGTCTGCGCTAACTCTTATACAGATCCCAGGTTGACTATTGGTCCGCGGCTTAACCTTTCAGCAGACGAGTGGGAGGCAGATCTTCAGTCGACGGACGATGCAAGAGTCTTATCCGCACTCACGTGGTTAGAAGGTCAGCATTGGAATGGGGAAGAGTCGCCTTACGATGAAGATCGTCATGACGCAGAAAAGGTAACAAGCTTACGCGCGCGTGACAGTGTGCGCCGAAGACTTACCGATCTCACAAAGTCTACTAATTACTTCATCCAACTTGCCGCAGAAGCGATAGCAAAACAGTGAAAATCATTTCAGTCAATGTGGGTTTACCGCGGCTGGTGCTGCGTGACGGCGAACCAGTCTCGACCGGTATCTTCAAAGAGCCGATCACTCATCGCGTAATGATGCGGACCCTAAATCTCGACGGCGATCGGCAGTCAGACCTGTCCGTGCATGGTGGACCAGAAAAGGCGGTCTACGTTTATCCGTCAGAGCACTACGAATTCTGGAAACATGAACTACCGGACATGGACCTGCCGTGGGGCGTCTTCGGCGAGAACTTCACCACCACCGGCTTACTCGAAACCGAAGTCAACATCGGCGACAAGTTTCGCATCGGCATGGCGGAAGTAATGGTCACACAGCCTCGCATGCCCTGTTACAAACTCGGAATTCGTTTTGGACGCGCCGACATCATCAAGCGATTTCTCGCCAGCGAGCGCACGGGATTTTACCTTTCCGTTTTGAAAGAAGGTGAGGTAGGCGCCGGCGATGAACTCGAACTGATCGAGAGAAACGCGGCGGGTGTAAAAGTCGTCGAGGTCACGCGACTCTATAGCAGTGACAAGGACAACGTCGACGTGTTGCGACGTCTGATCGCACTGGAGGAATTGCCCGAGAGCTGGCGCGATTACCTCCAAAGACGACTCGAGAAGCTGGGCGTGTAAACGACATCATGTTAAAGGCAAGACGCAACATGGTATTGCTGAGCACCCTGGCCGTGCTGGCCCACCTCGTGGTCTCGATTGTTCATGGCCAGGCGCATGACCGATTGGCGGTCGGGCTTAGCAACTGGCAGAACCTCTACGTGCTGATAGTTGTCGTGATCGCGCCTTTAATCGCGATGGTGTTGATTTGGACGCGACTCGCCCACATCGGTCTCCTCCTCCTCGTGATTTCGATGGCAGGCTCGCTCATCTTTGGAGTTGCCTACCACTACGTAGTGATCTCTCCCGATCACGTTTCCCATCTCCCGCCCGGCGAGCATGGTCTGTTTCGCACGACTGCGTTGCTGCTGGTCCTGACGGAGTTGTTTGGCATTGCCGTCGGCTGGTGGGGACTGCGAGAAAGCCGGAACTGATCCACTACAAAGACAGTATTAGTCCCTGAGATCCACCCGTGAAGGTCGCAATCATAACCACTATCCGATTGCTTGCGGTGACCGTCCTTTACTTCAGCAGTTTTGCTGTTGTCTCAGGGGCACTACTCGCAAACGTGTCGCCACAACCTGCGCCCAATGAAGCCGGCGCAGCGCTCCTGGCCCTGCTGGTCATCAGTCTCATCAATGCCGCGGTCTGGAGTTACGTGATAATCCGAGCCGGATGGACCGGCTGGAAACTCGTGCTCGCGATCGCTTTCGTATTCTATGGTGTGACGACTCTGATGCCGCAGATCGAGACTGCATTCTTCATTACGAGCCTGCCGCCGGGCATGCTGCCGCGACTTTTCATCGCGGGCGCAATCATCGCAGCAGTGTTTTCGCCGCTGAGTGTGTTGATCCTGGGAAGAGCGAGGTCCCGGTCGGACGGAAGCACGTGGCCCAGGATGTCTGCAGGCGAATGGATTGTGAAGCTGTCATTGATCGTCGTGATCTATCTAGTCATTTACTTTACGTTTGGGTATTTCATTGCGTGGAAAAGCGCTGCAGTTCGCGCCTACTACGGCGGGCACGATCCGGGCAGCTTCTTCGCGCAAATCGCGAGTGTCCTGCGCGACCAGCCTTCGCTCGTTCTGCTCCAAGTCGTGCGTGCTTTACTGTGGACCGCTATTACCTGGCCGGTCGTAAGAATGATGAAAGGCAAATGGTGGGAAGCCGGGCTGGCAGTCGCGCTTGTGTTCGCAGTGGCGAGCTCGCAATTGTTGTTGCCGAATCCCCTGATGCCATATGAGGTACGTATGGCCCACCTGCTCGAAACGTCTACCTCGAACTTCCTATTCGGCTGGCTGGTGGTCCTTATCTTGACGCGCTTTCCGAAAGTTATTCTCCGCGATGCGATCGGCGGCTTTGCTGGTTGAGATGTTTTCGGCAGCCGCGAGCTCAAGAATACTCAATACTGTGTCGTAGATTTCATCCACTTTTTTGGAAACATACTCAGCCTTCCAACCCAGCAACTCAACACAGCCACTGAAAACTCCACCTGAATTTGCCGCATAATCGGGAACGTAAAGAATGCCTCGCTCCTTGAGCATCTCACCGTGTCGATCTTCGAGTAGTTGATTGTTGGCGGCACCCGCGACGATTTGTGCACGCAGTTCCGGAATTGACCGATCGTTGATTACTCCGCCAAGTGCACACGGCGCGAAGATCTCGGCGCCCACACCGGCAATCTCTTCAGTTTCAACAGACACAGCGTCGAACTCTTCAACTAGCGGACGAATCTTTCGGGGATCGATGTCGCTGACGATCAGCTTCGCGCCGGCGGCGTGAAGATTTTTCGCGAGGTTGTAACCAACGTTGCCGCAACCCTGAAGCGCGACGGTGACTCCCGAAAGGTCTCCACTCTTCCAAACGTGCTTTGCGGCGGCCTGGATTGCACGAAAGACTCCGCGCGCTGTGTAAGGAGAAGGATCACCTGTGCCCGTGAGAAGACCTGCGACGTGGCGCGTCTCACGTCGCACGATTTCCATGTCTGACGGACTCGTGCCAACGTCTTCCGCCGTGGTGAAATCTCCGCCGAGACTCTCAATAAAACGCCCGTGAGCACTAAAAATTAGTTCGCGATCCAAAGTTTTGTTATCGCCAATAACCACGGCCTTGCCGCCTCCCAATGGCAGCGCAGCAAGGGCGTTTTTGTAAGTCATTCCGCGCGACAGTCGTAAGGCATCGGTGAGCGCTGCGTCCTCAGTGGCGTAATTCCAAAGGCGTGTACCACCAACTGCTGGGCCACGCGCGGTGCTGTGAATCGCGATGATGCCTCGATAACCGATCTCAGGCTCGCGCGCTATGAAGACCTTTTCGTGTTCGCTGTTTGTTTTCTTCTCGAGAATTTCCATAACCTTTCAAAACGAGCCGGACTACACTTGGGTTCGAACGTTTAAGGAACAAATGGCGCTCGGGAGCGTCTATTCTGATAAATACGCTCATGGAGGAATTCTAAAATGCTGCGTCACGGTCTCCGAGTGGCTGTTGCAATCCTGACCTTCTCAATCGGCATTGCCATTTTCTGGCCCTTACGACTAATCCAGCGTCTGGAAACTGCTCTAGTCGATCGCTTCTATGACTATGACTTGCAGCCTGTGAATGTAACTTTCGACCCCGCTAATGAGGCAAACGAAATCTACCGGTTACTCATCCATCAGCAATTCACACTCAATGGTGACGCTAAGTTGATTGTTATACGGTCGGAAACGAGATCCTTTGCGCCCTTTAAGGATGACTCTCTGGAACCAGAATCGGACACTGCGTTCCACAAGCTGGTGAAAGGCTCAATGCCTGAAACTGAGTCGCAAACAGTCGACGATTATTTATTACGGAATGAAACTCCTGAACAACTAAAGCTCTGGAATCCTGGTATCAATTACGTCTTAGTAACAAACAGCGATCTTCCTCGTACTGGCAATTTCTGGGGCGAATTCGAAAAGAAATTTCCAAACTCCGCCGGGATACTTACCTTTTCTAATATAGGATTCAACCAGCATTACGATCAGGCTCTTGTATATGTCGCCCACAGTTGCGGCGATCTATGTGGCGAAGGCGACTTTGTTTTGCTCAGGAAGGTAAATGGCAGATGGGAAGTCTTCAAAGCACAAAATTTGTGGGTATCCTGATTACCAGCCACAGATAAACGATAAAATCCCGACCAGTTTGTGGAACGCGCGGTCGCAGAAGGTGCGAGCCTGAGCCGGCCGATAGAAGACCACCAGTATGGCGACCGTGGCGGACAGATCAAGGATCCATTCGGTTATACATGGATCGTCGCAACACACCTGCAGAACGGTTAGGTTGAGAATAGAAACAGTTCGGCCGAGTCGATCGACATTTTGATTAGTCGTTCAACCTTCATTCCGAGTTTCTGCAGAAGTTTGATCGAGCATTCGTTATCCTGATTTGTAATCGCAAGGACACGTTCGAGCTTCAGTCGTTCGCGTGCGTCGTTCATCACAGCGGCGGCGGCTTCGTACGCAAATCCTTTGTTCCAGAAGTCAGGCATGAAGGCGAAACCGATGTCTGCGTGCGGTAGTTCGTCTCGCTTGAGTAGGCCACACATTCCGATCGGCGTGTGTGTGTCTTTGAGTTCAACCAGACACAGGCCAAAGCCGTTGCGGTTGTAACTGGCAATCGGGCCGTTGAGGATGTACTGCTCAGCATCCTCAACAGTCCTCACCTTCTTGTCGCCGATGAAGCGCAGAAACGACGGTTCGTTCAGCAGGGTTAGGATAAACGAGGCATCAGCGACGTCCATCCGACGCAAAATTAATCGTTCAGTTTCGAGAACTATCATAGAATGGCCCTGTTTGGGTTCAACTGTAGGGGCGGCCCTCCGTGGCCGCCCGGCGTGGAATCGATC
>JBKPPU010000028.1:0-20132 GCA_046733695.1 Acidobacteriota bacterium
GGTCAAAGGCCTATGGATAACACCAATATCGCCCTCGACCGCGGTCGTGCGGACTTTGATATCCGGCACCGGTTTGTCACCGGCTTTACCTACGATCTGCCGTTCTTCAAGGGCAATCGTTGGCTGGGTGGCTGGGCCGTGTCGGGAGTCACTCAAATGCAATCCGGTGTGCCATTCTCGGTCTTCAATAGCGCTGAAGATCCCAATGGGGATGGATACTTTACGGATCGAGCCCTGTTCGTAGGTAGTGACCTGAGTGGTGTCTACACCAACAACTCAAGTCCTGCTGATGGCTTCTTTAACACTTCGCAGTTCCAGGGAGTGATCAGCAGGATTAACGAATTGGCCGGTGGCAATCCAGTAACGGCTGCGACTGTCCAGGCTGCTTGCGGACCAAATAACGGCGTTATCATCAGCGGCACTCGCTGGTGGTGCAATGGAACATTGGGCCGAAATGTTTTAACCGGTCCGGCGTTCTATAACGTCGATTTTGGTGTCCACAAGAAGTTCAAGGTAACCGAAGGAACGTCGATCCAACTTCAGGCAAATGCGTTCAATATCTTCAACCACACGAATTTTGGGTTGCCGGTTGGTAACCTGAATGACACCGTGAATGTCGGTAAGTCGATCTCCACTGCTGGCACACCTCGAGTGATCCAGTTGGCACTCAGATTTGACTTCTAATTCAACGGATTGGGGTTGAAATTTCCGGGGGCGGTCAATAAAATGACCGCCCTCGCTTCTTTTTTGCTTCTCAACACAGGAGGTTTGGAAATGCTTCGACGAACGTTGATGACATTAGGCGGCGTGTTGTTAGCTACTCTTCTTATTCCTCCGGCAACATCATTAGCCCAGGATCGAGGCGCAGCCGGCCCGGCCGGTCCGAAGCGGGATGCAATGCTCGGCCGCGAAGGTGATATTGAAAATCGCAACCGGCAGTTGGAACTCTTATCCACACCGGAGAAGGTAAAGACTTTAACGGTTGAGGAACAAAAGTTTATTGCCAGTCAGATCTTCGAAGACTTTGAGCGTGTGCAGGTCTTAAATCGTGACATGGTTAAGGCCACGTCTAACCTCGACAATAATTCTTACAAACTAATCTCCTCACTGGCCGAAGAAATGAACAAACGCGCGAAGCGTCTAAAAACCAACCTGAACATCCCGGACATGGAGCACGACAAAAAAGAGTCCGAGCCACAGAATGAAATGGACGCCGCGCAACTCAAAGCTTCAATCCAATCACTCAACACGTCTGTGAAGAGTTTCGTTACCAGTCCCGTCTTCACGAATCCGAGGGTTACGACTGTTGGTAATCTCCAGAACATCAGGCGAGACATCTCAAACGTGATTGAGCTCAGCCGTACTGTCAAAAAGGCGGCGACCAAGCTTCAAAATTAGATCTAACTCGACTTCGGTTCAGCGAACAATGCCAGCTCGGAGATTGCGGGGCAAATTGGCGCCCGTGTGATGCGCAGGCGAAGCTTTCTTGTCGTTATATGTTTGCCGCGTACGAGTTTGCAGTTGCCGATGCTCGTACCGTTCGCAAACTCCCGCCATTCATTATTGATCCAGCCATCCAACGCAAAGGCTTCCACTCTTTGACCGAGCGGAAGATACTCACGCA
The DNA here is from genome assembly GCA_046733695.1 of Acidobacteriota bacterium. Lineage (GTDB taxonomy): Bacteria > Acidobacteriota > Blastocatellia > Pyrinomonadales > Pyrinomonadaceae > PSRF01. The sequence continues at coordinate 1,625 of JBKPPU010000028.1, forward strand.
GGCGAACTACGTTGAATGTTCGTTCCCGTCCGAGATCGAGAATCAATTGCGGTGTCGTTATCTGGTCATCGCATGTCCAATATGTATCGCGTCTGCGGTCGATGACGTTTTGTGGCGAGAAACGTCGATAGCCGTTCCTTCGGGTGTTGCTTGCAGTAGCGTGCGCTCCCTGCGCTAAATCTTCGCGAAAAGTTGCATCGAGAAGGCGACGGAATTCGCGTAGTGAATTTACGTCTGGATTCGGAATCTGTCCGCGTCGATCCGGCGCGAGGTTTAGTAGAAAAGAACCGCCGCGACCAACGGAGGCATAGTAAAGATCGACGAGGGTTGCAGCGGTCTTCACTTTGCTGTCTTCCTTCGAGTGATAGAACCAACCGGGTCTGATCGAAACATCGCATTCCGCAGGCACCCAGTGTGAGCCCGGACGATCGCCGCGATTCAAACGAGCTTCGTCTGCCCTGCCGGGTGCGAAGTCGTCTTTGTTGAGAGTATTCCACAGAGGATCGCCGGCAACTCCGCGCTCGTTGCCGACCCAGCGTACATCGGGTCCGGCGTCGCTGAAGAGACACGTCTCGGGTTGGAGTTTACGTACGAGGTTCCACGTCGCCGGCCAATCGTAATACTTGTCGCGATCGATCCTGCGTGTCTCACGCGCGCCGCCGTAATACCCGTCGCCGCCATTCGCGCCATCAAGGAAGACTTCGAAAACAGGACCGTATGAGGTTAAGAGTTCTTGTAACTGGTTACGAAAGTAGGTGAGGTATTCGGGACGACCGTAGTCTTTGTGGTTGCGATCCCAGGGTGAGAGATAGATGCCAAACTTTAGCCTGTGTTTTCGACACGCGGCCGAGATCTCTTTCACGACGTCGCCGCGTCCATTTTGCCATGGGCTGTTCTTGACTGAGTGCTCCGTGTATTTCGACGGCCACAGGCAGAATCCGTCATGGTGTTTGCAGGTGAGGATCAAGCCTTTCATTCCTGCTGCGGCTGCGGTGGATACGATTTGATCCGCGTCAAAGTCAGTAGGGTTGAAGGTTGCAGGAGATTCGTCGCCGTAACCCCATTCTTTGTCGGTGAAGGTATTGATGGTGAAATGGATGAAGCCGTAGAACTCCATCTCATGCCAGCGCAGTTGGCGCGCAGACGGCGTTGGGCCATACGGCTGCGGTGTCCCACCGGGATGAGCCCTTGCTCGTGAAAAGCAAGCAGCCAAACCCGCCACCTGAAGAATAAATCTACGTCGTTGCATTTTTTGTACGTTCTGTGTACTTGAGTGCACGGTAGTGTGTACTAACGTGGACATTGTACGATCTTAGGTCTCAAAATTGGTCCACAGTCGTGCGGAACAACGATTGCTCATCACGCCATCAACGATGCTGGTAGTCAACCAGCTCACGCGAAAGGGTCGGATGGCCCCCAACCTGTTTACACCATCCCTGTCCAGACCCGAGTAACGCGAGTTCCATTTCCGGAGGCGATATAGCTCTCAATGTTGTTGCTGGTAAATCCGGCGATACGCCTTGACGTGTCTTTCATCACGTTCGTGATTGCAGTGCTGGCTGTCTGGCGTATCACTCACCTGTTCTCGTCCGAAGATGGACCCGGCGACATCTTCGTACACTTACGCAGGCTCGCTGGTAGTGGCTTCGTTGGTCAACTGCTCGACTGCTTCTATTGCCTGAGTCTTTGGTTCGCAGCTCCTCTCGGCTGGCTGCTGGGCGATACCTGGTTGGACCGCGCGCTCCTCTGGCTCGCTTTGTCGGGCGCCGCCATCCTGCTTCAACGCGCAACTGACCGCGAACAACAACCTCCTCCGCCTCCGGCAATCTGGCACGAAACGCCAATTCAAAAACATAACGATTAAGGAGATCAAACAATGTCATGCTGCGGTAATGGTCGTACTGCGTATAGCCAGTCCAACATCGGCTCAACTCCGCCAGCGGAGAACCAATACCGAATTACGACGCCAGTCGAGTTCGAATATTCAGGACAAGGCGAGCTAACCGTTACTGGACCCCTTAGCGGGGTGGTCTATCACTTCACCCCGAGCGTCCGGCGTGTGCGCGTCCACGGCGCCGACGCCCCTTCTCTTCTCTCGGTGCCGGGAATTCGTCCCGTGCACTGACCTGTCAAATTCCTTCATGCACTCCCATTAACACGCAGAAGGAATAACGCGGCTCGGAACACCCGCGCCGCTCCCTCTCAACAATGAACCTTTGAAGGAGTATCCATGAGTAAACTCGTAATCCCGCTTGATGTATCACAAGTTAAAGATTCCGACCGGGGACAGCAGAAAGTAAGAGTCGCTGCGAAGATAGGAGACAAAGTTGTCTCTCAGGTAGTATCGGTAAAAAGCGGCAAAGCCGAGGTCACGCTCGACGTTGACGCCAGACAACCGGTGACCCTGGCTATTGGCCCCGACAATGTTTCAGAGCAGGACATTTTTAACTTTCAAACCCTCACGACGGCAGTCAATCCAGCTCAATGGGCCAACAAGCCCACGCTGAAGCTGCCGGCGTTTGTCGTGACTCCACAGTGGTGGATTCTTTGGCTTGGTTGGTGTCGCACTTTTACGATCACGGGCCGCGTTATTTGTCCCGATACTGGTAACCCGGTTCCCGGCGCCGAAGTGCGCGCCTTTGATGTCGACTTCTTTTGGTGGTGGCTCTCGAGCTCTCAGGTTGGTCCAACCGTGGTCACCGACGTGAACGGGCACTTCACTATCAAGTTCACCTGGTGCTGTGGTTGGTGGCCGTGGTGGTGGTGGCAGTTACGTCGCTGGAGTCTTGAGCCATTACTGGTCGATAAGATTCGGCCCGTCCTGAAACTTCGCCCCGACTTGCGGTTTAAAGAACCAAGTCCTGAAGTTTCTTTCGACTTTGGCGCTCTGAGTAATTTTCCTCCTGTGCCGATCCGGCCGCTACCGCTGCCAGGAGGACTTGCAACGCCGTCGATCCCAATCCCACCACCGATCAAAGCGATTACCAAAGTCGATCCAACTACCATACCTACTCTGCGAGACAGGCTCGTCGCTGCGCTTCCACTCGTACCGGAGCTGGAACGCCTGCGCATTTGGCCGTGGTTTCCATGGACGCCGTGGCTCGACTGTTCGCCGGACATTATTTTCCGCGTAACGCAGAACTGTGGCGGCGGCCAGGACAAAGTAATCGTAAACGAGAATTTCTTCCAGGCTCGCTGGGATATTCCCACTAACCTTAACGTAGTCCTGAAAGCAAATGATCAAGCATGCTGTCTTCCTCCCATTGATCCCGATCCAGTGGGTGATTGTGCGTTGATTACGGGAGTCTGTGGCGACCCGGGAATAATCTCCGGGAACATCGGAGGCAACTCGGCCCATCCCGCCGGACCTGACGGCTATGCCAATCCTGGCACCAGTGACAACCCCTTCTCTGAAGGCATTTCGATTTGGGGCCAACTGGGTACCCATCCACAGACAGCCTACTACGAGATCGAATATAAGGATCACGCTGCGCCTCCAACTGCGTGGACTTCAGTGCCACCCGCTGCTTTGAGTGGCTTCACGCGTGGTTACTTCGACTCGAGCCCAGGTCACGTCTGGCCTAACCAGTGGTTCTATCCGGGCTTTCCTCTGGTACCCCTGGGTACCAAGTTGGTTTACGAAAGTCGCCAACACTACGAGCAAACTCATCCGCTGCCGGCGCCTTCAAGTTGGGGCAACGTTGCGAATGGGCGAGTCTGGTTCATGAACGTTAACGAACTCGCGCAGATTCAGACTTCAGGAAACTTTCCTGATGGCACATACGACTTCCGTGTTCGTGGCTACAAAGCGTTGCCTGGTGGTGGACCAGACCCGACGGATCCCGGAGTTGTGTTAAAGGGCTGTGGCGATCATGCGGAAAACAATCTCATCGTTTTGCGTATCGATAACCGCATTGTCGGACCGGGTGTGCCGGGGAGTGTTCACATCGACACGACCGAGCCCGATTGCGGAATCACCTCCATCAAGCTCGGGGCGACGGAGATTGAACCGTGCGGTGCAGAAACGCTGGTACGTGGCACACCGCTCGAGATCAATTTCTTCTGCACCGATCCCGACGGTCACTTGGGCAGCTATGACCTGAGGATTATGTGGGGTGATAGTAATGAGCGTAGCTTGTTTGATTTTGCTTCGCCGGTGGCGGCGGTAGGTGGAGTTCAACCTGGACCGACGTATGCCGATGCGATGTCTCAGCCCGGTGCAAGTAGGCCGACATGGCAGGGGGGACAAATGAAACTCGTCATTCCCAATGCCTCGTTGGTGTTTCCAAGGACGTGTTGCTACCTGATCCAATTAACGGCATGGAAGCGAAACATCGTTAGTTGCAGCAGCCCCGTTTACTGGAACAGGGTCCATCAGTCGTTCACAGTAACGGTTTAACCATGATTCCTACAGAGAGGCACATAGGCACACAATCAAGAAGAATCGTTTTGTGCTTTTTGTGCCTCTTTGTGGCTTCTAAATGCGGAAGTTGCGGACCAGGCAGTTGCGGCGTAGATCGATGATGATCACGCGGCCGAGATCGTCTGTGACGGTGAGGGTAGTTTCCGTTAGTCTGGTTGATAGTTGGGTTGCGCCGGATAAGAACAGTTGAGCCGCACCGTCCTTTGATTGAATATCAAAGACGCGCACTCTGAGAACGTCTTTATCAAGCACCGGTGAAACTATTCTTCGACCGAGAACTTCAGGTACCAATGGCACACACGAATCATCACCGATGGTAAATTCGAACTTCTGTACTTCCCGTGCAAACACACGCAAGCTGAGAGACGGCAGCGGCTTAATCGTCGTATCTCCGGCGTCACTGGGGTCTGCCGTGAAGTAAAGCGATTGGTCCACATAAACACCTTCGGCTGATACCGCATGGCAGGGATTCATCCAAACAACGGTCCCGGGCTTAAACGGTAGCTGGGTGCGATACCGCAAAGTTAATAATGGAAGCAGATAACCCCACAGCTCCAGGCCCGGCGACTCTTTCGAAGTGGTAAGAAAACTGCACGACGATTCAGAACGGGCGACGCTGAAAACCCTATTCCCCACATCCGGGACTCGCCAGAACGCCTCAAAACTTTTTGAGTGAGCGTCGATGGCATAAAAATCCGCTTTGGAACCGACAAACCAGAGACTGCCATCGTAGTTTGGAGCAAACGCATCGAGCTGTGCGTCGCACCACTCTTCATACCGCCAGTCGATCAGATTGAGACGCGTGAGTCGCCACACTTCTCCACGACGCGCGAGTGCAATGGCACGATCGCCGTTATCTGAAATCACCAACTTTTCTGCAGGTTGATCGAAGTGTGTGACTGTGCGACTGTCAGGTGTTAAGAGCCTCGCCCCAACCTCTCCGAGTGCGACTAGCATGCGTCCGTTTGGCAGAAGCACTGCATCATGCACGGGCATAGAGCCACAATCCGCGGCCGCACAAGCGAGTGTAAACAGCCGGTCAACGGGCTGGTCGCGCTCGACTGGAAATGGCGGCACGTCTGTTCGCAACGGCCCATCGCTCGCGAAGTTGATGAGGCGATTGAAGTCCTTATTAGTCACTGAACTGGTGTTTTGTCCTGCATCGCGCAAAATCGCACGTGCAGTGACACGCGCTAACGTCCGCGCTTCCGTGGTGTTTTCTCCAGCCGAGAGCGCCTGCGCGAACGATGCGCGGGTTTCCTGTTGCTCGAAACCTTCATCTTCCAGAAACGTCAGTGCTCGACGGCGTATGTCGTCGAAGTCCTCGGGAACAATTGTCACCTTGCGTGCGAGCATGCGACCGGCGACTGGGCCGCCAGTCTCAATAGCTCGATCCATCCACTCACGTGCTCTCGCGCGTTCAGACTGAATGGGCCAAATGACATCAACTGCACCAGCGTAATTGCCTCCGTCGGCTAACGAGCCGGCCCAGACCAATCGTAGTTTCTCTGCCTCTTGCTTGTGTGTCTTTTCAAGTCGCAACACGGCATCAGCAAACGCCCGTTTTTTTCGAGCAATCCCAACGGCTCTCTTAATGTCGCCGGCGATAAACCATTGACGCACTACTATCCCGGGCGCCAACTCACGCGCTTCCGCCAGTTCCGCGGCAAGTGTTAGTTTGCCTTGTCTTTCGAGAAAGGCAACGGCTTCTTCATTCGCTCGCAGCAGTTCAGCCAGGACAAACGCGGCTTCTTCGATGCGCTTTTGGGCCACCAACCGCTCGAACGTCGAGCGGTATAGCTGTTGAAGATGGCTCATAAAACTGCTTTGGAGCCCGATAGTCTTGGAACTCACTCCTTGCCACGGGCGAATCGAAAGACTATCTCTCGGCGACGGCACTCCGAACGCTGGTTGCTGTTGCAATGATGAAAGATCACTGAGAGGGATCGCATGTTTGAGTGCTTCGTTGAGATCGCCGCGCTCGAACATCTCCATCATCTTGCCGAGATACTCAGCCTGCCGGCGTCCCAGTAATCGTGAGAGACGTGAAACATGTAATAGCCGCATTGCAACACGATTGAGCCACTTCGACAGTCTTCCTTGATCGCTGCTGGTACGACGCTCGGCTGTGATACCCAACGTTGCCGAGTTTTGTCCTCGTAAAAGGTTCCCCAGCTCTGATGCAATCCAACCGAGCAATCCTCCAAACCAACTGCGCAGCGCCTCCGCACCACTCGCATCACCAAACTGCTTACCGGATGCAACCGATTTAATCGCCGCTATTACTTCGCGAACTTCTGAAGCTTCCGCAGGTACACCATCGAGCTTGTCCCGTGCCTCGAAAGGTTGCGGCTCGGCCAGTACCTTCGGTTCCGAAAAAGCCGCACCCAGCGACTTCACTTTCACAACTGCGAAAGCTGCAACATCGAGCCAGCTCTCAGGGGATTCAGCACTCGCTGAACTCAGCGTCTTGACGTACGCAACGCCGGCTTTTGACAAGACAACTGAATGAGACGGAGCCTGCAGCATCTCAAGCTCGTCCGGAGACAACGGCATTGCCGACAACACACTCTCGATCTGAACCAACGGTGTCGCAACGGAATGTCTACAGTCGACTCGGACGCTTAATCGCAAACGAACGAAATGGTCCTGGCCATCAGAAAAGACCTGCACTCCTGTGTCCCAAAGCGTGAGAATTCGCTTTCGGATTTCTGCGACTCCGAGCAGATCCGTGTTGAATACGAAACCAGCGGCATCAACCCGACCTTTGTGCGCAATCTTGCGTGGGCGTACTGTCATTTCTGGCCCTCCCGAAGATAGCGACAAACATCTGCACCGTGCCGCACTGAATAGATCACGACTTCACCATCGACCGTTGAGTAAGCTATGTAGGGTGCTCGTTGGCAAAAGGCAATGTGCTCAACTGGTGCGTGCGCGTAGAAAATTTCGCTTCGCCGACCAGGTCCATTATGGGTTACCGTTCGCAGATCGTCCTGGAGTGCAAGCAAACCGGGCTCACCATCACTACGCTCTTCCACCAGGACTCCTATTACTTTCACCCCCTTCCCCTTTGGCTCAACCAGCGCCTTCTGCCCTGTATCGGTAATTACAACCCACTGAGACTTTGCTTCTAGCGCGATTAGTCCAAACTGCGAGTGTGGAACCTCTTTGTATGGAAATCTTGGTGGTGGTCCAAAGAAAGCACGATGGGGCTTTTCATCTAATCTTCTTCTCCTGGAAAATTCCTTTCCAAGTGCCACGATGCGCAACTCGTTGTCAGGCCATTCACGGCCGACGTACACAAGAAAATCATTCACAATGTTGACCGCAAGAACGTCGGTAGCAATCAGCTGTACTGTCCCTGACAATCGCCTCGAGCCATGAAACTTAATTTCGTCTTCCAGAGGCAAAAACCGAAACAATGAGCCCGCCCCGTCAATGGCAGCCATTCCTCCTTCCCATGGCAAAGAAAAGCAGGGCATCAGTGGACCATCATCTGCTGAAGTTGTGAAGAAGACAGGACAGTGGTGGTAGCCTGCGTAAATACCAGCCGGGAGTTTGATCGGTGCTTGCTTGCAGTACTCGAGATGTACGACACGATCTTCAGGCGAGATCAAAGCGATCGCCCGACCGACTCTTCCCGCCGCACAGACCGGTTGCCATTTGCGCATGTGATAACTCTTCGGTCGTCCAGCGCCCGCTCGCGGTGAGTTGGGAACATTGAAAGCCGTAACGCCCCATTTCGCTGTTCGTGTGTAGAGCTTCGTACCTGTCATATCGAAGTGGAGACTGGAACCCGTGTAGATCGAAGCCGGCGTCTTTTGGATCTGAGGAACAGCAACTTCAAACGGATCCCGCAGCAGACGCGTACTAATGTTGTTTGCAGGCAGCTCGAGTGTTACTTCGGACGATAATCCGGAGGCGCTACTGCACGACAGCGTGAGTTCACGTTTACCTGGAGCAATTACGTCCTCAACATACAGTCTCGACGATCGTCTTTCGGTTTGAATTCGCGATAGTCGCTTTCCGCCGATTAGCCAAACGTCGTCGAGTCCAGTCCAGGTCGCAAGCTGCTTCTCCCACGCGTGTACTTCACTGTCACTAACTTCGCAAGCACCTCGCGCTCCGAGGAGAGTCATGACGTTCCGTTCATTAACGTCGCGATAGAGCGATGTTTCCGGATGCTGCAACACTCCCCAGGAAAATGTCGAACCGGTCGAATCGGCGCGGGTGGCTAGAACGAGCAACGCCGCAATGTGAGCAATGCGTGGTGAGCCGAGCTGACTTGGGCCGGCATCGAATAGCGCCAGCGATGCTCTCGTCCCAGCCGGTGATGAATGGGCCCGATTGAGAAAAAGGTGTTCACCCATCACGGCGCGTCGCATAAACTCATGTTCAAGTTCATCTGCGAGCATCCATTCGGATAGTAAAAGCCTTTCGTAAGTTCCGCGCCGGTTGAGTCCATCAAACCCATCCGGTTCGCCTTCTCGCTGATTGAGTTGTGGGTGTAGCGAACCGATCAGCATAGAAACGCGCTGAATGATTGGACCAAGCGCCACACTTATTTCGTCGGGAAAGATTTTGAGGTATTCGGCCCATTGTGACAGCGATGGCGGAAGGTTCATAGATCAGACTCCAGCCATTTGATGAGTGAGTCGCGCGCAATGGTGCGAGCCTCTGCGAGCGGAACAACTGAAGGCGGGTCGAGCAACAACGCACACGGACCACGTTGGCTGTGAACCATCGCCACAGATCTTTCCAGAAGCGCCGCTGGAACGGACGGCTCAAGAGTTGTTGGGAAAAACAAAGACGGAGATTGAGGATCGTGTCCGAGATAGACGATACCGTCGACCCACGGTAGTAGCTCCTCTTCGCCAAGAATAACCAGCAGTCCCGGCGCACCCACACCTCTGTAATTTGAAAGAGAATCGCGATCGCGCAGCAGACGATGGGCGAGGCTGGTCGCAACTGTACCACGCGCGGCTGCTCCGACGACTGGGAGTGGAGTAATTCGCGGCCGCCATGTGACTTCGATAAGCGGGTTCTCTGTTGCTAGCTTGATTGTCCCAACACCTCAATAATACGAACACGCAATTCGACCAATTCGGCGGGCATTTGCTCGGGTGTGAAGCCGGCGTCGATCTCCCTGGCGATTCCTTCGAGTTGCAATCGCCATGCGCGGTTTTGTTCTCCATCAGCTTTGTCGGGCCGAGTGTCAAGAACTTGCCGTGCGGTTTGAGCCACTCTGGTCGCGCGCGCAAGTGGACCCAGTGACGCTTCTTCCGCGGCGACCGGCAAGGTTGCGTTCTCTGTTGCCGACAACAGATCGCGCAAACTGTCGCGACCGAGACTTTGCTGTTCACGCGTCGGCAGAACAAAGATGAGGGGCCAAAGATCTGCCTCGGTTGGTTTATCGCGTCCAGCCATCAACGCGGCAGCAGCAATCAACTTTTGCGCTCTTACTGCGCGCCGGTCAGTAAGAGTGATTCCAGCGCCACGCAACGTACGAATAGCCTGAGCGATATGCTGTCGGACACCTGACATGTCAGATTTACGCGCGGCAACGGTTAACACTTCGATGTCGTTCAGTCCGGGCGTCAATAGACCTGGCGTCTGGTTGAGTGACCAACCACTCTCGAGCAATTGCTCCAGCATCGGATCCGGAATCGGGTCAACGAAGCAACGCACGAGAAAGCGATCGGCAAAGGCCGCGAGCGCGGTATCTTCGGGCAAACTGTTTGACGCACCGACACAAACACGTAGTGGACATTTCACATTAGTGTGGCCGCGACGAAACACGCGCTCGTTTAGAATGCCGAGCAGTGTGTTCAGAATTGCCGTCGACCCCTGAAAAATCTCGTCGAGAAAAGCGATGTCAGCCTCAGGCAACATGCCCAGCGTGTCTGTTTCGACGAGGCCGTCCTTTAGCTTGTGAAGATCGACCGGACCAAAGATCTCGCTCGGCTCGGTGAAGCGACCAAGCAGATACTCAAAGTACTGGCCACCTGTTGCGCGTGCAATTCGTCTTACCGCTTCGCTCTTTGCGGTTCCCGGTGGTCCAATCACAAGTACGTGCTCCTCGGCGACGGCAGAAAGCGCAATCATCTCAACCAGGGCTTCACGCTCGACCAAACCGGTGGTGGCAGCGGATATGACCGCTCGCAGTGATGCTGAGGCTTCAAGTACAGATTGATTAGTTAACATAAATTTTGACTAACGACAGAGGTTCAAGTGAACGTTAAGGAAGGATACGTGAAGGCAGAAGTTGAGGACAAGGGACAGGATTTACAAGATGTCTCAGGATGAACGGGATTCATCTTGTTAATCCTGTTACATCCTGCAATCCTGTCTAACTGATTGCTACCTCGACGTAATATTAATCGGAATCGGTATGTGGTGCTCAGTGCCGTCACTTGCGCGGATAATCATTTCCCAATTGCCGCTGCCGATGTCGGCCGGTAGCCTTACGGTGATCTCATTAAACCAGTCAGCTTTTTCATTCAACTCAGTCACCGGCAATTCCAACGCCTCCCCTGACCTCACCAACAAGACCTTCAGCTTATCGGGGCCGGCCACCGGATATGTGCCGTTCATTACGATTAAATCGCCTGGGGCAGCATTGAACTTTTTTGCTCGATCCGGACCAGGAATCATCGCCATCCAACTGCTCTTCTCGAGTCGAAGAGCCTGCACATAGGGCGGCAAAGGTTTATCTAATAACTTAAGAGTAACCGGTGTGGACCAGGGCGACGATCGTCCGGTGCGCCAGGTCCGTACCTGTACCTGCACTTCGCCCGGCGAGAGTGCGACGGGAACTTCCACTCGTGCACGTAGCACGCGCGGCACATTCACCATGATTTCCCGTCCCGCTTGTTTAAAAGAGACTTCAGTTTGTTCAGAGGTATACACCGGCTGCAGACTCGAAGCCACGAAGTGGAACCACTGTCCAGGAGCAACTGGTTGCATCCATTGTGGAATAAGCTGGACCGTTAACGGCTCCTCAGTCACCATAAACTCCACCGGCGGCGTGAACTGGTTTTTTCCACCCTTCCGACTGCCGATGCGGATCCTCAACACACCGTCTGGAAAGTCTTTTGGGACGACGATCGATGTCCCGTACGCCGAGCCACCCGATTGGTAACTCTTCACCTTACGTCCCTCACCATCGGTTATCTCGATCTCATCGTTGATATGAAAATTGTAGCACTCGATCTCGACAACTGTGTCCGGTGGGCCGGCCGTAGGTGTTATTTGCTTGATAATGGGCACCGTCCATTCTGTGATGGTGATTGTCACAGGAGCAGTGCGAACACCATATCGCTCTGCAACTATCTGCGCGGGCCCAGGCACAACTTCCTCCGGAAGGATCACCTCGAGCGTCTGCTGTCCGTTCTGACTATCGTTTGTGACGGAGGAGCCACCGCCAGTGCGTGCTGGTATTTCCATTCCGTTTTGAATGACGAAGGCTTTGGCGGTCTCCGGCTCACCAGGTCCGAGCCGGAGTCCCTTGAGCTCGATCACCGAATTGGCCGAGCCCGAATGAGGCCAGCACTCGTAGACGACAGGAGTTTTGTCTGGGGCGGTTCGAGCCTTGATCGGATCTGATGCAGTGGTTTGCCCGGTGATCGGAATTGTCACCAACAGGATGCAAGTAAGGAAAAATAGAATTGGAAACCGTTCGAGAGTCATTGCTGAAACCTCCCCTCCCGGCTCGCTTTAAGGAATCAACAGCTTTGACACCTAATGCAGACCTTCAGTTGCTCAGCGGACTAATTCTGCACAGCGATTTGGAACTGCTCCAATTTGCCATTGGGCAATTCGTACGACCACGCGCGTAGCGTCTGTTTCTCGAAACGCAGTAAGTAGACTCGCAATATCATTCCACCGCGCAGTCCTTGTCGAACCTGCATGAACTGTTTCGGTGTACCGAGCGGGGACAAGCCAGTCGCAAAGTCCTGCAACGCCTGGTCACTGAAATAAGCGTTGGCATTGTCACTGAATAGCGAGCGGTCGATCTTGCCGTGCTGCAGTCCATCAAAAATCTTTTTTGCCTGTTCTAATTTCTGAGGCGTTGCCGGATCATTTGTTTCAAAGAGTAACGGAACGATGCCGTGGGCAATATCGTCAGCCGCCGAAGAGGCATCCTGATTTGTTAGCGCCACTACGGAGACTCGATCGTCCGGGAACACAATGCTCTCCGACACAAATCCCGAAACTTCGCCGCCGTGTGAGACTGCCCGATGTCCGGCTTCCGTCGCCAGGCTCACGCCGAGTCCATAACGAGTGCCCATGCCGTTGTTGAGTTGTGCCTCACGTTCCAGCTCTCGATATGAAGCTGGTCGCAGGAGCTTCTGGTCCATGATGGAAATATTCCACTTCGCGAGATCCTCAGCCGTCATCGCCAGCTCGCCCGCCGCAAAGAGCCAGCCTGGTCCCTCCTTGGGCGCCACTCGCAATGGCCCGAGCGCATAACGCATGTATCCGGTCGGATCTGTATCGCCCAACTTCTTTTCGTCGATATTGGCCACGCTTGCCATTTCGAGCGGCGAGAAAACTTTTTCCTTAAGGAACTGCAGCAGCGGTTTGCCACTGACCTTTTCGATGATCACGCCGGCGATGACATAGTTTGTGTTGCTGTATTGCCACTTCGTCCCCGGATCGAAATCCAGGGGCTTGCGTGCCCACATGTCGAGGATCTTCGCGGAGGTCACGGGCAGCAGCATCATCGGCATGACATAGTCCTGTGGCCAGTAATCCTGGTAGCCGGACGTGTGCGACAACAGCTGCCTGATCGTCACTTCATTTGCTCGCGTCAGATCGGGAATATACTTCGCTACCTTGTCGTCGAGCGACAGCTTTCCCTGCTCCTGCAACAGCAACATCGCCGCTGCCGTGAACTGTTTACTGATAGAACCGATGCTGTATCGCATCCCGGACGTTGCAGGTGTGTTTGGCTCGAGTCGCGCCGAACCATAAGCCTTCAGGTATACGATCTTTCCATCTCTCACCACGGCGATCGAAGCACTTGGCACACCTGACTTCGCCAACGCATCAGCGGCCACTTTATCGATCTTGTCCCGCAGCTCAGGCGACAGGCCTGACTGCGCGTTGGCCACCGAAGACAAGGACAACAAGATAACTGCGATGATTAATAAAAGGCGTTGAGCTTCACGCATAGCTTTCTCCTCGAATTAGTTCTTGGATCCTTACGACTGACTCGTGCCTAAGTCTAGCCGCTTGGACAGGGTCAGAACCACCTCACGGTAGCGGGTGGGTGCCGCGCAGCGTTTTTCGATTGCAGCCTACGGCGCCCACCCGCTACCGCAAGGTGGTTCTGACCCTGTCCAAGCTACTTCTTAGGAGGTAAAAACTTGCGGCACCAGGCGCGCAGGAGTTTGGTGCGGCTGGAGGACATGTCGCGTGTGCGCGGCATGAAGTGGATGTTCATCCAGAGCGATGGTTCCGTTGTCCGTATCACCCCTTCCGCGTGATCACGCACGTCGTCCTCTGAGTTCAGCCGAACAATCGGAATCATTACCGGATAGAGCAGGTAGTAAACGCGCAGAACCTTGTCATAAACCACATCGAAAGTCAGCAAGTCATTGCCTTTGAGTTGTGACTCTTCAGCATCCGGGTTTTCATAATACTGACTGAAATCCTCATCATTCGGCAGAATGCGAAGGCTGATGCCCGGCGCATTTGTAATGAACGGCGGATTCATAAACGTGCCGTAACTCTGTGGCGGATAGTTAGCCGGACCCGGATTCGCCACGTCGTTGATAGAAAACGTCAGCAGGAAATTGCCGGGCTGGCTGGTATCGATGACGATGGGCTGACCAGGCTTGTGATTGTTTGAGATCGGTTCGGCATTGCCGGGCGCTTGCAGCGGGATGGATCGATACTGCCACACCGTGACTGCCGGACAAGCATCGGCAAAAAGCTCCTTACCGAACTGGAAAACCGAAAACGTCGCCGGCTCACACGTGCCTTGATTCAGAAACTGTGAGCCCGTTCCATGTTGCTCCGCATAAATTCCCTGTTGATTGGAAACAAAGTAGTAGTCTGTTTCATCGAGAACAACTCCCAAACTAGAGTTAACAAGTCTGAACTTCGCTCCCGGACTTCCTAACACTTGTTGAGCCTCGGCGTTCGAAGTGATGTCGAAGTCGAAGATCCAACCTTTCTGATCTCCCGCTCCGGTCTTTGCGTAATCAACTTCGCCAACACTCACACTCGTGGACCCGTTGTAAACGACGAGCGACACGCTGCCGAAATCGTACTTCGAATTCGACGGCTGTGGTCCAGGCTGATAATTGTCAGGGAACGTGCCGACGAAGTCGGCCGACACAATGTTCTGGTTCGCCTGTAGCACTGCCGGCGCCAGCGCGATTAGGCCGTTGTTGCCATTATTCTGCGAGCCCACCGGCGTCGCGATCGGAGTTTGATTACAGACCATCAGCCTTCCGGTCGGCGTCGTCAGAATGTGCTCGTCGTCATACAAGGGCGCGATGGTCCCGACGATTTCAAGATTGCCTGGATTCGTTTTCCCCTGCTTATAAAGGGCTTCGATCTTATCGTTCCCACGGACGGTCGCCTGGAAACGAAACAGGTAGTAGCGAAGAATGGCGCCAACAATTCTCGGATCCTCAAATCCGGGAATGCCAAATTTCGCCGATTGATCCTTCCGAATGACGTGATAGACGTAGCCTCCTGCACCACCATCAGCAGTGAGGTTCACGTTCCGGTAAAAGTTCAACCATTGGCAGGCGCCCTTGGATGCTGGTCCACTTATAAAAGTCGTTCCATCTTTGGCTAATGAAACTCCGTCGAGAAAAAACTGAGTCGCCGGTGGTGAGCCTTCAGAGTTGACGTCGGTAATGTGGCCGTTCTCAAAAATAAGACTGGCGCCCAGCAAATTCGTAAGTGGCACATCGCTGTTGCCGGTGGTGTAAATCTCTCCGGGCCCTGTTTGGACACCGATGACCTGCGTCGTGCCCATGGTCATATCCATTCCGCCGTAATAATTCCACTCGGCGGGAATGATCTGCCGCGTCTGACCGGGTTGGCCCACGACGTCGAATGTTTGCGCTTTCTGCACCCAGGCCATGAAGGCATCGTCAGACATTCCATAGGTCCGCGCCTTAACAAGTTTCGAATCGATCAAAGCGAGAGGCTGCCCGGCGAGTGGTCCCCACGAGCTCGGCAACGCAGCGAAGTTCCCATAGTCGTCGTTATTCGCAGTACCGGGGTTTAACTGGATCGTCCCTTTGAAATTGATACGCGGAAATTGAAACAGACTCATCGCTCATCTCTCCATTAGTAACTGTGTGGCTTAGTGGTCTTTCCAAATGCAGCCTTCTTATGCGGTGGAACCCATCCCACTGGAATCGAATACACGTTGAACTCCGGCACGTTGTAATGGTTAGCAACCAGGTAAATCCAGAGTTGCAGCGCGAGACGTTTGCCCGATGACATATCACGTGTGATTGGCATCGCGAAGGTGCTCTCGAGGGCCGCGTCTGCTGCGATTGCGGTCCAGATCGACGAGAGGTTGCTCTCTACTGCTACCCGGCTACCAAGGTTTACAAACTTCAACATCACGTTGAAAAGCATGTCGTAGACATACAGGATTTCCTTATACACAAACTCCCACGCCTGTTCCGGATCCGTCGAGCTGTTCCATAGATCAACAAACGCCTGCGGCACCTGATCGTCGAAAGGCAGCACGCGAACAGTGGTGTAAAACGCACTATCAATGAATGAGTAGGAAGCAGCGGGTTGCGGTAGCGTGTCGCCGGAAAACGGAAAGAAGCCAAGGACCGGGAAACCGGGATTCTGCGCCGCGATACCGACAGTTGCAATACCGTTCTGATCGGTTTGGAAAACGGCGACATTGGCTGAGACCGGCGGATTAGAACCCGGTACCGAAACACTCTTCTGTTGACCATTGGTGAAATCCACGAATGGTGAACAAGTTGACTGGATCAGATTCAGACCCGAATCATATCTCGCCACCAGCAAGTTGACGCCTGCTGCGGGTGTCCCCATTTGACAAACCTGAACCTGGAACTCTGTCTGTTGATTTTGGTCGAGGTAGATGCCGCGCGTGTCAGTCTCCGCAGTGAAAGACTGTTCCAGCAACGCCGTACTACCTTGCACCTGAATCGCGAGCGAACCGCCTAGCAAGAGCTTGCCGGTATTGGAATCCCTGCCCTTCTCGGAGTTTGGGAATTGGATGTCGATAATGCCGGCTTTCGCTTCGTACGCCGGCTGCTGGTATTGGGTGTAGTCAATCGTTGTAATCTGAGTGAAGCTTCCGTTCGTCATTACACCGATACTGAGGGAGCCGAAGTCAGCTTTCGTAAGAGTCGACGGCCACGATCCCGGCACACCGAGTTCGGGTATCACGCCACTGAAGTCGAGGGAAATCAAGCCGGCATCGTAGTCAACGTTTACCGCGCCCGGGCCGAGCGGAACGGGATCTCCCGCAGATTTAACCGCAGTAGTCTTTAATTCGTGACCTGCAACCCTGACTGGTAACTGGACCGGCGTGATCGGTGCAGGCGGTAAGCCTACCGGCGCAACGGGTGTGGAGAACTGCAGGCAACGTCCGCCGGGCACACTCGCGAGCTCACCATCATTCCAAACACCGATGACACCGACAACGTGGCTATAGCACGGATTGGAAAAGAACTGCGAAGTGTCGCCGCTTGTGTTCCACGCGTTCCATGCAGATGCCAGAGCTGCAGCCAACGACTCGTAATCTCGCGGCTGCGCAGTCGTGCCGTTCAGGATGCCGTTCATGAAATATAGATTCACGTAACCAGTGAAGCGGATCATGATACCGAGCGCACCCGGTTTAGCGGCCTCCTTCTTGAGTGCGTTAATCAGCGATGAATCGCTTCCGGAAGGCCACGAGACCAAATTGAACGGAATACATGTCTGAAAGCAGACACCGATACTGGATGCCGGCGCGGTGAGAGATTGATCCGTGCTGTAGATGCGCGCCGGATTCAACCACCGCGAGTGCATCCTGTAGACGCGGGGTCCACTGGTATTGTAGCTTCCGTCGCCAAATCGGAATTGTCCAAAATAGATCTGACTGGACCAGGGCGAAACAGGGTTTGTATCGACGAGGCGTCCCGGACCATTGCCGCCGTCTCCGCCGATGCCAACCGGCGTGCCGATAATTGGATCGCTTGTCACCGGCTGACCGTATCCAACGTCGCCGCCGGTGATCGTGGTAACCATGTCCTGGTACTGCACGAACGAGACGCCGTGTGTGCCGAACATGTTCCACTCGGCGGGCAGTCGCGGCCCCGGTGGCGCATCAACAGTATCCGGCTGCAGCGCGATCGCCCACGGGCGAAACGTCGTCGTGAAGTTGTCAGGCGTGATACCCGGAGGAACCTGCGGTCCCTGTGAAGACAGGAAGTTCCAGTTCAGAGCTACTTTAGTGGGATCGTATGTCACGAACTGCGCCCAGTCGTTGTTGTTAAAAGTGCATGGGTCCCATTCCATGAAACCCTTGAAATAGATGCGAGGGAAAGAGAGTACGCTCATTGGAGGCTCCTTCTACTGTGAGTTGGTCGTTATTACGGCAGCGTCGCCGCCATCTTCATCATTGAATCCGATTCGTCTGTCCCGATCTCGCCCTCCTTGGTCCATGCGATACCGACGACGGCGCGCACGGCGCCGGTTTCGTCGAGCACCGGCAACGCAATGGCTGCTTGCGCGTCGACAGCTTTCGCGCCAGGCTTGATGTTTCCCGTTTCATCCGATTGCAGATTGCAGGTTTGGACCGGTTGCCTCTTCACCTGGGCCACACCCGCCATCCCCTTGCCATGTGGAACGTGGGCCACGATCGCGATCACGTTCGGCGGGATGTTATGCGCCGCCGTCAGGTATAGATCGTCGCCGCGCTGCACATGCACTGTGCCGGCAAAGGCGCCCAACTGTGCGATAAGTGCTTCAAGCCACCGCTGGTGTATTTGATCGGCGTCAAACATATCTGTTTATTCCGAGCGTCACCTTGGAGTGCGGCGGCCTGGCGCCGCTTTGGCCCAATCTCGCGCTATCGATAAC
>JBKPPU010000029.1:0-8701 GCA_046733695.1 Acidobacteriota bacterium
CTTGAGGACGGACGCCAGTCAGCAGCGGGCGCGTTTGGTCTCAAGGTGTTCCGTTCCTGTTCACAAGAACACCTTTTGTCCTGGCCGCGTTTTTGAAGCGGTTAATGCTTGGGGAACGAAGCGCGGTCAGGTTCTTTCCTGCTAGTTTCTTCTTGAAAGACGCATCGCCGGAGGCTACGAATGAATAGTCACAATGAGTTGAGACGAGATCTGAGCGATGTACTCAGCGAGAGCTGGGTTCCTTTGGAAGGCGAAGTTGCTGCAGCTACACATCAGGGTCACGTCAGAGATAATAATGAAGACAGTTACTTTTTGATGCGGTTTGGCCGCTCCCTGGAAAAACTTGCGACAAACCTCGAAGATTATTTTGTAGAAGAAGACTATTCGATCACCGGTTATGGATTCCTGGTGGCCGACGGTATGGGTGGCATGGCGGCCGGAGATGTTGCGAGTCGCATGGCGATCTGCAAGCTGATAGAACTTCTCGTCGATACGTCCGACTGGACCCTCGCACTCAAACGAAATAAAGACGTCAAAACCGTTTTTGA
Organism: Acidobacteriota bacterium; assembly: GCA_046733695.1. Taxonomy (GTDB): domain Bacteria; phylum Acidobacteriota; class Blastocatellia; order Pyrinomonadales; family Pyrinomonadaceae; genus PSRF01. The sequence continues at coordinate 549 of JBKPPU010000029.1, forward strand.
GCGCATGACGAGGCGCTTTTACGATATCGACCGGACTTTGAAACAAGAAGCCCACGACGACCACACGCTTTCCGGAATGGGAACCACCCTCACGGTTGCCGGCACACTCGGAAACGACCTCGTGCTGGGTCATGTGGGTGATTCACGCGCGTACCTGCTGCGTGGAGATATTTTCAGGCAATTGACGCGGGACCATACCCTTGCCCAGATGCTGATTGACGCGGGCGTCGCCAATTCCGACGACCCCGCTCCGCGATCGATGAGACACGTGCTGACTGCTGCGATTGGTTCTCTCGACGAACGTATAGAGCCTCAGGTACAGCGCTTCAGATTACAGCCTGGCGACCAGCTCCTGCTTTGCACGGATGGATTAACTGAGATGGTTGATGATGAGCTTATCGCGAGTGTGTTGCGTGAGGCGCCTTCGGCTCAAGCCGCTTGTGACAGTCTGGTTGATCTGGCGCTCGGAGCCGGTGGCACAGATAACATCACTGCTGTCGTCGGCCGCTTTACACCCGGGGCTTAATCCTCAAAAACTGAGGATCGCCGTCTTCTTTCGTTCCCTTAGTTCGTCGATCCACTCATTGATTGTCTGTAGCATTTCCCGCCGTGTTTGACTCTCACTCTTCAATTCACACTCCGGTATTGCCTGCTCACATGCGGGAAGTTGTCGCTGCTCGCGCTTTATGATTTTGATCGTTTTATCGGTTCTGGACATCGGAGTTGAACGCATCCTATTGAGCCGTCATTCTCGCAAACACTGTCAGAATTAACAGTGTTGCCAGCCACAGCGCCTCGGTACGATTCCCACGCTAACAAGCAGGTCGGCCCTTCAGGGCTGGCAAGTGCAGAACGCGCTATGCAGCGTGTAACTGCGTTGCTCGAAGAATAGAAGGCTGACTTAACCCCAAAACAAACAAGGAGCCAGACTAATGAGAATTAGCAGCAACAGAGTTCTGAGACTGATGACAGTCGCCTTCGTTCTCGTGTCGGCCGGCGCTGGTAATGCGTATGCCGCGGGATCTTGGGTTACAAAGACGGTTCGTCCAGAACCCCAGGAACAGGTCAAGAAAATGAAGGGTGTCGTGATTAAACGCGAACCCGATTCGTTCACCATGTCCGAAACCACAGGCGGCCCGCAAACAACGGTTCACTTGACCGAGAATACCGAAGTGAAGAGCCACAAGAAGGGCGTTCTCCGGGGCTCGAAGGAATACGCCGCGAGCTATATCCTGCGCGGCCTGCGACTCGAGGTCGACGGCACCCGAAACACCGATGGTGCAATCGTGGCCGACAAGATCCGTTTCGACGAGCAGGATTTACGAACCGCGCAGGCACTGAAGGCCACCCTCGATCCGGCCGAAGCGGAAATAAATGAAAAGCTCAAACAGCAACAGGCGGAGCAGGAACGGCTGGCTGGTCAGATCGAGGAAAATCGGGCTCTGACGCAGCAAGCGCAGGCAGCAGCGGATGCCGCCGCCGAAGCAGCGAAAAAAGCACAGTCCACAGCGGATTACGCCAATAATCGAATCAATGGGCTCGACGACTTCGATCCCATCAAGACGATTACGGTTCTTTTCCCGACCGGAAGCGCGACCCTGGGGCCGAAAGCCAAAGCGGAGATCGACAATGCCGCAGCGTGGGTAAAGACCCAGGACACGAAAGGCTGGGTGATGGCTGTGATCGGTTATGCCGACACGACCGGCAACTCGCAGCGGAATATCGACCTGAGCGAGCGACGCGCGAATGCTGTCATTTATTACATCATCAGCAAGTACAAGATGCCGCTCAACCGCCTGGTCCAACCATTTGGTTATGGACAGTTGGAGCCGGTTGCCGAAAACAAGACTGCAGCCGGCCGCGCCAAGAACCGTCGAGTCGAAATCAGATTGATGGTTAACAAGGGGATCGCCGGGACAGTCGGCAAGGGTAATTAGGATCGAGGTTAGCGGGTGCGGGACCATATTTAGAGAGGAGCACCTGCAAACCTCAATGGGCCGGGGAAGCCAACACCCCGGCCCTTTCTTTTGGCCACAAAAAGGCACAAAAAGCACATGAAGAGAGTTCCTTTAACTGAATTCTGTTTTGTGCTTTTTGTGCTTTTTTGTGGCTAGAACGATGAGAGGAAGGTGCGGCCGGCCATTACTTCCCTGACTGCGACGAGCAGATCTGCGGCCATCCGCGTTTTGAACACGTAGCCTTCGGCGCCACTCTTGAAAGCAGCGCCGACAAAATCTGAATCATTATGAATGGTCAGAAAGATCACCTTCGTTGGTGAGTCGCCCAACTTGAGCTGCGCAGCTGCTTCGATACCACTCACGACCGGCATCGAAATATCAAGTACACATACGTCGGGTTTCAACCTGGCCGCTGCTTCGAGGAGTGCTTGTCCACTATCAACTGCTCCTACGACTTCGAACTCGCTCTTCAGCAAGCGTACCACCCTGTTCCGCATCAACTTATGATCTTCAGCAACCAGAATCCGAGCCCGCTTCACATTCGTACCCCGTCTAGTGATGGCCTAATATGCCGCAATGATCGTAGGGCCAAACAGAAAGGGCACGCACTAGCAAAACTAACAGGTAAATTTACGGACTCATGCGAAAGCAACCGAGCTTTTCAATGCATACTCGATTAATTCGGCACTGCTTCTGATGTTGAGATGCTCCATCATCGTGTACTTGTGAAAAGCGACCGTGCGCGGAGACACGTTAAGCACAAACGCAGCTTCCTTCATCGACAGACCTTCAGCCAGAAGCTGCAACACTTCCTTTTGACGAAGCGTCAGCGAATACTTGTTCTTCCGTTGTTTGAAGTTTTGTACGAACGAGCCGTCCATGCCTTTCGTCATCAGGGGAGTGACGTAATAGCCGCCTCGTACAACTTGCCGGATTGCCTGGAGCAGCTCGGTGGCCGCCGAATTCTTAAGCACAAAGGCAGAGGCGCCCAACCTGAAAGCCTCGCCCGCAATGTCGGGGTCGTGATTCATTGTGAGATACACGAGTTTCACCATCGGGATGGATTGCTTAAGTCTCTGGCCTGCATTCAAGCCGTTCATTGTCGGCATGCCGATGTCGAGCACGATGACGTTCGGATTCAATTGTGGAGCAGACTCAACAAGCGTGTGACCGTCAGCGAACGTTCCCACAACTTCAAACTCTGGTTCAATCAAACCTTTCAGCGCATCGAGCATCAGGGTATGGTCATCTGCGAGGATGACTCGGGGGCGTTTCATAAATCCTCCTTAGAGTCTAGATTTCCGCATTCAGGGGAATTACTACATCGATCCGAGTGCCATGCAGGGGTCGCGAGCGAATCTTGATTTCTCCTCCAACAAGCCGGATACGCTCGTGCATGCTGATGAAGCCGAGACCCTTGTCCATTGATTCTGAACTGGTGTCGAAGCCACATCCGTTGTCTGAGATAGAAAGGCGAATCGAGTTATATGTTTTCGTCAACACTACCTGCACACTGTCAGCAGCGCTGTGCTTCACGCTATTGCGAAGGGTCTCTTGCGCAATTCTGTAAAGGCAGAGGGTGACGTCTTTCGGAAGATCAGCCGGCACTTTGCTTTGATGGAAGTGCACTCTGAGCTTTTCGTTTTGCGTGAGAGTCAACTCCTCACACAGACTCTTGAGCGCCGCAGTCAATCCTAAATGGTCCAGCTTCGAGGGGTGTAACTTGTAAGAGAGTCGATGTATGTCGCTCGAGATCTCCTGAGCCTGCAATTGCATTTTATGAAGGCGTTTCTGCAGAGCAATGGAATTTCGTGTTTTCTGACTCAGTTGATCGAGCTCGATCGACAGCACCGCCATGCGCTGGTTCAAGTCGTCGTGTAACTCCCGTGCTATTCGTTTGCGCTCCTCTTCCTGAGCGGCAATCAAACGGCTGCCAAGATGTTTCAGAGCTTCCTCGTTACGCTTCCGTTCTGAGATGTCGATCATGAAGCCGTGCATTCGAGCCGGCGCGTCATTCTCTGGAGTAACACTGACAAGATTCTGTACCCACGCCACCCGACCTTCATTACCAATCATGCGAAAGGTCAAATCAAAGTGTTTCACGTGTCTAGCTTGCTTCTGGTAGGCGCTCAATACTCGACGCCGGTCATGCGGATGAATATGAGAAGCAAAAAAGTTTGGTTCGTACCAGGCTTCGGTTGGAAACCCGAGCATCTTCACTGCCTGCTCGCTCACGTAAGTAAATCGTTGAGCCTCAACTTCAGCTTCCCACGACACGACCTTCGTGGTCTCGAGCAACTGAGTGAAACGTTCTTTGGTGTGTTTTAGGTCTTCCCGAGCTGCGGGGAGATCCTCATGCGTCATCAAGACCCTGAAAGTCAATCCGGGCAGGTTCAATCGGGCGGCATGCATTACGAACGGCCGGCCTTCATTGAACAGCGCGCAGTAGTAGTTACGATGAAATTCCTTTTCCCCACCGTAGAGTATTCGTCGCAGATCTTCCGCCAGAGTTACTTCCGGGCCTTCCTCAAATTCCGACGCTGGAAGGCGCTTGAAACTTTCAAAGGAATACTCGGGCCCTGGTGACTCGGAAGTGGTGGTGTTGTCCAACAGGCGCCAGGCATTGCTTGTATAAAGAATCGAGCCTGACTCGTCGAGCACCGCGACATTCGACACGCACGCATCGACAATGGCGCGCAGGAAATCATCCGTGTCTTCCTTAAGAGTCTTTACAATGGTGTTGACGGGCTTCGAACTCACAAACGGCGTAAGCGTCCGCTGAGTTTGCAACTTCCATTGCGGACTAACCGGTTTCCGGTTCTCTGACTGTCTTGACATGGTTATGGTCTTGGTTCTTTAAGCTGAACGTTCAAGGTTATAAGCCTCCGATGTGACGAAGGCCTTCGAATCGGTAGTGCCAACACTGAGAACCGTTATTGCGCCTCTAAGAATCGCGAAATCGTTCGAGCGTAGATAACGGTCAAGATCCAACTCGGTTTCCCACTCGCTAACCAGCAACGAAGAATTCTGGTCCACGGCATCTAAATAGAAGCGAATCGCACGACAGCCTTTAACGTCCTTGATCGGTCCGAGCAGACGGCCGATAGTTTGTGCGAGCTCAACTCGCTTCTCGGCTTTCACGGTAATCCTGGTGGTCTTTAGGATCACGATTGCTCCTGAAGTTCACACGCCATTCACTGAAGACACTTCGACCTCGTTCCGCACAAATACTTTTTTCTCAAAAGAACTCGTTTGGGCGAGAGGCTGTCAGGGTCTGAGCGGTGCTATACCTAGAGCAAACCGCGTGCACAAAGAAGGAATCGTCTGCTGCTAATTACATTGAACCCTTTGTTTGTAGCAGTTATGAGTATTAGGCGATTGTTCCGAGTATGGCCAAAATATCCATGGCCGTTATATTTCACGGGATCCGCTTAACCCCACGGATATGTCAATGTAGTGCTGTTTCTCTTGCGGGAGGGTTGCGGGATAGCACAGTTGCGTGTTGTGGCAATAGTCCCTGGTCACGCCCACGGCAGTGCGTGGATTGTTCAGATCTTTTGTTTCTAAGATCTAATGCTGATCTGAACCTGTACGAGTGATGTCACATTGCCGCTGCGAGATCTGAATCCCGCCAACGGAAGTTGGCGGATCGTTCAAGTCCTTTCTATAGACTCCGAAAAAATTCGGATACTAATCCCGCCCACTACTGTGGGCCGGGATTCAAACGTGATTTTTAGGATTGGTTATAGAAAGGACTTGAACGATCCGCCCACTGCCGTAGGCGGGATTTACGCGGACCGGACGGCCCGCTGTATGCCCAGCTTGATCATTCGCGTGCGTAGTGTGCTGGGGTTCAGACCGAGGACATTCGCCGCACCGTGCGGTCCTTCAATTCGCCAGCCGGTGTTCTCGAGGGTGCGCATGATGTATTCGCGTTCGACTTCCTCGAGCGTCTTCGCAGCGAAGGGCGGCTCCTCGACAATCTCTTCAAATCGATCGATCGTATGCAAAACACTCCCCTTCGCATGGATGACCGCTCGCTCTATCGCGTTTGCAAGTTCCCTCACATTCCCCGGCCACGAATGACTTTGAAAAGTCTGCAGCGCACGCGGCGAAACCGAGGTGATGATCTTGCCAAACTTCTTTGCGTATCCGTTCACAAAGTGTTCGACCAACAACGGTATATCTTCTTTGCGCTGGCGTAACGGCGGCACGGTGATCGGATAAACGTTTAGTCGATACCAGAGATCCTCTCGAAACCTTCCGTTATCGACTTCAAATTTCAGATTGCGATTAGTTGCGGCAATGATTCGAACATCCGCCTTGATTGTCTTGCTTCCGCCCAGTCTCTCAAACTCGCCTTCCTGAATAACTCTTAATAGCTTCACCTGTAATTCGAGCGGCAGCTCGCCAATCTCATCCAGGAAGATTGTGCCGCCGCTTGCCAACTCGAAACGGCCGAGTTTGCGTACACCGGCTCCCGTAAAAGCTCCTTTTTCATGCCCAAACAATTCGCTCTCGATCAGGCTGGGCGCGAGTGCACCGCAATTTACTTTTATAAACGCACGATCTTTCCGTGTACTGGCGCCATGAATCGCGCGCGCCACAAGTTCTTTTCCAGTTCCCGTTTCGCCCGTGATCAGCACGGTGGTATCAGTTGGTGCGACCTGGGTCACTTTGAAGAGTACATACTTGATCGCGTCACTCTGTCCGACGATCTCGCCGAAGGTCGGATCCAGTTGCAGTTCTTGTTGCAGGTAAACATTCTCAGCCTCTAACTGGTTCTTCAACAAACTCAGTTCGTCGTGAGCCTTCTGTAACTCCACTTCTGATTGCTTACGCTCACTAATGTCGATACAAGAACCGGTAAAACCGAGGAATTCGCCGTCAGGTGAAAACCGGGCCGCCCCTGTGTCATATATCCAACGATACTCTCCGTCGTATCGACGCAGCCGATACTCCACTGCGAAAGGTTTTCTCTCGTTAACACAGTTCACATAAACTTCGAAAGTTCGATCGCGATCCTCGATATGAATACTTTCTGTCCAACCAGCGCCGAGCTCCTGCTGCATCGTGCGCCCGGTAAAATCGCACCATTGCTTATTGACGTAAGTACATGCGTTGTCTGCCCCGGAAACCCAGATCATTACCGGCGAGTTATCGGCCATGGTTCTAAAGCGTTCTTCACTTTCTCTAAGCGCCTGTTGAGCTGCCATTCGCTCGGTGATGTCGCTCGAAACGACCAGCAGGCAAGCTTCTCCGGAAACGTCGAACCTCTCGGCTGACGAGAGCAGCACTCTAAAAGAACCGTTTTTGGTGCGTATCTTTGTTTCAAAGTTAACCAGCGACCCGTTTTCGTTAAGCCTCTGAAGGAACTGTGCTCGGTGATCGGGTGTCTCCCAGATATTCAATTCGAGCGAGGTGCGACCAATAACTTCTTCACGTTTATAGCCGGCAATGGAAAGAAAGGTATCGTTCACGTCGACATACAGACCATCAGCAACCCTGGTCAATGATATTGGTTGGGGGTTTGATTTAAACGATTTCGCAAATCTTTCTTCGGCCTGGCGGCGCCGGCTCTGCATTATCAGAAGACGAGCGATGAGAAATGCCTCAACGAGAAAGGCCGCAACCGCAACGACGACGTACCACTTATAGAGCGACCAGAACGTGAGAGGGTGAAACTGAATCTGCGCCGGAGTTCGTGCAAGTATGACAGAGGTTGAAACGAGAATTAAAAGAAGCAGAACGCAGCAGTACTTGATAGTTTGTCGCAGCAGGAGGCTGCCCGGTCGCGCCAGTAACTGCCTGGCTGCCAAAGCCAAACGCGTAGCTCGATAATAAGGCACCCGAGGGGAGAAAAGGGGTCCCATCGCACACTCTCAACGTTGTCGTAATACCAAACTCCACTCGACGTCCTTGAGTGCTTGGGGGAAGCATCTGCCGGGGAGAAGGTGCTTTATTTAAATAGTTCTCTGACTAACCCATCAACATTCTAACACTTAGCGCAAATCCGTAATTTTACGGAGCCTCGGGTGGGCCAATGACCGGCTAAGTTGCGACGCCGCGGAGCATCTTGAACGAGCGCCCTATACCCCTTCATCGATGCCCCGCGGCGTCACCCGCGCGAGCCACCACACACTTTCGGAATTCCCCATAAATTCCTCAGCGTCGGCGACCGCCACCCCTGAAACC
>JBKPPU010000030.1:0-21759 GCA_046733695.1 Acidobacteriota bacterium
AACTCCCGATCGCTCAGCGACAGGCACAACCTCGACCGGCAGAACAAGTCCTTCAGGCACCGCAATCAAGAGCGACCTTGCCGAAGCACTGTCCGTAATCCAGTCGAACTACATTGACGGTAGAAAGCTGGATTACAACGCCATCTTCAAGTCGTCGATCAGCGGCATGCTGAGCGTTCTGGACCCGCACTCGACCTACTTCGATCCAATTGAATACGCCTCCTTCCGCACCGAGCAACGCTCGGAATACTTCGGAATCGGCGCCACGATCGAAGATCTTCGCGAAGGCAACGACGTCAACACCTTTATTCGGGCCACCTTCCCGGAGTCGCCTGCCTACCGCGCCGGTCTGCGATATGGCGATCGCATTACCGCGGTTGACGGCAACTCGATGAAGGGAAAAACCTATCCGGAAGTTCGTAAGTTTCTGCTCGGAGCGCGCGGCACCACGGTCAAAGTCACTGTCGAACATCCGGCCGACCACAAGGAAGAAACCGTCAGCATCATTCGCGACGCGGTCTCGCTGCCGTCAATCGCACAGGCTTACATGCTTCGTCCGGGCGTCGGTTACGTCGCGATGACGGGTGGCTTCAACCTGACCACCATGGACGAATTCGAAGTCGCGCTCAAGGAGTTACATAGCAAGGGCATGAACATGCTTGTGCTGGATCTGCGCGGCAATCGCGGCGGACTGCTGATTCAAGCTGTTCGCGTCGCGAATACGTTCCTGCAACGCGACCAGCCGATCGTTACCCAAAAAGGTCGCTTCCGCGATAGTTCGCAGTCGTACAGAGCAATGAATGACAACCCGGACCCCGTGCCCATTGTTGTATTGGTTAACGGCGACACGGCGTCGGCCGCTGAGATTGTTGCCGGTGCTTTGCAAGATCACGATCGTGCGCTCATCGTCGGTGAAACGACGTTTGGAAAAGGTCTCGTTCAGTTTCCATTCCAGTTGGATTACGACTCAGCGTTGTTGCTGACGATCGCCAAGTACTACACGCCATCGGGTCGCCTGATTCAGCGTGATTATTCGAATGGTGGTTTTTACAACTACTACTTCCCAGGCGGTCTCGCAGCGGAGAAGCAGAATCAGCCGAATCCGCAAAACGGACCGGAAAGCCATACCGACACCGGTCGCGCTGTTTATGGTGGCGGTGGAATTTCACCGGACGAAGTCGTTAAGCCGGGATTCATCACTGCGGCTGAGCGACACCTGCGCGACGTGCTTTTCGCGTATTCACTGGAACTGACCACCGGACGCGTCGCCGGCTTTGAGACGTACAAGATTCAGCGAGGAATTGAATTCGACCACGATCTCGCGAGCGAGGACTATCCAGTCAGCGATGCGCTCTTCAAGGACTTGAAGCGGTTTGCAGCAAGCAAGCCGGTGTTCAAGGTCACTGCTGACCAGCTCGACAAATCGCGCACGTATGCTGAAAGACAGTTGCGCTACAACATTCTGTCAGCAGCTTACGGTTACAGAACCGCGACGCAGGTCTTCAACGACGCCGATCCACAGATCGCACGCGCCGTTGATGCAATGCCTCGCGCTCGTGAGCTGGCTTTGGCCGCCAGCAGAGCCCGCGCACGCGGATAACGCTGATTCGAACCGTCATTATTATCAACCACGCTGCCGCGCGAGTGCGGCGCGTGTGGCCGGAAATAAAAAGAAAGCTCGACGCGTCTGGCGTTGAGTATCAAGCGTACGAAACAACAGCGCGCGGGGATGCCACAAGCAAAACCCGCGCGTTTTTGCGTTCAGGCATCAACTCAATCGCCGTCGTTGGCGGCGACGGTACGCTCAGCGAAGCAGCGGAAGGATTTTTCGAGTTCAACGACGATCTCGATGTTCCGCCGGCCGCGATTGATCCCACCGCAACACTCGCAATTCTTCCCGCCGGAACGGGCGACGATTTTGCACGCGGTCTGGCCGGCACCCGCGCGCCTTTACAGACGTGGATCGACAAATTCGTCGCGCACGCTCGCGGGGAAAGTCACACGTTAACAGTTGATGTTCTTTACGGGCGTTGTAACGGTTACGAAAAGCCGTTCATTTGTCTCAACGCTTCGACCATGGGCATTGGAGGCGAAACGGCCGGACGCGTCGCGGCGCAAGGGAAGTTTATGCGCAACTTCTCCGGTGAGTTTCGTTTTGTGTTCGCCGCTGTCGGCGCATTGGCAGCGTGGCGTGAGCGACGAGCAATCATAACGGTTGACGGCCGAACTGTTACCGATGGTCCCATGAACCTGGTCGCGGTGGGCAACGCGCTTTATTGCGGTGGTGGAATGATGCTCTCGCCTGATGCGCGTATCGACGACGGGAAGCTGGATGTGATCACAGCTTCGGGCCTGTCCCGCGCGAACGTGGTTACGGAGCTCTCACGAATCCACACCGGCGGTCACGTCAACAACCCGAAAGTCACAATCACTCAGGGCACAATCGTGCGCATCGAGACGTTGATGTTACAGGATGCGATGCCGTTGGAGGCTGACGGAAACGTCCGCGGAGTGACACCGGTGCAGTTTCAAGTCATGCCCGGCTCGTTGCGGTTCATCGTGTAAATCCTGTCTAACTATTTCACCAGCTTCCGAGCACGCTCGATAACATTCTCGACATTGAATCCAAGGTTCTTCATTGCGACATCGCCGGGCGCCGAGGCACCAAAGCGATCGAGACAAATAACGTCACCGCTTGTTCCGACATAACGGTCCCAACCAAGTCGCACACCCGCTTCAACTGCGAGCCGCGCCGTGACCGCCGGCGGCAAAACCTCATCACGATAGTCTACGGTTTGCTCGCCAAACAATTCCCAACAAGGCAACGAAACAACACGCGTTGGCACGCCCTCATTCTGTAGTTTCTCTCGTGCCTCAAGCGTTAAACCGACTTCTGATCCCGTGGCGATGAGAATCAGTTTCGGCGTAACGACGTTTCCATCCGCTTCAGCATCTGCCAGTACGTAACCGCCGCGTCGCAATCCATCTGCAGTCGCAAAACGCTTGCGATCGATCACCGTCACTTTCTGTCGCGTCAACGCCAACGCCGTGGGCGCCGAGCGTCGCAGGATCGCAATCCGCCATGCTTCGCTCACCTCCGCCGGATCAGCCGGACGAATCACAAACAGATGCGGGATCGCTCGCAACGCAGCCAGGTGCTCTACGGGTTGGTGTGTTGGCCCATCTTCACCGAGCCCGATCGAGTCGTGCGTGAAGACGTAAATCACCTGCACTTCCGAAAGCGCCGCCAGACGAATCGCCGGACGCATGTAATCTGAAAACGTCATGAACGTTCCGCCATACGGAATCAAACCACCGTTCAAAGACATTCCCGTCAACGTGGAACCCATCGCGTGTTCGCGCACGCCGAAATGCAGGATGCGACCATCGTATTCGCCGGCTTCAAAACTGTGACTCGATTTGATATCGGTGTTGTTCGAGACGCCGAGGTCCGCCGAGCCACCGATGAGCATGGGCAACACCGGAGCCAGCGCATTGATCACTTCACCGCTCGCTACACGCGTCGCCACGGACTTTGGATCTTCAAACTTCGGCAGATGATCTTCCCAGCCGGCAGGTAGTTCACCGCTCATCGTCGCGCGCCAGAGTTCGCCGTCCGTTGCGTGAGCTTGCGTATATTTCTCGACGAGATCGTGCCAATCCGCTTCGAACTGCTCGCCGCGCGGTACAGCTTCACGATAGTGCGCGAGCGCTTCTTCGGGAATGTAAAACTGCTTGTCTTCGGGCCAGCCGAGATGCTTCTTCGTCTCGCGCACGGCTTCTTCACCCGGCGCGTCGCTGTGAGCCTTGCGCGTGCCCTGCGTCGGCATGCCGAATCCGATAACGGTCTTGACGGAAATCAAGCTCGGCTTGTCAGTAACTGATTGCGCGACTTTGATCGCTTCTTCGATAGCGTCGAGGTCGTTGCCGTCCGCGACTGTGTGCGTGTGCCAGCCGTACGCTTCAAAACGCTTCGGCACGTCTTCACTGAACGCGAGATTGGTGAAGCCTTCGATCGTGACGTGGTTGTCGTCGTACAGATAGATCAACTTGCCGAGCTTTAGATGACCGGCAAGCGAAGCTGCTTCCGAAGCGACGCCTTCCATCAGATCGCCGTCAGAAACGATCGCGTAGACGTAATGATCGATGAGGGGAAAACCGTCTTTGTTGAACTTCGAGGCGAGGTGTGCGGCGCCCATCGCCATGCCGATGCCGTTTGCAAACCCCTGGCCGAGTGGACCGGTAGTGATTTCAACTCCAGGCGTGAGACCGTACTCGGGATGGCCCGGCGTCTTCGAGTCCCACTGGCGAAAGTTCTTCAACTCGTCGAGCGAGAGGTCGTAACCGGTCAGATGGAGCAAGGAATAGAGCAGCATCGAACCGTGGCCGGCGGAAAGCAGAAAGCGATCTCGATTCTCCCATTTCGGATTGCGTGGGTTGTGGCGCATGAAACGCGTCCACAGAACGTAAGCCATCGGCGCGGCGCCGAGCGGCAAACCGGGATGCCCCGACTCGGCTTTTTGGACGGCGTCGAGTGTTAGGGCTCGGATGGTGTTGATGCAAAGCTGATCGAGTTCGGGATTGGAGTTTTCTTTCTGCACGGGCGCGCTCATTTTTTTCCTTTTTTAGCCACAAAAAGGCACAAAAATCACAAAAGTAAAATCAGTTAGCTCAATTGAGAATTCATTCTTATGTGCTTTTTGTGCCTTTTTGTGGCTATCTAAATATTCGATCGTAGAGTTCTTCCTGGCGTGCGAGCCCGTGGCTGTAGCGAGCGTGTCGCGTCATGTCAGGCTCGAACACCTGGTCAACCGCAAATGTATCTTCCTCAATGTTTGCTATTTTGCCCACCGCTTCCAGCGCAAGCAAGGCTGCGCCACGACTCGATGCTTCGGCAGTGCCACCGAGCAGCAACGGGCGGCCTAAAACGTCCGCGATGATCTGCAACCACGCCGGTGAAGATCGCAACGCATTTCCCGATGCAGCGATCGTCGCGTTTGGCGCAACTGCGTCGAGGGCGCGAGCGATTAAGGCGAAGCGATATGCGATCGACTCGAGCACTGCGCGCGCGATTTCAACGGGCGTCGTCTGTTGTCTCAGTCCGAAGATGCCACCGCGCGCTTCAGCCCGCCAGCCGGTGCTTCGTTCGCCTGACCAGAAAGGCAGAACTGTGAGCCCGTGACTGTCGGGCTCGAGTGCGGCAATGTCGTCAGAAACAAGATTCAATGACTCGTTGATCCACTGCACGAGCCCGCCACCATCCGACAAAGCACCACCCACTACGACGCGACGCGGGCACGCTCGATAGGACCACAACCCTGGTGCGAGGTTGTCGGGAGGATCTCCCTGAAAGACAACTCGCATCGCGCCGGACGTTCCAACCATCAGCGCGATCTTGTCTTTCGTGCTACAGCCCGCGCCGATATTGTTTGCAGCGCCATCGCCGACAACGTTGACGAGTTGTGCTTCCGCAAGCGCAGGCCAACGAAGCGCGAACTCGTCCGTCAGGCGCGCGTTCGTTTGCGTTCTGATGGTAGATAAGGTGTCGGGCGAGATACCGAGTTGCTCGACAAAATCCCAATCCCAGTCGCACTCCCGCTGATTGAATAAGCCCGTGGCAGACGCCATCGAAATTGATGTGGAGTGTTCTCCAAACAAACGGAGGCAAAGATACTCCGCGAATCCGAGCCAGTAGTTCGTGTTGCGAAATTTCTCGCTCTGCTCGCTGCGCAGCCACTGAAGTTTGGCGGGCCAGTAACTCGGATGGAAGCGACAACCCGTCCGCGCGTGAATCTCAGATTCATCGAAATCACGCTGCAAGTCCTTCGCAAATCGCGCCGCGCGTGTGTCGGCCCACGTCAACACTGGTGTGGTGTGCTGTCCACCGTCGTCAGTTCCAACCAGGCTGTGCCAGAACGCGGAGATTGCGATGAACTCGATCTGCGCTGTGGAGTGGAAGTGGTAAGTCAATAACTCATCGATAGTCTTTACAACTTCATCGACCAGACTGTCCGGATCGAGTTCGGCAAAGTCTGACACTGCCGCGCTGCGACGGCTGCGAACCTGCGCCCCGTGCACCTCGCCGCCGCGCTCGTCAAACAACGCCGCACGCACTCCTGACGTACCGACGTCGATACTCAGCAAAAGTGCGGGCTTGGTGCCCTCCATTACTGACACGATGTTTGGCGCCGGCTCAACTTCGTCAACCACGTCATCGAGCACACTGCTCATTCGTTTATTTCGAGAACGTGAACTTAATACAGATTCCCGCAATGGTGCAAAGGCGTGAGATACTCTTCCGCCGATGGTCCTCAATTCGCGGTGGAAACTCCTGATACTCGCGGGCGCGATTCATGTCGCTCTAACCACTGCGATCTTCCTCATAGGACACTTTCGCGTTTGGCCAACCAGGTTCGATGAAAACGGCATCGGGATAACCTTCGCCATCGACGGCAAAACTTACCATCAAGTCGCGATCGAGATGGTTAGCGAATGGAAAACCACCGGCTTCACCGCGTGGCTAAACACAAAAGCACCGCTGCACAGTCGTCTGCACTCGCTCTCATACATGATGTTCGGATGGCTTCTGGGCTACAACGTCCTTAGTGCTGAACCGCTGAATCTCTTTTACTTCCTTGGCATTCTGAGTTGTGTCTATTTCCTTGGTCGCGAGCTGTTCGACGTGCAGACAGGCTTATTGGCAGCAGCGATTGTTGCCGTGTGGCCGACGTTCTTGCTTCATTCAACACAACTGATCCGCGATCCGCTTTCGATCCTGTGTCTGCTTGCGCTAATGCTCGTGCTGACAATGTTGCTGGGGCGCGAATTTCCCTTGCTTGAAGCGGGTTTGCTCGGAGTCGCCGGCGCGATCTTAGTCACGGTCTTTTGGCTCGCGCGAGGGAACATGTGGAATGTCGTCATCATCGGTGTGGCGATTACAGTCGTGATGCTTGCAGGACGGATGATCCGCGCGAGGAAGTTCGTGAAGAGCAATGCCTTCGCGGTTATATTTATCATTGCGGCTTTGGTCGTAGCTCCTTCGCGTCTTGAAAGCACGACTCTGCCGGGAGTACGACCAGCAGTCACGACACTGACGATTCCTTCAACGATCAAACAGATGTCCGGTCGCAGAGCGGGCTTTCGTTCGTATACTTCGCAGGCGTCAAATATCGATGAGGACGTGCAGTTTAATAGCACGAGCGACGTTATCAGATATTTACCACGCGCTTTCGTGATCGGATTGTTTGCGCCGTTCCCGAATATGTGGATTGAAGTGGGAAGCTTCGGGCGCGCGCACCGGTTGTTGAGCGGCGTCGAGACACTCGCGATGTATTTTCTTTATCTCGCCGCGGCGTTGTGCGTGTGGCGGGAGCGACGAAATCTGAAGATGTGGCTCGTGTTTCTGGTGGCGGCGATCGGGATGCTGGCGCTCGGATTAGTGGTGGTGAACGCCGGAGCGCTGTTCAGAATTAGATATGTGTTCTGGATGATGATGATCGTGCTTGCTGCGAGAGGCCTGTTGGACAGGATTACAGGATTTACAAGATTCACAAGATGAATCATGCAAATTCTGAAAATCCTGTAATCCTGTCCAACTATCTAACCGTTCGCCGCACGAACGCCACGAAATCGCGCACGTCCTCTTCCGTCGTATCAAACGACGCCATCAATCGCACTTCCGAAATCTCTTCATTCCAAACGTAGAAGAAATACTTCTTCTGCAACGCCGGCACACACTTGCTCGGAATCACCGCAAAGACGCCATTCGCTTCAACCGGCTGCGTGAGTTGGATCTGCGGCACTGTGGCCAGTTCGCTGCCCAACAACTGCGCCATTCGATTCGCGTGCGCAGCGCCGCGTCGCCACACATCGCCGGAAAGCAGCGCTTCAAACTGCGCCGATATAAACCGCATCTTCGACGGCAAGTGCATCCCCTGCTTGCGAATGTACTTAAAGTCGGCCGCCCGTTTTTTATCAAAGAAGACTACCGCTTCACCGTACATCATTCCGTTCTTCGTACCGCCGAACGAAAGCACATCGACACCCACATCAGCCGTGATCTCTTTCAACGTGGCATTGAGACTCACCGCCGCATTCGAAAGCCGAGCGCCGTCGACGTGAAGCAACATCCCGTTGTCGTGAGCGAAGCGGGCAAGCTCCTTCAACTCTTTCTTCGTGTAGACCGTGCCCATCTCAGTCGCCTGTGAGATCGTGATCACACCGGGCTGCACGTGATGTTCGACACCGATGCCATGCATGAGCGGTTTGATCTGTTCGACGCGGAGCTTGCCGTCAGGCGTCGCGACGGTGAGTAGTTTGCAGCCGGTGAATTTCTCGGGCGCACCACACTCATCGACGTTCACGTGCGCTGTCTCGGCACAAATGATCGCCTGGTAGGATTTCGTGATCGACTGCAACCCGAGAACATTCGCGCCAGTGCCGCCAAAAACGAAATAGACTGCAATGTCTCTGCCGAAGTGTTTCCGAAACAGCTTCGTCGCACGCGCGGTGAAGGGGTCGTCGCCGTACGCGACAACGTGCCCATCGTTCGCGGCTTTAACAGCCTCGATGACTTCCGGTTGCACACCGGCGTTGTTGTCGCTTGCGAAGCTGCGCTTACTCATACTTTGCCTGCTTTGAAGTCTCGTGCGATTTCACGCGCGGCGTTCGCGCCTGAGAGTCCTGTCAGGCCGCCGCCCGGATGCGTGCCCGCGCCACACAGGTAGAGTCGCTTGAGTGGAGTGCGATAGTGCGCCCAACCAATCAGTGGACGAAAAGTGAAAAACTGATCGAGTGTTTGTTCGCCGTGGTGAATGTGTCCGCCGCTGAGACCAAACTCCTGCTCGAGATCGAGCGGTGTGATCACCTGCGCCGCAACGATCAAGTCGCGAAGATTCGGTGCGTAAACCGACAATCGATCGATCACAACATTCGCAAACTCCTCGGCGCGTGAATCCCAATCCCCTGAGCGCAATTTGTACGGTGCAAACTGAACGTGGATCGACATCAAGTTAGGCTCTCGTATCGCAATATCAAGATAAGGTTGACTTGAAAACTCGCCGTACTTCGACGCATCGAAAGCACGCTCGAGATAATCGATTTCCGGACCAATATGAATTCGGCCTGACAGTTTCGCTGCATCGTCAACACCGCGAAATTCCGGCATCCCCGAAAGCGTTAGATTGATCTTCGCCACCGTTCCTGGCGCGCGATAATTGCGCATCTTAGAAAGGAAATTCGGGTCGAGCTCGACGGGATCGATCAGCTTCAAAAACGTCGTGCGCGGATCGGCGTTTGACACCACCGCTCGCGATTCGATTGTCTCACCGTTCCGCAGAGTCACTTTTCCATCTTCAATGCGCGCGACTTCCGCCGCGTTGCGTATTTCAGCGCCCGCGCTGATTGCCGCATCGCCGAGTGCCCTGGCGAGCGCAGCCATGCCGCCCTTCACGAAATTCGATGGTCCAATCGCGCTTCCGTCCAGGGCTGCCTGCCACAGCAAACCAAGACTCGTTCCCGCGGACCACGGACCAGCAAACGCTCCGTGAATTCCGCGCGCCGCCACTGTTGCGCGCAATAACTCCGTTTCGAACCACTCACTGACGAGATCGGCAACCGCCATCGGTCCCCAACGCAAGAGCCGATACTCATCCTTCTTGCCTAGCTTCCGAAACGCTAATCCGACTTTTCCGAGCTGCCACACATCACCTTTCGCCGGGTGATCGATTGAAGGTGGCGTCATCGAAAGCAATGGCGCCAGCACACTACCGATCCGCGAAAAACTCTCGACAAACTGCGGATAAATCTTCGCATCCTTCGCGGAAAACTTTTCGACCTCTTTAACAGTCGATTCGACATCATGGTTGTAAATACACAGTGAGCGCCCGTCATCTGACAACGCGAGCACGCGGACTTTGGGTGTGATGAATTCGACTTTGAGATTTAGATCCGTGGCAATTTGTTGGGAGAATGGACCAGTCGCATGATCCAATTCGGCGCCGCCCCCAACAGTCTCACGACGCTCGAGCACAAGCGTCTTCAACCCGCTCTTCGCGAGATAGCACGCGGCAACCAGCCCATTATGTCCACCGCCAACAATTGTGACGTCGTATTTCATCTATCCGTAATAAATCCGTCTGATCCGCGTCCTAAATATCTTTCAGCAACTGAAGCGCAGCATTGCGTCCAGGCGCACCCATGATCCCGCCGCCCGGATGCGTCGCAGATCCGCACATGTAGAGGTTCTTTATCGGCGTCCGGTATTGTGCCCATCCCGGCGCCGGTCGCAGAAAGAAGAGTTGTTCGAGCGTCAACTCGCCCTGAAAAATATTCCCTTCCGACAAACCAAAATCGCGTTCGAGATCGAGTGGAGTCAAAACCTGTCGATCGCGAATCAGCTCCTTGATATTGGGCGCGTGTTCGGCAATCGTGTCGACTACCGTGTCGCCAAACTCTTCGCGCTTCTCATCCCAGTTTCCCTCCTTCAGGTTGTACGGCGCGTACTGCACGAAGCACGACATCACGTGCTTGCCCGGCGGCGCGACTGACGGATCCGTGAGACTCGGAATCACCATGTCAATGTACGGCCGCCGCGAAAACCGGCCATACTTCGCTTCGTCGTAAGCGCGCTCCATGTATTCGACGCCCGGCGAAATCGAGATCGCGCCACGCAGATGTGCGCCTGGTCCAGGCAACGACTTGAAATTCGGCAGACCATCAAGCGCGAGATTCACTTTTCCTGACGAGCCGCGATACTTGTATCGCTTGAGGTCCGTGCAGAAGTCATCGGGCAGGTGCTCCTCGCCAATCATTTTCATGAACGTCAGACGCGGATCGACGCTCGACGAAACAACCTCAGCGTGAATCTCGTCGCCGTTCTCGAGTACGACGCCCGTTGCGCGGCCACTCTTGAGCAAAATCTTTGTTATCGGCGCTTCCGTGCGAATCTCGACGCCTGCTTCACGTGCTGCGTCGGCGATCGAGTTTGAGATCGCGCCCGTGCCGCCGCGAGCAAATCCCCACGAACGAAAGGCGCCGTCGATCTCGCCCATGTAGTGATGCAGAAGGACGTACGCTGTTCCCGGTGAACGTACGCCGAGAAACGTGCCGATGATTCCCGAGGCTGACATCGTAGCTTTCAACACGTCCGTTTCGAACCACTGATCGAGAAAGTCGACGGCGCTCATCGTCATCAACTGCACCTGGTTGTACTTGTCTTCGTCTGAGAGTTTTTGAAAACGCCGGCCGAGGAACGCGAGATTTTTCCAGCCGCGCGGATCCAGTGAAGTCGGATCGGGCGGCGTCATGCTCATGATCGGCTTCACGAAGTGGGCCATCTCGATCATGGCCTTGCCGTATTCGTCGTAAGCCTCGGCGTCGAGCCGCGAATGACGCGCGATTTCGCGACGCGTGCGCGCGTGATCGTTAACGCGCCAGAGATAATCGCCGTTCGGCATCGGCGTGAAAGTGCCGTCGAGCGGAAGTATTTCGAGGCCATGACGCGGCAGATCGAGCTCGCGAATGATTTCTGGTCTCAACAAAGAGACCACATAAGAGCAGACAGAAAATTTAAAACCGGGAAAGACCTCTTCAGTAACTGCCGCGCCGCCGAGTACGTGCCGTCGCTCGAGCACAAGAACTTTCTTTCCGGCGCGCGCGAGATAGGCCGCGTTCACCAGACCATTATGCCCGCCCCCGATCACGACGACGTCGTATTTACTATTCATACGTTTGTGTTTGCGAAGAAGGTGTCTTGCCGCAAATGCGTTAGGATACTTATAATCGCTCGCCCTGACAAATATCCGCGTCATCTGTGTCCAACAACTGAATCGATGCCTATAGGTACCGCTTTTCACGAACGAACATTTCCACTCTGCGAAAGTCTCAGCTATCGCGAGTGGTCTGGTTACTACGCGGTCAGTTCTTACGAGCCGCATCACGAACACGAGTACAACGCCATCCGGAACGCCGCTGCGCTGATCGATATCTCGCCACTCTACAAGTATCGACTAACCGGCAAAGACGCGACGCGCCTAGTTGATCGAATTATCACGCGCGATATGCGAAAGGTGACGGTGGGCCAGGTGGTCTATACACCGTGGTGTGACGAGCGCGGCAAAGTGATCGACGACGGCACTGTCTCGCGTCTCGAAGAGAACACGTATCGCTGGACCGCGGCCGATCCGAGTCTGCGCTGGTTCACTCAGAACGCCGCGGGCATGGAGGTGCAGATCGAAGACATTTCCGAAAGCGTTTCCGCACTCGCTTTGCAGGGTCCAACTTCGGGACGTTTGTTGAAGAGTCTCGTGCAGGACACCGACATCGCAAACCTCAAATATTTTCGCGTGACGAAGGGCGCTATCGCAGGCGTCCCGGTTGAGATTTCACGCACCGGTTACACGGGCGATCTCGGTTACGAGATCTGGCTGACGTCGGATAAGGCAATCAAGGTTTGGGATGCTCTCATGGAGTCGGGCCGCGCATTTGATATTCATCCCGCGGGAATGCTGGCGCTCGACGTCGCGCGCGTCGAAGCAGGATTGCTGCTGATCGACGTTGATTTCAACAGCAGCAAGAAAGCTCTCGTTGACGAACAGCGCTACTCGCCTTACGAGATGGGACTCGGCCGTCTTGTGAATCTGGACAAGAATCGGTTTGTGGGCCAACAGGCGTTGATCGAAGAACAGAAACGCGGCCACGCGCGCGAGATTGTGGGTCTCAAGATCGACTGGCCACAGGTTGAGAGTCTTTACGAAGAGGTCGGACTGCCACCTGCAGTTTCACCAATCGCATCTAGAGTCGCCGTGCCCGTGTTCAAAGAAGGCATTCAGGTTGGCAAAGCGACAACGACGACGTGGTCGCCGACCTTGAAGCGAATGATTGCCCTCGCCACCGTCAACCGCGCGTACACACGATCGGGCACGCGATTGCAATTTGAGATCACAGTCGAAGCCGTTCGCCATCATGTGCGCGCAACAGTGACAAAGACACCCTTCTTTAATCCAAAACGGAAAACGGCAACACCGGTTTGAAACCAGACTTAAAAGAAGTCGTCGATCAATACGATCCAAATCTGGCGCTCGATGTGGCGTCGACGATCCCTTCGTCGTGGTACACCAACAAAGACTTCTACGAGCTCGAGCGCGAGACCGTCTTCTCACAATCGTGGCAGCTTGCAGGGCGCGTGGACCAGTTGACTGAAGCTGGCCAGTACGTCGCGACTGATATTGCCGGCGAACCTGTGGTGATCGTCCGCGGAAGCGATGGCGTGCTGCGCGGGTTCTTTAACGTTTGCCGCCATCACGCTGCAGCCGTAATGAGTGAGCCTGAAGGAAAGGCCGCGCAACTTCGTTGCCCGTATCACGGCTGGACCTACTCGCTCGAGGGTGAGTTAAAAGGCACTCCGGATTTTTCGGGCGTTTGCGACTTCGATCGCGCAAAGAATGGGCTCGTGTCGGTGGAGATCGCCGAGTGGGAAAGCTGGGTGTTCGTCAAGGCAGTTCAGAATTTGCCGGAGTCGTTGGAGGAGTTTCTCGGTGATGATCTGATGTCGCAAATCGGGCCGTTGCAGTTAAGTGATCTGCACTGGTTTGAACGCCGTCATTATCACTTCGACTGCAACTGGAAAGTGTTTGTCGATAACTATCTCGATGGTGGCTATCACGTGCCGTATTTGCACAAAGGTCTCGACAGTGTGCTCGACTACAGCAAGTACACGATCGAGAACGGCGAGCATTACTGTTTGCAGTGGAGCCCGATCGTAACTGAGGGCGCTGAAGCGCAGACGGGCGCGGTTAGAAAGGGTGACCGCGCGCTTTATTACTGGATTTATCCAAACTTCATGATTAACTGGTATGACGGTGTGATGGATACAAACCTCGTCATACCGCGCGGCGTGGACCAGACGGAAGTGATCTTCGACTTTTACTTTCCGGATGTGGTGAGCGAAGAGGCGCGCGCGCGGAATCATGCGAGTGTGGCGGTGGGCCAGCGCATCCAGGATGAAGATGTGGCGATCTGTAAATCAGTACAGCGTGGACTCGGCTCGCGCGCGTATCATGCAGGACGGTTGTCTGTGAGACGCGAGGCGGGCGAGCATCTGTTTCACCGGCTGCTGCATAGCAATGTGAGAAATAGTTTGACAGGATGAACAGGATTTTCATGATTGGCATGATTGATCCTGCAAATCCTGTAAATTTTGTTAATCCTGTCTACTCTTACTTCGGCCAACCGAGATCCTGAAGATGAAGACTCAAGGCCACCTGCTGCGCGTGCTCGGAGTGGGGTTTGGTCTCGCCGTCATTATCGGCAATACGATTGGCGCGGGGATCTTCAAGGCGCCGGGGGCGATTGCCGAACAATTACCTGCACCTACACCTTTCCTGCTCGTCTGGATTGCCGGGGGTCTTTACGCGTTGCTCGGCGCGATTTCAGTTGCCGAGCTCGGGACGATGATCCCGCGCTCAGGCGGTCAGTACGTTTTCTCCCGCTATGCGCTCGGTGAATATGCGGGCTTCATCGTCGGCTGGAGCGACTGGATCTCTTCATGCGGTTCGACTGCTGCCGTGTCGCTCGTCATCGGCACGTTTGCGGGCGCGCTCTTTCCTGCACTTCAAGGGAAAGGTATCGCGATCGCTGCTACTGTGGCGATCGTCTTCGCACTGCTGCAGTGGCGGGGAATCGTCTGGGGCAGCAACATTCAAAACATCACGAGCCTATTGAAAACGCTCGCTTTTCTCGCGTTGATCGCGGCGGCGTTCATCTTCGGTGGAAACGGGTCACTCACGAGCTCGCAAACCTCCGCGATGCCCGTCTTAACGATGACGGCCATCGTCGTTTCGCTTCAAGCAGCGATTTACACGTACGACGGTTGGGCCGGCGTGATCTATTTCTCCGAAGAAGTTGAAAATCCGAATCGTGATATTCCGCGCGCGCTGTTCGGCGGCGTCCTCGCGATTGCGGCGATTTATTTATCGGTGAACCTCGCGCTGCTTTACGTATTGCCGATCTCTCAAATCGCGGGAAAAGAATTCGCGGCAGGTGAAGCAGCGACGGTGATCTTTGGCCGCTACGGCGATACGATCTTTCGTTGTCTCACGATCGTGTCGATGCTGAGCGGCATAAACGCGCTGCACCTGATGGCGACGCGCGTCGTGTTCGCGATGAGTCGCGATGGTCTGTTTACGACGAAGGCGGCTACGGTTAACAAAGGCGGCACGCCAACTGTTTCGCTCTTTCTTAGCGCCCTGGTAGCGCTGCTATTCATCGTGTTCGGTGAGAAGTTTGAGACTGTGATCACGGTGCTCGCTTTCTTCTTCGTGGTTAATTACATCCTCTCGTTTGTTTCGCTCTTCGTGCTGCGGTATCGCGAACCCGATAAGCCGCGACCCTATCGCGCGTGGGGATATCCAGTGACGCCGGCCTTGGCGCTCATCGGATCTGTGTTGTTCCTTGCCCTCGCGATTCAGGCTGATACGAAGAACAGTGTTTACGCGCTGGCGTTGTTGGCGGTGAGTTATCCGGTATTTCGCGTGATGAAGTGGCTTAGTTGACCCGACAGCCTTCGTTGTCGACGTCGAGGATTCTGACAGTTGAGTCGACTTTGAAACACTTCGCGATTCGATCGCCAATCTCTTCCTCATTACCTTCAACCAAGCTCACGATGCTTGGACCAGCGCCGCTCAGGGCGATGCCGAGCAGACCGGGCATTCGTGGCAATGCAAGCGCGGCGGCGAGTCCGGGCACGAGTGATTCGCGCTGCGGCTGGTGCAGTCGATCGTGCATTGCCTCCCAGAGCGTGTCGTAATGCTGCTGCGCGATTGCGCTTACGAAGAGCGCTGCTCGCTGCAGGTTGTAAACGGCGTCGACGCGACTGACGGTCCGTGGAAGCGCAGCGCGCGCGACGTGTGTCGGCAGTTGTGAATGGGGTGAGACGACGACCACTCGAACTCGAGAGGGCCAATCGAACTTTGCGGAAAGCACTGTCTTGTCGCTACTGATGCAGCTTGCAAGAAAGCCGCCGTACAGCGCCGCGGCGACATTGTCCGGGTGTGTTTCAAACTCGGTGGCGTAATTCAGAATCGTTTGATCCGGGATTTCCTTGCCGGTGATTAGCGCTGCGAGCTTGATACCTGCCACGATGGCAGCGGCGCTGCTGCCTAAGCCGCTCGCGAGTGGTATTTCGTTGTGAGCAGTCAGTTCGACTGGCGGCAATGATGTTCCCTCGCTTCGTGCCGCGAACGACATCGCGCGATAAATTAGATTTACAGCATTGCGGGGCAAAGCTTCATTTTCTTGTGCGCCCATGGTGGTAACGTGGCAGGGTTGCGCGGCGTTCCGAACGACGGTAGCGCGTACCGTCAGGTACAGCTTCAGCGCCAGACCAAAGCAGTCAAAGCCTGAGCCGAGATTCGAGGTTGATGCTGGAACGCGTACTTCGAACATCATCTTATGGACATGATTTCAAGATTTGCAGAATTGACTAGATTTCATCCTGTAATCATGAAATCCTGCAATCCTGTCCTACAATACCTCCCGAATCGCGTCCGCTAAAGCAGGAACACGGATCGGAGCATTCGCAAACTGACTTTCTAACCGACGTCCATCCGGATCTGTTAAGGACTGGTTGTGATACTTGATCACGTAATCAGTGTCTTTCAGTACATGACCAGTCAATACCGCTACCACTGATTCATTCTCGTTAATCCCAAGCTTCCGAATTCCAGCAACAGAAGTCGCTGACGCAGGCTCGCAACCAATCCCATCACGCCCGATAACGGCCTTGGCGTCCGCAATCTCCTGCTCGGTTACCGTTATGACGCTACCACCCGTCTCACTCACTGCACGCCACGCCTTCTGCCACGAAACCGGCGCGCCGATCTTGATCGCCGACGCGAGCGTCTTCGGATGCTCCTCGTTTACAAACTCCGTGTGCTCCTCGTCTGAATAAAACCGCGCAAACGGCGCCGCGCCTTCAGCCTGCACGACGGTGATCTTCGGTTGCCTCGCTATCAATCCACTGCTGAGCAGCTCGCGGAATCCTTTTCCAAAAGCGGAACTGTTACCGAGATTTCCGCCTGGCAACACGAGATGATCCGGTACGCGCCACTCGAGCTGTTCGGCAAGCTCAAACGCGACTGTCTTCTGGCCCTCAATCCGAAACGGGTTGATCGAGTTGACGAGATAGATCGACTCGTCTTCCGCGAGCTCACGGATCACATTCATCGACGCATCGAAGTTGGCATCGATCTCGATCACCTTCGCGCCGTAATCCAACGCCTGCGCCAGCTTTGCCCCGCTCACTTGTCCGGCGGGAACGATGATCGCGCACTGAAGCTCCGCACGTGCAGCATAAGCCGCAAGACTCGCTGCCGTATTGCCTGTGCTTGCGCAGACGACGAGACGCGCGCCCAGTTTGCGCGCCTGTGTTACCGCCACAGTCATGCCAGTGTCTTTGAAGGAACCGGTGGGATTACAGCCCTGATGCTTAAGTTTCAACTGAGGCAGTCGGCAGTAATCAGCCGATCGTGGTGCGTCGTAAAGCGGCGTATTTCCCTCACCAAGCGAAACAACGCTTGCGTCTTCGTCGAACGGCAGGAACTCGCGAAACCGCCAGACGCCACTGCGATCGCGCGGATCAAAAGATGAACGCCGCGCGAGCCAAAGCTGTCGCAATGACGCTGAATCGACCTCCTCACGCCGCTCGATATCCAACAACCCGCCGCAACGCTCACACACATAGAGCCGAGCATCGAGATCGAATTCGGCGCCGCAATCTACCGCAATGCAACGTTGAAGATAAGAGTAATCACTCAAGCGAGAGCATTATAAACACAAAAGGTGAGCTTCACAGGATTTCAAGATTAGCAGGATTAACATGTAAATCCTGTTAATCCTGTAATCCTGTGAAGCTCACCCTTTGAATGAGAGCCCGCTTGGAGGATTAGAAGCTGAACCTAATCTGCGCGTCGATGCGGCGGTTGTAAGCAGGATTGCCGCCACCAAAACCCCCGAAGCCACCGGCAGTAGCAGTTGATTGTCCAAACAACGACGAACCGATGTTGCCGATGGGATTGGCAAAGTTTGTGTGGTTCAGAATGTTATTGAAGTTCAGCGAGAACGTTAGATTGTAGCGACCATTGCCGCCACCTCCTGGTCCACCGAAACCGCCACCTCCTGGTCCACCACCAAAACCACCGCGGCCCCCGGCGCCGCCTCCACCCGGACCACCACCACCCGGGCCGCCCTGACCTCGCCCAGCCATGCCGCCACCCATAATCGTGTTGTTTCGCTGACCATCACGCTGCTGGTCGGTCTGTCCAGTCTGACCCTGTTGGCCATTCTGATTTCGATTCTGACGATTGTTCGCACTCGAGCCGCCTTCAGAACCAAAGCTCCACGTCTTGCTCACACGCAGATTCGCGGTGACCGAACTCGGACCTTCGGCGAAGTTACGCGGAATCATCACATCGCCCGGCGCAAACGTGAGCTTGAAGTTGCCATAAGGCGTGCACTTGATGTTAATCACATCATTACAATCCGCACCGGCAGGCGCGAAAGCGGGTCGCTCGGTATTCAGCGTGTCGCCATTGATGTCGCGGCCGAGGATGATATTGAACGGGCGGCCCGACTGCACGATCACGAAAGGATTCAAACTGATGCCCCACGGCGCGCGGATGTTACCAGTCATTACAAAACGATGTCTGATGTCGCCCGACGCGCGTCCGTACTCGGTGCTCAAGTCGTACGGATTCGCTGGAAAACTTCCAATCCCATCCGCGTCGCTATTCGCCTTCGCAAACACGTAGTAAGCATTTGCCGTGACGTTGCGATGAAAACGGCTGTTGAAGTTAACAATCAACTGATTCTGGTTGTAACGACCACTCGACTCGTATTCGAAGATATTGCAACGGGTCGAAGGATTGATCTCGGGCGGAATGAAGTCCGCGCAATCGAGCGGTCGAATTCCGCTCGCCGGCAAACCGGGAACAAACGTGCCCGGCAACGGAGCATTCAACTGTCGCGTGCGCAGAACGTGCAAGGTGCGAAGGTTGATGTAACTGGTCGCGATCGTCAGATTGTGTGGCAACTGTCGCTCGACACTGATGACGGACTGCATCGTGTACGGCGCCTGCAAACCGTCCGCGAGGCGATAGACAGTTCCTGGAACCGCAAACTGAACCAGCTGATCCGCCGTGGGAATGAGCGGGAAGAAATCCGGATTCTGCACGGTGAACTGCTGCTGGTTGACGCCGTTCAAGCGGTTCGCAGTCATCGTCAGATTCTCACTAATACGCTCGTAGAAAACGCCATAGCCGCCACGAACGACGGTCTTCGACTGCGGCCCGCCCGGCTGCCACGCAAAACCAACACGTGGTCCAAAGTTGAAATTGCTGTCGACATTCTTCTGGTTCTCGTAACGCAGCCCGAGACTGAGCGTGAAGTTTGGCCTCATTTTCCAATCGTCCTGAATGTAGCCGCCGATATCCCACTGGCTCACGCTTGACTCCGGATTGCCGGACGATAAAGTAAACTGGCTCGCACCACCACCGAGCAACCGAATCTGTACGCCGTTCGCACCCTGGCCGACCAAAACCTCTGTGCGACGAAAACGCTCGATACTGGTAACGAGCTCTGTACCCCCGCTGGGCTGCTCATTCGCATCGAGAACCGGACCGACGCCACCGCCGAAGAATGTGTAAGTACCGCCGAAGTTCTGCGGCGAGAACTGGTCGATATTAACTCCACGAAGACGACCGCCAACCTTCAATGAATGGTTGCGCATTGCAAACGAAGTGTTGTTGGTTACTTCCCAGTCGTGAGTCGTGCTGTGTGCTTTGCCGACCTGTGATCCGCCACCTATAAACGCGTCCTGGACGTTGATCGTGGGAATCGAGTTGTCGGCGTTCTGCTGTGTCTGCTGTCGTTCAAACGAGAAACGGGTTTCGTTAACGATTGTCTTGTTGATGATTGCCGTTTCAGTGAGCTGAATGCCCTGCTCGCTGTTCTCACTATCGTACGCGCGCTCCGGCAGGTTGAAGCCGCCGACGCCTTGCAAGCGAGTGTTCTTCGCGTAGTTATAACGGAAAACGAGGGTGTTGTTTTGATTGATCTGGTAATCAATTCTCGGACTGAATGACGTGCGACGGCTCGGAATCGCAACCGTGTCGGTAAAACCGACGATATTGTTATTCGCGTCCAGCACCTGGGCCACAATCAAAGCGCCGTCGTCGATGTCGCGTTTATCAAAATCGACGAAGAACGAGGCTTTCTTCTTCGAAATCGGGCCACCAAAATTTCCACCATACTGGCGCGTCTGAATCGCGGCGCGGCTGTCAGCGAATGGATTGCGAGCGTTTAGTGCATCGTCGTTGAAGTTGAACGAAACCTGGCCGCGAAAACGATCGGTGCCCGGGCGAGTCAGGATCTCTATACGACCAAAACCGAGTCGATCGTACTCGGCTGAAAACGGATTTGAGTTGATGCGTATTTCGCGAATCGATGCGCGCGGAGGCAAGCGGCCACCGGTGAATCCGTCCACGAAGATCTGACCTCCGTTTGGACCAGCCGAGGGACCAGCCAAAGCCTGTAACGCGGCTGCGAGATCGTCTGGATCGTCGGGCAGGGCGTCAATGTCGTCGCCCTTCAACACAACTGCACCGGCGTTGTTTTCCGGTTCAGTGCTCAACTCTCGGTTGTCACTGTTCACAGTTACCTTCTGCTCTTCGATCGCGACTTTCAAGGTGATGTCGAACTGCGCTGCTTTGCCGGCAGTGACTTCGACGTCGGGAGTCTCAGACATGGCAAAGCCCGCATTGATTGCACGGACCGTGTACTTGCCCGGAGCGAGACCATTGATTGTGTAAGAGCCCGCATCGTTTGTAACTACTGATTTCTCGCCGCCTTTGCCGTCAATCGCCGTCACACTCGCACCGACGATTGCGCCGCCCAACTCATCCAGCACCTGTCCACGCAACGATCCAGGACGTTGCTGCCCCAGCGCAAGTCCAGGGATGCTTGCGCAAATGGCAACTAACAGCACGATTTTCTTCATTCCGAAGCTCCTTCGAACACGATAGCTAAATTGGCGTGGATAGAGTGCGTTACGCCGCAAACTGAGCGCGAATTGTATCGAAAAAGGTCGTAAAGAGTCTGTCAACGGATTGTAAAGTTTTGTCAGTTCGACGGAGTTTGCGATTGACACTTCTTTACGCACGAAAGTGGGCGATTCATGTAGGATTTCTCTTCCGTGCGCAGAGGCCCTTGCCTTAGGTCGTCCATATGTCATTCAATCTCATCGAGAAACAACCGATGGAACACGTCCTCGTAATTGATGACGATGTCGGCCTGTGCGAGCTAGTCGGGGAGTATCTTCAGCCGGAAGGTTATACGGTTGAGGCGATTCACAACGGCGAACGCGGGATCGATCGTGCCCTTTCGGAGGAACACGATCTGGTTGTGCTCGACGTGATGTTGCCGGGCACGAACGGGTTCGATGTGCTGCGGCGTATCAGAGCGCGTTCTCGTATTCCGGTTTTGATGTTGACGGCCAGAGGCGACGATGTGGACCGCATCGTTGGTCTCGAAATCGGCGCCGACGATTATCTTCCAAAGCCATTTAATCCCCGTGAGCTAGTTGCTCGAATTCGTGCCGTTTTGCGGCGCGCCCAGCCCGTTGAGTCAACTACTTCCGCGCGTGAGACTATCCGAGTCGGCGACATCGAAATGGACAGCAACACGCGAAATGTTCGTCGCTCGGGG
>JBKPPU010000031.1:0-32288 GCA_046733695.1 Acidobacteriota bacterium
CCTCAGAACCTCAACGCACGAACAGACACACAGCTCATCATCGCCCAGCAGGTGAATGAGTCGAAGGCGCGTGTTGTCGGCGAGGGCTTTGAAGATTAATTCCAAATCCATTGCCGGAAATTACGATCTTCCCGCCGGGCCAGTTCCTTTAAGACGGAAGCCCACGCCTGGCGGCCACGGGAGTGCCGCCCCTACAATTCGCACCGCATCGCCCAAGTGCCTTGTCACTGTGGGCAATGTCGAACGTACTGTAGGGGCGGCACTCCGTGGCCGCCCGGCGTGGAACTCGATCTTTTGAATTGACATTCGAGCGAAACAGAGTACTTTACGATATGAAGTAGAGGCTATGTGCGAGATAGCAAAAGCCAACGATTGGAGTACAATGCGGCCAAGATGACGCTTCTCGAGAGTATTAACTCACCGGCAGACCTGCGCACGCTTTCACCTGATCAACTTCGGACCGTCGCCGACGAAATTCGCGCTTACATCCTCGAAACGATGTCGCGTGTAGGCGGCCATACTGGCGCTTCGCTGGGCGCCGTCGAGCTTGCTGTGGCGCTGCATTACGCCTTCGACACGCCACGCGACCGGCTGGTCTGGGATGTCGGCCATCAGGCTTACGCACACAAAATCCTGACCGGCAGGCGCGATCTGCTCCCGACGATCAAGAGCTACGGCGGCATCAGCGGCTTCCTCCGCCGCGACGAATCTGAATACGACACCTTCGGCGCCGGACACGCGTCCACATCTCTCTCCGCCGCACTCGGAATGGCGATCGCGCGCGATCGAAAAGGCGAAGACCATCACGTCGTTGCCTTGATCGGCGATGCTTCGCTAGCCGGTGGCATGGCAATGGAAGCAATCAACCAGGCCGGTCATTTGAAGAGCCGCCTGATCGTCGTGCTCAATGACAACGAAATGTCGATCGCGCCGGCAGTCGGCGCGTTAACGGGTTATCTAAATCGCATTCGCGGCGCTCACGGCTATCATCGCTTCAAAGACGAAGTTGAAGAAAAGCTGCTCGCGATTCCTTCAGTAGGTGAGCGACTGCATCACGCTGCGAAAACGATGAAGGATGTGATCGCAGCCGCAGTATTACCCGGCGCGCTCGTCAGCGAGCTTGGTTTCAAATACATCGGTTACGTCGACGGTCACAATCCACGCGCGCTTGTCGCCGCACTGCAGGAAGCAAAACAAATCAAGGATGGCCCGGTCATAGTTCATGCCCTGACTACAAAAGGCAAAGGTTTTCCGCAAACCGAGCCCGACTACTATCGCTGGCATGCGACCGGACCGTTCGATCTAAAAACCGGAAAACCACACAAGAGCACTTCCAAAACGCCGACGTACACGAAAGTATTTGGCGACACGTTGGCCGAGCTGATGGAGAAGGATCCGAAGGTCGTTGCGTTGACGGCGGCGATGCCGGACGGCACCGGCGTTTGCACCGCACTCGAGAAGTTTCCGGAGAGATCTTTCGACGTTGGCATCGCCGAGCAACACTGCGTCACGTTTGCCGCGGGCATGTCGTGCGAAGGACTCAAGCCGGTCTGCGCGATCTACTCAACTTTCCTGCAGCGTGGGTTCGATCAGTTAATACACGACGTCTGCATTCAGGATCTCAACGTGAAGTTCTGTCTGGATCGCGGTGGTATCGCCGGCGGTGACGGACAAACTCATCACGGACTGCTCGACATCGCATACCTGCGGCCGGTACCAAACATCGTCGTGATGGCGCCGAAAGACGAAGGCGAGATGCGCGACATGATGTACACGATGCTGGAGCATCAAGGACCAGCGGCGATGCGTTATCCACGCGGCAACGGCATCGGCGTTCCGATCGATCGCGAGCCCGAACTACTCGAAATCGGCAAAGGTGAAATACTGCGCGACGGCGGTGAAATAGCGATTGTTGCGTACGGCTCGATGGTCCATCCATCGCTGGCTGCGGCGGATCGGCTGGCAAAGGACCGCATCGAAACTACGGTTGTGAACGCCAGATTTGTTAAGCCACTCGACACTCCGTTGTTACTTGCACTCGCGCGCACAAAACGCCTGATTGTTACCGTCGAAGAAGCCTACTTGGCCGGCGGATTCGGCTCGGCGGTGATGGAATTGCTCGAGGAGAATGGCCTGCAAGATAAGGTTCACGTCGTGCGCATGGGCATCCCGGACCGCCTCATCACGCACGGTGACGCAAAATTGTTGCTGGCGAAATACGGCCTCGACGCTGACGGCATTTACAACCGCGTCAGAGAGAGTATCGAAGTGCTCGACGATCGCCGCACGAAGGCCCGTCGGACACTCTCTTAGCCACAAAAAAGCGCAAAAGTCACAAAAAAGTTATTCAGCTTTTGTGTCGCTGTGCCTTTTCGTGGCTTTTACTGGCAAGCAGTGCACCATTTCCGTTCTTCGTCCCAATTGATCTCTCCAAAAGTCGCTGTTCTCTCCGTGGCCTCATGATTGCAACGTATTTTCGAGGCTAAACCTCCCGACACTTTAAGTCTGAGCAGTGAAACGATGAGATATAGATTCGATAACGCGATAGACTCCCCTGATTCGGTTTCGGAGCCGCACTTTAACGACGAGCGCACGGTGCTAAGGGCGCGGAAAGTTGTGCCTTTGGAGAAGATCAACGCGAAGACTCGGCACCGTCGACAATGGTTTCTGGGTGGTGCGTTTGCCATTGCGATGATGCTCGGCGCAGCTTCGGCATTACTCGCGTCGTACTTAAAGATTCGAAACGTTCAAAACGTACCTGCTCCTGCTGAGGTTGCCACACAAGTCGATATGTCTCAGGCCCCGGTGGCGGTGGCCGACAATCCGCCCGTAGAGGAACCTGTGGGAGGAGTGGTTGAACAAACGTCCCAGGAAACATCCGAAGAAATAACTGACCCGGAAGGATCGATTCCCGAAGAGAGCACCCCGAAAAAATCGCCGGTGAAAAAACGAGCGGTCGTGATCGCTGCCGCCAAGCCTAATGACGATACAAGCGAACCCGACGACACCCGGCGAATGAGCGAAGATGAATCGCTTCACCAGATTCGCAGTGCAGTGCTTTACGATGAGTGGCAGGAGCGGCGTGCTCGGCGTGCCTGGAGACGAGAACGCAGGCGCGCTGATCGTATGAACGAGCGCGATCTTTCAAATCTCGACGAGATCTTCGAAGGGCGCAGAAGACCAAATCGTAATCCTTAAAATAGAATGTGTTGACGGAAAACTCGTCGAGTGGCATCATCTCACTCACTTACGTAGTGCGCCCTGTTTTCAACTCACACTTTAATAGCAATCCCCGACATTTGATTAACGTTCTCTTGTCGCGCCCCCAGGCGCAGGGATTGAATCATCATGACTAGACAGATGTATCGCGAGCGGGAGTGTATCCACCGCGACGAAGGCGCTGATGGTGATTTCTACAATGGGGTTTTTTACATTCAGGCTTTGCAACGGCTGCGCGTAAACGATGCCGTGCAAATGGCGAGCAAGGTTTCGGCATTCTTTTGGGCCGATGCTCCACACATTCTCGTTTGGCTCTGCGATAGTTGCGCGGCAGATCTCCGATTGACTGAAACACCGCGAGCGATGACCAGGCGTGCGTAATGTTAATCTTGTTGCGTGACGCGCGAACGGATAGACAAACTGCTTGTCGAGCGAGGTCTTGCAGAATCGCGAACAAAAGCACAGGCAATGGTGATGGCCGGCGTCGTGCTCGTCGACGAGCAGCGGGTTGAAAAACCTTCCCACCAGTTCGATACCAACTCATCAATTCGAATCAAAGGCGGCGACGATCCGACTACTCGCTACGTTGGGCGTGGAGGTCTGAAACTCGAAGCCGCCCTGCGTGAGTTTAAGATCGATGTCTCCGGCTTCATGTGTCTTGATGTGGGCGCTTCAACCGGAGGTTTTACTGACTGCCTGCTACAAAACGGTGCGAAGAAGGTTTTTGCGGTAGACGTGGGCCACAACCAGATCGACTGGAGACTTCGCAAAGACGAGCGTGTCGAAGTTCGAGAAGGAGTTAACGCACGCTATCTCACGCCGAAAGACTTTCCGCAAAAGTTTAATCTCGTGGTGGCGGACGTATCGTTCATCTCGGTGACCAAGGTCTTGCCTGCGATCATTCCCCTCCTCGCGCCGCACGGCTCGATTATTGCGCTCATCAAGCCACAGTTTGAGGTGGGTCGCGGGGAAGTGGGTGGCGGCGGAATCGTGCGCGATGCGGCGAAGCGGTTACGCGTGGTTGAGGAGGTAAATAACGCCGCGCGCGCTCTCGGCCTCGAAGCTCTGAAAGTTATCGAATCGCCAATCACGGGTGCTGAGGGAAACGTGGAATATCTCGCGCTCTACAGGAGTCAATAGGTCATATAGGACCTTAGGGCCTATTTCAGAATTGCGCCTTTGTGTGAGGATGTTTTACGCTTCCCGTCCATGTCGCCAATCAAGCGGATAGGCATCGTCCTTAAACCGCACCAGCCCGAAGCCCTGCAAACCATCTGCGAGCTGGTAGTGTGGCTTGCCGAGCGCGACATCAAGCTCATCGGTGGTCCCGAGATCGAGCGCGAGAGGATCGAGCATGAGACCGGGTGTC
Source organism: Acidobacteriota bacterium (assembly GCA_046733695.1). Classification (GTDB taxonomy): domain Bacteria; phylum Acidobacteriota; class Blastocatellia; order Pyrinomonadales; family Pyrinomonadaceae; genus PSRF01. Next base: position 4,589 of record JBKPPU010000031.1, read on the forward strand.
CCATCAAACAAGTTCCAAGTGAAAGCCTCGCGGCGGACGTTGATCTGATGCTTGTGCTCGGCGGGGACGGCACGATGATCGCCACGGCGCGCATGATAGGCGACCAGGAGGTGCCTGTCCTCGGCGTCAACTATGGAGGTCTCGGTTATCTCGCCGAGTTTCGGATCGAAGAGCTCTACACCGCGCTGGAATCGATCCTCGCGGGTAATTACCGGCTGGACCGCCGCGTGATGCTCGCGGTTGAGTTGCGACGCGAGGGCGCGCCACCGAAGACCAGCCGCGTTCTAAACGACGTAGTTATCAACAAGTCAGCGCTCGCCCGTATTATCGAAATTGAAACCTATCTGAACAGCCAGTTCGTCAACTCATTTCGGGCGGATGGCTTGATAATTTCAACGCCGACTGGTTCAACTGCCTACAATCTTTCGGCTGGTGGGCCGGTGATCTTTCCGTCGATGAACGCGGTGGTGATTACTCCCATCTGTCCTTTTACACTCTCGAATCGGCCCATCGTCGTGCCGGACGACGCTGAGATCGAATTGCTCTTGAAGACAGACAAGGAAGAGGTGGCATTGACGCTTGATGGTCAAGTTGGTTTTCCACTGGAAGTTGCGGATCGAGTCGTGATTCGAAAGAGCCGCACGGCATTCAACCTCATTCAGCCAATGAACAGAAATTACTTCGACGTTCTGCGCGATAAGTTGCGCTGGGGTCGTTAGTGACTTGAGTACCATATGCCTGACAAAAGAGACGACAAACGAGTCGATCGAGATGCGTTTGAACGGGAGATAGCCACGGATCTTGACGAGGAAACGCCGGACAAGCCGAAAGGCATGGCGCTCCACAACAAGATCCTCATCGGTCTTGCGGTCGGTGTGATTGCCGGCGTGACCGTCAACAAGCTTTTTGGCGGCGATCATCCGACGGTCGTGTGGCTGGTCGACAACATCACTCAGCCGGTGGGCCAACTGTTTTTACGTTTGCTGCTGATGATTGTTGTTCCGCTCGTCTTCGCTTCACTCGTGGTGGGCGTTGCAGGCATTGGCGACATTCGCAAACTCGGGCGTGTGGGTCTCAAGTCGTTTGGTTATTGCCTGGTGATCTCGGCGATTTCAGTCGCCATCGGTCTCACGCTCGCAAACACGATCAAACCCGGGAAGCGAATCGATCCCAATACCTCGGCAGCGTTGCAGCAGCGATACGCAACTGATGCGACGAAGAGTGTAGAAGCCGCAAAACAGGCAAGCAGTGCGACGCCAAAGCCCATGATGGCCGTCGTCGAAACGATTGTTCCGAAAAATCCTTTCTTTGCGATTTCCGGCAAAGAAGATCCGAACATGCTTCACCTGATGTTCTTTGCGCTCATCGTTGGCATTGCGATCACGCTGCTTCCGGTGTCTGTTACGGAACCGGTGCTACAGGTGCTCCAAGGTGTTTACGAGATCACGGCGAAGATCATCGAGATGATCATGAAGTTTGCGCCGTACGCCGTCGCGTGTCTGCTTTTTAACAACACCGCGCGTTTTGGTCTCGACTTGCTGCAGGCGCTCGCCTGGTTTGTGCTGACGGTGCTGCTTGGGTTGTCGCTGCACATGTTTGGTGTTTACTCGCTTTCGATCTATTTCCTGTCACGCATCTCGCCGATCGAGTTTTTCCGCCGCATTAAGACTGTGATCCTGACGGCGTTCTCCACGTCGTCTTCGAATGCGACGCTGCCGACGGCGTTACGAGTGTCGGAACAGAACCTGGGCGTGCCGCAGGAGATCAATAGTTTCGTGTTGACTGTCGGCGCCACCGCAAATCAAAACGGCACTGCGCTGTACGAAGGTGTAACGGTCCTCTTCCTGGCCCAGCTTGCCGGCGTCGAACTATCGATGGCCCAACAGTTGATGGTGGTCTATCTCGCCATACTCGGTGGAATCGGAACGGCGGGTGTTCCTTCCGGATCGATACCATTCATCATCGGCGTCCTGGTTACGATTAACGTAAATCCGGCATTGATCGCGATCATCCTCGGCGTGGATCGCATTCTCGACATGTGTCGCACGACACTTAACGTCACGGGCGATATCACGGCTGCAACCTACGTGGCGCGTTCGGAAGGTTATGAATTGCTGAAGCCGCACGAGCCCGCCATTGCGCACGCGGGCGTACACATGGCCGAGCGTGGGATGGATTAACGGTTTAGTAACAGCCGTGTCACAGTCTCCGCATAGCGTTCGCTTAAAATTGCTCCAAGGAGGTTGATGATGGTTTTTCCGCTGTATGACGACAATAGCGACAGACAAACCACACCTCTGGTCAATTACGCGATTATCGCGCTCAATATTTTTGTCTTTGTTGTTATTCAGCAACTCGGCAGTAACGATGCATTTACGTACTCATACTCAACTGTTCCCGCAGAAATTCTCCGCGGCACTGACATAGTCACTCAGTCGCGCATACTCGAACATCCAATCACCGGCCAAAGAATCATCGTGCCCGGACTCGGACCGACGTACGGCTCAGTCTATCTGACGCTCTTGACGTCGATGTTCATGCACGGTGGCATTGCACACATCGCCGGCAACATGCTCTTCCTATGGATCTTTGGTGACAACATCGAGGATCGCCTCGGGCACGTGAAGTACGTAATCTTTTATTTGTTGTGCGGAATAATCGCCTCGCTGGCCCATGTGTTTGCGACTGGCGTTTTCGCAACCGATCAGAGCAGTCTGCTGGTTCCGAGTCTCGGTGCTTCCGGCGCGATCTCGGGTGTGTTGGGTGCTTACATACTATTGCATCCAAAGCGACGCGTGACTGTGATCCTGTTCCGCTTTCTCACGGATGTTCCCGCGTATGTGGCGATTGGAATCTGGTTCGCGTTCCAGTTAATCAGCGGTCTTGGCATGTTCGGTGGCGGCTCGCAGTCGGGCGGTGTTGCCTACGCCGCACACATCGGCGGCTTCATCGCGGGCCTCGTGCTGATCAAGTTTTTCGATTCAGGCGGACGCAGGCCGGAACCATCGTATTAGCCGCGGATTTAACGGATTTGATAAGATCCGGATCCAATGGTTACTTTGCCGCCGCCAAATCAGCAATGTCTCGACATTCAGTCGACGCCGCGTGCGGAGATGAATCTGTTTCCGCTGGATACGTTTCCGTACGAGTTTCCGGGTCGCGAGATCAAAATCAATTTCGAGATAACGGAGTTCACCGCGATCTGCCCGTTCTCGGATTTTCCCGACTTCGCCACCATCCGGCTCGAATACGTTCCAAACGAGCGTTGCATTGAACTAAAGAGTTTGAAGCTCTACATAAATTCTTTCCGCAACATCAAAATCTTCCACGAGCACGTAATCAACATCATCCTCGAAGACTTCGTCGCCGCCTGCGATCCCCTGCGCGTCGACATCGAAGGCGACTTCCACGTCCGCGGAAACATCAAGACCATCGTGAGGGCAAGCTACGCCAAGCCTTAGTTCAGGATTACAGGACTTACATGACAACTCCTGTTAATTCTGCGAATGGACACATCAACGGTTTGTGGCGGCGGTATCGTGGGTTGCCGAGGAATGTGTTTGCGATTGGGCTGGTGAGTCTGCTGAAATGATGCTTCGAGTGAGATTATTTATCCGCTCCTGCCGGTTTTTCTTGCTTCCAGTTTAGGTGCTTCGGCTAAGGCGATTGGGACGATCGAGGGGCTCGCCGAATCGATTTCCAGTCTCTTGAAACTGTTTGCGGGTTATCTCAGCGATCGGTTGGCGAAGAGGAAGGTGTTGGTCGTGGCGGGTTACTCGCTCGCGTCGGTGGCCAGACCTTTACTCGCGTTTACGCAGACTTGGACACAGGTGCTTGCGATCCGGCTTACGGATCGCGTCGGCAAGGGAATCAGAACGGCGCCCCGCGACGCAATGATTGCCGACACAGTGCGCACCGAGCAGCGCGGCCTTGCGTTTGGGTTTCACCGGGCGATGGACCACGGGGGAGCCGTGATTGGTCCCCTGATAGCCTACTTACTGGTTGTGTTGTTCGTAGCGAACTCCCGTTCGCCCACGATTCGAGAGTTCTCTAAGATCTTTTTAGTCGCTTCCGTACCGGCGTTGATTGCGGTGATCGTCGCGGCGGTCTTCATGAAAGAGTCACCGGTACGGCCAGCGCACGGACCAGAAGTAGTTAAACTCTCGTTGCGTGGATTTGATAGCAATTTCAAGCGCTTCCTGTTGGTGCTTGCTCTTTTCACTCTTTCAAACTCGTCGGACAGTTTTCTCATCCTGCGCGCCGTCGACTCGGGTGTATCAGTCGCAATGGTGCCGTTGCTCTGGGCTGCACATCACGCCATGAAGGTTTTGAGCTCGCTGTTCGGCGGTGATCTTTCAGACCGCCTGGGTCGCAAACGTTTAATTGTTTCGGGTTGGATTTTGTATGCCGCGGTCTATGCCGGATTTGCCTTCGCGACAAATAAAGCTTCCCTGTGGATCCTTTTTCTGATCTACGGCATTTATTTCGGACTCGTCGAAGGAGCAGAGAAGGCGCTCGTCGCCGATCTCGTGCGTCCGGAACAACGCGGAACCGCCTATGGCTTGTACAATCTCGCTTTCGGCATCACGGTATTTCCTGCATCGCTTCTGATGGGTATGATCTGGGATTGGAAGGGCCCGGCAACAGCGTTCCTAATCAGTGCGTTTATGGGAGCAACGGCGGCGGCGCTTTTGTTGATCTTAGTAAGACCTCATCCGGACGAAAGGATTAGTTGAAATGAGACAAAGACTCTTGACTCCTCATCCAGGATTATCGACAGGCATTGGTTACTACCTGAGCGGCATGGAGGAAGTACGCAGCCAACTCAGTGCGGCAGTGAGAACCATTCCTGACGATTTGATTGGCAAGCCCGCGTTTCTCGGCGCGCACTCAATCGGTGGGCTCGTGTTGCACATCGGTGAAGCTGAGTGGTTCTGGATGCAGATGGTTGTGAGCGGACACAACCTCACAGACGAGGACAGAGCGGCCGCCTGCTGGGACATACTGGACGATCTCGAAAGAGTGGCGCAGCGAGCCTACACGGCTGAGTTTTGCCTCAGCGAAATCGAGAAGATCCGCAATCAAACGCGCGACGTGCTTTTCTCATACAACGACAAAGATCTCGAACGCATCATCACTTTCGAACGCAAAGGTCAGACTACCGAATACAATCTGCGCTATATCCTGCATCATCTCATCGATCATGAAGCCCAGCACAAGGGGCAGATTTTTATGCTTAAGCGACTCATGGCAATATAGGTCGTATTCGTCTTACAGCGACCTATGAATTATCAGTTAATCAAGAACGCCGATGAACTTCGGAAAGCAATCGAAACCCTCTCAACGCAACCGGTGGTTGGTCTTGACACTGAAACCACCGAGCTCGATCCGTTTACCGCTCGCCTGCGACTGCTCCAACTCGCAACGTCCGACCGCGTCTTCATCGTAGACTTCGACCATTTCGCTAACGGCGACTCTGATGCACTCGCTCCGCTTCGCCGTCTGCTCGCAGCGCCGCGACCGATCAAGATCGCGCATAACGCGAAGTTTGACGCGAAGTTTATCAAGCACAATCTCGGTGTCGACCTGGGCGGGTTATTCGACACCCTCCTCGCCAGCCAGATCGTCGGCGCCGGCGACATCGAAGAACGGCACGGCCTCGAGACTGTCGCCAGCCGTTACCTGAACGAGGCGGTCGATAAGTCAGAACGGCTCTCAAACTGGAACTTCGAGTTGTCAGAAGCACAACTCGAGTACGCGGCGCGCGATGCGGCAGTCCTGCTGCCGTTGCGCGAGAAGCTGATCGAGCGGTTGAAGTCGGAATCGTTAGTGAAGTGTGCGCAACTCGAGTTTGAATGCGTGATGCCGGTGGTCGACATCGAGCTCGCCGGTTTTTACATGCACAAGGATCGCTGGCTCGATCAGTTGGGCATCGTCGAAAAGAAACGAGTCGAACTTGCGGAACAGTTGCAGCAGGTTTTGGCTGAGGAGTCGTCGCAGGGAACGCTGTTTGGTGGCCCACAGCGTGACGATATCAATCTCGATTCGCAGCAGCAGCTAACGAAAGCACTGAACCGCCTCGGCATTCCCGTTCCCGATTCCACTCGCAATTGGAAGCTGCAGCCACTCGCCGCGCAATACCCCATCATCGGCACGTTGCTCGAATATCGCACCGTGCAGAAGGCACTAACGAGCTACGGCGAAAACATGATTGAGCTGATCAATCCGGTGACGAAACGCCTGCACGCGGATTTCAGGCAGATAGGCGCGCCGACGGGCAGATTTGCGTGCACCAATCCGAATATCCAACAAGTGCCACACGCGATCGAGTACCGGCGTTGTTTTAGTGGTCATCCTGAGGGAAGAAAGTTGATCATTGCGGATTATTCGCAGATCGAGTTGCGCATTCTCGCGGAGTTTTCGGGCGATCGCGGCTTCATGGAAGCTTTCAATTCGGGAGCGGATCTGCATCGCGTGACGGCAGCGCAGGTCTTCAACGCTTCTTTGGACCAGGTGACGAAAGAGCAACGCGACTTTGCGAAGCGATTGAACTTTGGTGTGGTTTATGGAATCGGTGCGCAGCGGTTTGCGATGATGACCGGGTTGAGTGTTTCTGACGCCGAGAATGTTTTGCGACGCTACTTTGGAACGTATCGACAGCTCGATTCTTACTTGCGTGAGGCGGCGAATCGCGCGGTGACCGAGCGACAAGCACGAACGGCTTCGGGACGCCTCGTGCGTTTCCGTTACGACGAGAACGACCGCCAACAGATCTCGATGACTCAGCGCAACGGCAAGAACACGCCGATACAAGGTACGAGTGCCGACATTCTGAAGCGCGCGCTCAAGTTGTTGAAGGACGAGTTAACGGAGACGAACGCGAAAGTCGTGAACATCATCCACGATGAGATCGTCGTGGAAGCTGATACTGACGAGGCTGAGGCCATCGCCGCAACGGTCGAGCGCGTAATGTGCGCCGCGGGTCAGGAATACTTGAAGACCGTGCCGGTTAAAGTCGAAACCGAGATCGCGGATGAGTGGGTAAAGTAGTGGGACAGGATTAACAGGATGTGGGCAAGATTTACATGTAAATCCTGAAAAAATCCTGTTAATCCTGTCTACTATTACCTCGCCATACAAAGTAGATCGGTATTCCAGTAAACACGAGTAAATACCCTATGCCCGATGTCGACGGCGCGAGAATCGCGAGATCGATGATGAACAATCCCGCCAGCACGATGTAAATCAGCGGCACGATCGGATAACCGATCGTTCGATATGGGCGTTCGATCTCCGGAGCCTTCCGCCGCATCACAATCACCGCCCCAACCATCAACACGTAAAAAATCAAATCCGCTGAGACAATGTATTCGAGCAGTTGCGTGTAAACGTTTCCAAACGAATTCGCCCCACTCTGTTGATTGACCGTGACGGTGCGTGGCAGCACGAGGAACGACGCCCACAGCCCCTGTGTAATCAATGCAACAGCCGGCACATGATGCGAGTTGACGCTATCCACTCGTTTGAAGAACAGCCCATCGCGCGCCATCGCGTAATAAACACGCGCGCCGGCGAGTATTAGTCCATTGTTGCAGCCAAACGTCGAGATCATGATGGCCCCAGCCATGATGGTGCCGCCCTTGCCACCCCACACCGCCTGCATCACCGCGGTCGCGACGCGATTTTGTGGCGCATTTTGAATTCCGGAAAGCGGCAAGGTCACTACGTAAGCAAGATTCGCAAGCAGGTAAAACGTGACGACGATACCGCAACCAAACAAGAGCGCGCGCGGCAGATTCTTACCCGGATCGCGCACTTCACCCGCGGTAAACGTGACATTGTTCCACGCGGATTGCGCGAAGAGTGGTCCAACCATCGCTTTGCCGACCAGCATCACTAACGCAAGCACCAGCAGGCCCTCACCGGCAGGCTCAAACCAAACCTGCGATGACGTGGGTTTCCAGCCGTTTTGCCATGGCTGCCACCAGGACGATGTGTAAGCGGCGCTGTTGTGGTTCCATCCGATGAGCAGTCCAATGAGGATCAGACCGAGTAATGCCGCCGTCTTGGTGAACGTGAAGGTGTTTTGAATGACCTTTCCGGTTTGGAGCCCGCGCGTGTTGATGAACGTGAGGAACAGGATCATCACCACCGCCAGGAGCTGTTGGCTCGACAAGCTCAACGCGTAGCCATTGAACGAGAGCCCATTGATCGTGAACGGCTTCAGCAAGACGATCGGCGCGATGAGATAATTGTCACCTGATATGCGGCTCGTGAGCACACCCGTGAAGTTTGCGAAGGCAACAGCTACCGCCGCAATCGTTCCGGTTTGAATGATCAGAAACAATCCCCATCCGAATAGAAATCCGATCGACGGTCCATATGCTTCGCGCAGAAACACGTACTGCCCGCCCGCGCGTGGCCACATTGCTGCGAGTTCCGCACAACAGAGTGCTCCGGTGATAGTGAGCACTCCCGCGAGCGCCCACGCCGCGAGTAACCAACCCGGCGATCCGACCAGCCGTGACGATTCCGCTGAGGTGATGAAGATCCCGGAGCCGATCATTGAGCCTACTACGATCGTGGTGGCATCGAGCAGGCTTAGACCACGCAGGAGATTTGGGGGAGCTTCTTTGCTCATTCGCGCGAGCGGGTATAGTGCCATAGATTAGTGTTTATCTGTGGCTAAAATTGCATGCTTGACACTGAACGACGGGCTCACCTAGTCTTCTCCGTTTGGAGTTTCCCATAGGATGAAAAACGACCTAATCAATTCAATAACAAACAAAAAAGCGCACGTGGGGGTTATCGGTCTCGGGTATGTCGGTCTCCCGTTGCTGGTGGAATTTGCTTCCAAGGGGTTTCAAGGCACGGGCTTCGAAGTTGACGAGTCGAAGGCGGAGCAGATAAATGCCGGCACTTCTTACATCGGCGACGTGCCTTCACGACGATTGAAGGACGTGGTCGACGCGAAGCTGCTGCGAGCCACCACAGACTTCAGCCACTTGCGCGAGTGCGACGCCATCATCATCTGCGTTCCCACGCCTTTGCGGAAGACGAAAGAACCCGATGTCTCTTACATCCTCGCCGCCGCCGAACAGATTGCGAATAATCTGCGCCGCGGTCATCTGATCATTCTCGAGTCAACGACTTATCCTGGCACCACCGACGAAGTGCTGCTCCCGATGTTTGAAGAAAAGGCACTGAAGCTCGACGAAGATTTCCTGCTGGCGTTCTCGCCTGAACGAGTCGATCCGGGCAATCCGCAGTTTCTGACGCATAACATTCCCAAGGTCGTTGGCGGTGTAACTGACGACTCCACGGTGGTTGCCGCGCATCTTTATTCGCAGATCGTGAACGACGTACACGCTGTGAGCTCGGCGCGAGTTGCGGAGGCGGCAAAGCTGTTGGAGAACACATTTCGTGCAGTGAACATCGGCATGGCAAACGAGATGGCCCGTCTCTGTTATGCGCTCAACATCGACACGTGGGAAGTGATTCGAGCGGCGGCAACGAAGCCGTTTGGTTTCATGCCATTTTATCCGGGACCGGGAATCGGCGGGCATTGTATTCCGCTCGACCCACACTATCTGTCGTGGAAAGCGCGACAGCACGGCTTCGATTCCCGTTTCATCAGTCTTGCGGAAGAAGTGAATTCACGCATGCCCGAACACGTGGTCCAGCTTGTGGCAGACGGTCTAAACGACGACCGCAAAGCGATGAAGGGTTCAAACGTTTTGCTGCTGGGCGTTGCTTACAAGAAGGACGTCAACGACGTTCGCGAGAGTCCCGCGCTTTCGATTATCGATCGGCTTCGTGCGAAGGGCGCTAACGTGAGATATCACGATCCGTTCGTCGCAGAAGTTCATTTCGATGATGCACACACGGATGCTGTTGGCGAGCCGCTGGCGTCTGTTTCACTTACCAACGACGAACTGGAATCCGCCGACTGCGTGATAATCGTTACCGACCACAGTGAGATCGACTACAAGCGCGTCTGCTCTCTGAGCACGCTGATCGTAGACACGCGCAACGCGCTCAACGGCGACGTGAGGCGTGAAAGCAAGGCGCGTATCATTCGACTTTAAATGCTCAAGATCATCAATGTCGTCGGGGCACGGCCCAACTTTATGAAGGTCGCGCCGATTGTGGCCGCGATGAAGAGGCGCGCGCACGCCTTCCAGCCGCTGGTTGTTCACACCGGACAACACTACGACGCGGCCATGTCCGATTCGTTCTTTCGCGATCTCGATCTTCCGAGCCCCGACACACACCTCGGCGTTGGTTCAGGCTCACACGCCGTTCAGACCGCTGCAGTGATGGAACGCTTCGAGCCGGTTGTGCTTCAGGAAAAACCGGATTGGGTTCTGGTCGTAGGCGATGTTAATTCGACCATCGCATGCGCCCTGGTCTGTGTGAAACTCGGCGTGAAAGTGGCGCACGTCGAGGCTGGTCTGCGCAGTCGCGATCGCACCATGCCCGAAGAGATCAACAGGTTATTGACTGATCAGATCGCGGACTTGTTGTTCACTCCTTCACCTGATGCGGACGAGAACCTCCTGGCCGAGGGCATTCCCAGGGAGCGAATTCGTTTCGTGGGAAACGTCATGATCGATTCGCTGCAAAAGAACCTGAGCGTTGCGCGTGCGTTGCCGACGAGAGAACAGTTGGGAGTAGCCGGAATCGACTATGCGCTGCTGACGCTTCATCGTCCTTCAAACGTCGATATGCACGACTCGTTCGAGCGCATTCTCGACGCGCTCGAATCCATCTCAACTCGGCTGCCGATAGTTTTTCCGGTTCACCCGCGCACGAAGAAGACGATTGCCGAACTCGGATTGAGTAAGCGTGTGGAGTCGATGAAGGAGATTCGGATTGTCGAGCCGCTCGGCTATCTCGACTTTCTCAATCTTTCGAGCAGTGCGCGCCTGGTTCTGACTGATTCCGGTGGCATTCAGGAAGAGACTACAGCTCTCGGCATCCCGTGTATCACGCTGCGCGAAAATACTGAGCGTCCGATCACCGTAGAGATGGGAACCAATGTTGTCGTCGGCACCGACACTACAAAGATCATTTCTGCCGCAACAGCAGCATTGAATGGATCGGCAAAGACAACACTCCGCCAGCCTCCGCTTTGGGATGGACATACCTCCGAACGTATTCTCGATGCGCTCGAAGAGTTTGCCTCCTCGCAAGATTCCCGCTGATGGCTGTTCTCAAGAAGATCAAACGTGCGATTCGCGGCGACGTGAAGTTGACGACCATGGCGCGCGAAGTATTGCTGCGGGTTTTTTGTGCAATCCACGAGCGCAGGGAACGCTCCGGGATCTTCGATAATGAGCCACTGGCATTGAACGATCCCTTTGCGCGCATGAGTGAGAGTGAGCTGTTGGCTCACTTTCGAGGTAAGCGGCAGGTAAAATTGTTTGACATCCTGCCTGCTGCGAGTAGTGAAACAATCGTTTCAGCAAACCGCATCGTTGAAGAGCATTGCTGGCCTTTGCTTGGTTTCGGCGAGCGCTGCTTTGGCAAGCCAATTCAGTGGACTCGAGATCCGCTTTCAAACTACATCTGGCCACTCGATTATCACCGGGACATCAAGTTGCTGCGCTCAGATGGTTCGGACGTGCGTGTACTTTGGGAACTCAACCGGCTGGGCCATTTTCTCACTCTCGCAAATGCTTACTCATCAACCAAGGATGAACGTTACGCAACCGAGTTCTGGGCGCAGCTAAAAAGCTGGATTGACCAGAATCCTTACGGGCGTGGTCCAAATTGGAATTGTGCGATGGAAGTGGCACTACGCGCCATCAATCTGCTGGCGGCATTTGAAACCTTTCGTCATTCGCCCAATTTGGATGCGGCGTCGTTGCGGTTGTTTCTGCAACTGCAGCAACAAAGCGCGAACTACATTGAACGCAATCTCGAGTTCTCCTGGGTTACGACCAGCAATCATTACCTGTCAGATGTAATTGGGCTGAATTGGTTAGGATTGATGTTGCCGGAACTGGTCGACTCAGACACCTGGTGTGAGTATTTCGGCGACGAAATGCTTCGAGAGATGGAAAAACAGGTGTTGCCTGATGGAGCCGATTTCGAAGCTTCAACGGGCTATCACCGTTTCGTTACCGAGCTCTTCCTTTACACGTTCTGGTTATCTCGTTCAACTGGCGCAACAATCCCGGAGAAGTATTGGACCAGGCTGAAACAGATGCTGATGTATGTACGCGCGTACCTGCGGCCAGATGGATTTGCGCCGTTGATTGGCGATACGGACAGCGGACAGATCTTACCGTTTGTCCCTCGCCGCGCAGACGATCATGCATATCTCCTGGAAATCGGAGCAAAGGTCTTTGACGATCCAACGTTGGCTGAAACTCAGCACGTAACGTCGCAGGCCTTCCCAGATGCCGGCACTTACATCATGCGCGATGGCGATCTTTATCTCTGCTTCAACACGAGCGGCGCGGGGCTCAACGGCCGTGGTTCGCATGGCCACAACGATGCTTTGAGTATTGAAGTCTCAGCAGGCGGTCGTGCATTCATCGTCGATCCGGGCACATATGTTTACTCAGCCGACCTCGAGAAGCGCCATCTGTTTCGCTCAACCGCATATCATTCGACTGTCCAGATCGACAAGCTCGAACAGAATACAATTGACGTTCAAACGCCGTTCGTTATTGGCAATGAGGCCCGGCCTCGTGTGCTGGAGTGGAAAACCGATGCCGATTCTGACAAGGTAGTCGCGGAACACTACGGATACCCAGTCGTTCACCGCCGCACAGTTATCTTTAATAAGCGTGAACGGTTTTGGTTAATTGATGACGAGTTCTTTGGCGAGGGAGAACATCTTTACGAGGCGAGATTTCACTTTGCACCAGGCGCTGCCGGATTAGTCGTGGAGTTGTTGAATCACGATGTTGAGCCTGTACTGGAGAGTCAGCCCGTTTCACGAGACTATGGTCATATGAGTGACGCTGTTTCGATGTGCTGGCCAATTTCAGGGCGACCGGGCAAGCTTAGTTGGAAGATTTATTTAGCCGCCCATCACGCGGATTAAAGCGCGATTATGTGTGGGATTTGTGGGGTTTGGGAGTACGGAGCGAATGAGGGATCGATTGATTCCTCGCTGCTCACGCGTATGCGCGATGAGATGACTCACCGCGGTCCGGACGACGCGGGCGAGCTGGTCTTTGACGAGCGACGCGGCGGCTTCGGCTTTCGACGTTTGTCGATCATCGATCTCTCTGCCGCTGGTCATCAGCCGATGCATGGCTGCGACGAGCGGACGTGGCTCGTCTTCAACGGTGAGATCTACAATCACGCGCTCATTCGCGCGAATCTCGAACATCGCGGTCACAAATACAAATCTCGCACTGACTCCGAAACCATCCTCCATCTCTACGAAGAACGCGGTCTCGATTTCATTCACGAGATCGAAGGCGATTACGCCATCGCGCTGTGGGATGCTAACAGAGAACGACTCGTCCTCGTGCGCGATCGCATCGGGGTGAAGCCGCTTTACTTCTATCACAAGAACGGTCGCTTCATCTTTGCATCGGAAATCAAGTCGATCCTGCAGCATCCTGCGGTGACACCTGACATCGACGAACAAGCGCTCTATCACTATCTAACATTTCTCACGACGCCGGCGCCCACGACGCTCTTCCGCGACATCCACAAATTGCCTGCCGGTCACATTCTGACTCTGATGCGCGACGGCACGATCAACATCCAGCGATACTGGGACGCGCTTCCGCCTCCGCAAAGAAAAGCCGCGACGGAAGACGAACAGCGCGCCGAGATCTTGCGTCTGCTCCGCGACTCGATTCGCAAACGAATGATGTCAGACGTGCCATTCGGCGTGTTTCTCTCTGGCGGCGTCGACTCCTCGGCGAACGTTGCGCTGATGTCGGAATTGATGACGCGGCCGGTCGAGACCTTCACGGTTGGTTTCAGCGACGCTGAATATCTCAACGAGCTCGAACCAGCCCGCCGCATCTCAAAACAGTTTGGGACCAACCATCACGAAGTGATCATCTCCGAGAAAGAGATGCACGACTTTCTTCCCAGCATGGTCTTTCATCAGGACGAACCGATTGCAGATCCGGTTTGCGTGCCGCTTTACTATGTTTCAAAACTCGCGCGCGACTCGGGCACGATCGTGGTCCAGGTCGGGGAAGGCGCCGACGAGATCTTCAGCGGTTATGAAAACTACGTACGTCACCTGCGGATTTACGAAAACTTCTGGCGACACGCTGAATCGCTCCCGCTTTCGTTGCGACGCGCGATCTCGAACCTTTCGCGTCCGGCACTCGAGGCCACGGGTAGAAAGCGTGCGGCTATCGAATTGATCCGGCGGCTTGGCGCGAATGAACCGTTGTTCTGGGGCGGTGTCGTCGTGTATGACGAGACGTTCAAGCCGCGTGTGCTTTCGAAGTCCGTGCGCGATCGTTTGAACGGACTCTCGTCCTTGCGAGTTGTGGAATCGTACCTGAAGCACATTGAGCAGGAGCGGCCGGACGCGGATTTTCTGGCGCGGATGACGTATCTCGAGTTGAAGCTGCGATTGCCGGAGCTGCTCTTGATGCGCGTGGATAAGATCACGATGGCGACGAGTGTCGAAGCGCGCGTGCCGTTTCTCGATCATCATCTGGTTGAGTATGCGCTTTCATTGCCACGCTCCGTGAAGGTCGAAGGTGTGAGTGGCAAGTACATTCTCAAACGTTCCTTGGAGGAGATCCTGCCGCGCGATTTGCTGTACGAACGCAAACGAGGATTCGGCGCGCCGGTGCGTGAATGGTTCAGAGAAGGTCTCGGTGGTTGGTTCGACGATCACTTGATGAACTCGACGATGCGGCGACGCGATCTTTTGGACTACTCATTTGTGAGTCGCATGTTGGAAGAGCACCGGCGGAAGACGAAAGACTGGGGCTTTCATCTCTGGGCGTTGTTGAATTTGAGCTTGTGGTACGAGCGATGGATCGATAAGAGGTGATGAGGTTTGTTTCACAGGATTTGCAGGATTGTCCAAGATTTACATGTAAATCCTGTATCAATCCCGTAAATCCTGTGAAGCAAACCATAGCAATCACACATGTCTAGATTTACCACTCAAGTAGCCTGGACCTTCGCGACGCGCGTGGTGATGATCTTCAACAGCCTCGCCGCGGGGATCATAGTGGCGCATTGGTTGGGAGCGGAGGGTGTTGGGCAGCTTGCGGTTATCAATGTCGCTGTCGCGACACTCGTTCAACTCGGCAGCTTCGGTCTTCCTTCGTCAAATACGTACTTCATCGCTCAGGACCAGGCGCACTTACGTGCTGCTGCACTTAACTCGCTGATGTTTGCACTCGGCGTTGGTTTAATTCTCGCGATTGCGCTCAGCGCTGCAGCTTTTTTGCGACCCGACTGGTTTGGTCTCGACTCTGCCAACCTGATGCGCATCGCCGCAGTCTCGATCCCGTTTCAAATGATCACGCTGATTGGACTGAACATCCTCTTGGCAGTGGGCAAGGTACGTCAATTCAATATCCTCGACCTCGTTAGCCAATCGTTTGTGTTCATTAACGCAGTTTGCGTCTTGTTCCTGATCAAAGGAAATCTCGAAACGCTCGTTTGGTGGAACACAACGGCGAGTGTTTTGGTGAGTATAGTGATTGCGCTTTTACTGGTGGTCTCCGCCAGGAATCTAGTGCAATCGAAGTGGCGTGCAGACGTTGCCCTACTGCGGCGCATGATTACTTACGGTCTCAAATTTCATATTTCAATTCTGGCTGGAGCGATAATAATTCGGGCCGATTTACTCGTCGTAAATCACTTTCGTGGAGCGGCGGAAGCAGGCGTTTACAGTGTCGCATCACAGTTTGCTCTCATGCTGATGTTGCTGCCCGGTGTGATTGCGACCTTGCTCTTTCCGCGTGTTACAAGCGAACAGGACGCGCGTGGCGAAACCACTTGCCGCGTCACCCGCTACACGGCGCTCATCATGTTCATTTGTTGTCTCGCGGCGGTTCCGCTCAGTTTGCTGTTGCCGTTTATTTACGGTGAGGCCTTCTATGACGCGACCGGATTGCTTTGGATACTGCTGCCAGGAGTTTATTTGATTGGCCTCGAATCAGTGCTGGTCCAACATTTCAACGCGCTTGGCTTGCCGCGAGCTATTCCGCTTTACTGGGTCGGGACTCTTGCGCTCAATCTCGTGATGGTATTCGCTCTCGTACCGCGTCTTGGCGCCCAGGGCGCAGCCGTGGCTTCAACTATCAGTTACGCTGCGATCTTCGGCCTGGTCGCTCTTCACTTTCACAGCAGCACCGGACGATCTTTCGCCGAGGTGTTCGTGCCGGGGAGTCTGCGCGGATGAAGGTTGTTCTGCTGGCGCTCAGCGGCGACTTGTCTCGCTGGCAAGACAAAATTAACGAGCTTTACCCTGGCTCCTCGATTGAGTTTATTTCGCGCGTTGAGTTTGAAACCGGCAGCCATTTGAAACGTCTCAAGGCGCTGCGTGCACTGCGACCAGACGTTCTCGCCATTGCGACTGAACGACTACCCTGGCAACGGGGTCAAAATCTGTTCATGCTCTTCGGTGCGCTTGCGGGCGCCCGCGAGGTGCTGATGATCGACGCGCATGGCGGACAGATTAAGAAGTCTCGTTCAAATGTCTTGCTGGGCGCGCCTGTTCGACTCAGTCGTGAGACGATCACGAGCGCGAACGACATCGCGCAATCGAAGCGTGAGCTGCAACGACTCGAAGAAGAGACACTGCGGTTCTCGGACCTTCCGCTTAAGGCGACGCGCCAATTAAAGGCTCGACCGCGTCTGCGTGTTGTCTTTCTTCGCTCGACACCTGGACCAGGCACACAGGCGGGTGGCGCTGCAAGTCATATCAAGGGCGTTGTTGAAGGACTCGAATCGCTCGGCCTCGAGGTGCGAATCATCAGCAACGACCAGATCGCGGGCTTGGACGATTCCGGAGATCGCTTCGAGATTATTCCGCCACAACCCGGCGGCGGCTCGCGTGCGCTTTTCGACATCCACAACAATCTCGTTTTTACGCGCGGCGCGGTACCGCTGATTGAACGCATCAGGCCGGATTTTATTTATCAGCGGTATGCGCGGTTTAGTTGGGCAGGAGTGGTGGCTGCGAGTCGCATCAAGCGTCCCCTCTTACTCGAGTACAACGGGTCGGAAGTTTGGGTTGGAAAGCATTGGGACCACGTTGGAAATCTCGATTTGTTGGAGCGTTATGAGCGTTTGAACCTTGACGCTGCGGCGCGTATTTTTGTCGTCTCGGAAGTTGAGCGTCGTAATCTCGAAGCTCGCGGCGTTGATGGCCAGAAGATCGTCGTTAACCCGAATGGAGTTGATGTCGAGCGCTTTCGGCCCGGTGTGGGAGGCGCGGATGTCCGGCGAGAGCTGCAGATTGCAGACGATGAAGTTATTGCCGGGTTTGTCGGGACGTTTGGTCCATGGCACGGTGTTGAGAAACTTGCGGAAGCGATCAAAACAATTCCGGCAGACTTGAGGGTCCGATTTCTTTTGGTGGGAAGTGGCAGCTTGCATGCAGAGGTTGAGAAGCGGCTCGAGGGTGACAAGCGCGTGATCTTTACAGGCGCTGTGGCCCATGAGCGAGTAGCGAAATTGCTCGATGCCTGCGACATACTGATTGCGCCTCATGTTCCGCTTGCGGATGGCAGTGAGTTCTTTGGATCGCCGACGAAGATTTTTGAGTACATGGCAATGGGTAAAGGGATCGTTGCGAGTCGTCTCGGGCAGATTGGTGAGGTACTTGTGGAGGGTAAGACGGCGTTGCTTGTTGAGCCGGGAGATGTTGAAGAGTTGAGAGCGGCGATACTGAGGCTCGTTGAGTCGGAGGAGTTGCGGACGCGATTAGGTGCAAGGGCGCGTGAAGTTGCTGAGCGGGAGCACACGTGGATGAGGAATGCTCAGCGGGTTCTTGATGCGTATAAATCGTTGACAGGATTACAGGATTAACAAGATTGGCAGGATTAGCGGAAGAGAAGCTCAGGGCACGAGAGCAGTGGGGACAAGATCCTTGCGGCGCGGAGTACGACCGCGAACACGAGCTCGGGACGCGCGAGTTTTTCGATTCCGTAGAGCGGCATCGATATCAGGAGTATGCCGTGTGGATGCCGCGACTGATGGAGTTTGAAAGCTTTCGCGGCGCGCGGCTACTCGAGATTGGCTGTGGCATGGGTTCCGACCTTCTGCAGTTTGCGCGTGGCGGAGCACGATGCACCGGCATCGATCTGACGCCGCGATCGATTGAGATCACACGCCACCGCTTCCGGCTCTACGGAGCTGACGGAGACTTCATGATCTCTGACGGCGAGCACCTGCCGTTTCGGACCGAGAGCTTCGACGTGGTCTATTCCAATGGCGTTCTGCACCACACGCCTGATACCGCTGGAGCGATCCGTGAAGTGCATCGTGTGCTGCGTCCCGGCGGTGTAGCGAAGGTGATGCTTTACCATCGCAATTCGTTGAACTACTGGATCGAGATCGTCTTGCGGCGCGGTGTGCTGGGGCTGGAGTTTTTGCGCGGACGATCGGCGGAAGAAATAATGAGTCGTGTGATCGAGTTCAGTGATCACGATGCGCGACCATTGGTACGGGTCTACAGTCGCAAGCAGGCGTTTGAGTTGTTCAGCATGTTCAAGGATGTGAGAGTTGATGTCGAGCAGTTAATGCGTTCTGAATTGCGATTTTTTTCGCCGCTGGTATCGGACGAGAGATTGGATCGGTTGCGAAAGAGAATCGGATGGAACGTGATTATCACCGCAGTTAAGTAGACAGGATTGACAGGATTTCCAAGATTCGAAGACAACTGCTCATACTGTTTACGCTGCTGCTAATTACTATTGGCATACGTGTCCTCACGCTTCAGTTCATGCGTGCGCATCTGAATGATCCGGCGTGGTTTCAGGCCGGATCGTATGCGAAGTTTGACCGGCAGGCGCGTGATATTCTCGACGGGCGCCAGCGAGTTTTCTGGATTGACGATCCAGCCCGAACGGACCTGGTCCAGTATCCTCCGGCTTTTCCTGCACTGGTGGCATTAATTTACAAACTTACAGGAACAGCTTCGGCTTACCCGGTTCAGATCGTGCTGTGGCTCCTCGATCTGATTCTCTCGCCACTGTTGGTTTGTGGCATCGCTTTCACCGCGTTTGGCTGGCGAGCAGCAATTGCGAGTTGTTTTCTTATGGGGTTGTCAGCACCGTTCGCCCTTTACGCTGCGTATCCTTCGGCGGACGTACCAGCCACATGGTTTGTGCTCGGTGGTTGCTGGCTGCTGCACCTGGCACTGCAGCGCAGGAGCGTTTGGCTCGCGCTCGCGGCTGGAGCTTTGCTTGGAATTGCGTGTTGGTTCCGAGTGAATCCGTTGTACCTCTGCGCCTTTTGGTCCATCGCTGTTTTAGTGGTATTGAAAGATGGGTGGGTTCCGAGGCTAAAACTCGCCGCGGCGGTGTTGGCCGGAACAGTCATAGTGATTTCACCGATCATGATCCGCAATTTCGTTGTCTTTCCTGACTTCACTCCGACCGGCGGCACCATCGGCGTAAATCTCTGGGAAGGCCTGGGCGAAACTGAATTAGGGCAGCAGCACGGATTTATTTTCGGCGACGATAAGATGCTTGCAGTTGAACGAACGCGGATGGGTCGACCTGGAGACACGAGCATCGAGATTCAATTTCCCGACGGCATTCGTCGCGATAAAGAACGCACACGTGAATCGCTTGCGTTTATCCGGCAGCATCCGATCTGGTATCTCGGCGTGATGCTTGGCCGCATGTGGGGCATGCTGAAAGTCGCAGGCGATCCGGTGCCGTACACGGGCGTGAGCGGTATCAACGTCACGAGCGCGAAGTGTTTGCCGGAGCGTTGGCAGCACGGCGCGCTGGCATTGGGTGTGAACGTGCTGGGAATGATCCAAAGCGTCGTGCGGTATCTTTTTCTGCCGCTCGTTGCGCTCGGACTCTACGTCGCCGCTCGAATCGATTGGCGTGTTACTTTTTTAATGTTGGCGACCATACTTTACTATCTGGGACCGGGCACTTCCGCGCATGCGGAGATCCGATATGTCCTACCGATGCACGGATTGTTGATTGTCTTTGCATCCGTGGGCATCGATTTTGTAATCCGTCGTATCCGTGGCCAAAGAGGATGAAGGAACACACTTATCCAATAATGTTCCGCGTCGAGCAGTCGCACTGGTGGTACACCGGGCGTCGCACGATCCTCGCCGACTTCGTCGAGAAGATCTGCCGGCAGGTCACCGATCGGCGTCCGAGAATACTCGACGTTGGTTGCGGTACGGGAGCCAACCTGCTAATGCTTTCGCAATACGGTGACGCGGAGGGAGTTGATATTTCCGAGGATGCGCTTGCTTTCTGTCGTGAGCGTGGGCTCGACAAGGTTAAGCTCGGCGCCGCTGAAGAGCTTCCTTATGAGGACGGCACCTTTGATCTGGTGACGGCGTTCGATGTGGTTGAGCACATCGACGACGATCTCGCAGGTCTACGCGAGATGCGACGCGTGTTGCGTCCCGGTGGGCGAGTGCTGTTGTTTGTGCCAACGTTCATGTTTCTCTGGGGCTTGCAGGACGACGTGAGTAATCACCGGCGACGATACCGTCTGCCGGAACTACAACGCGTGCTCGAGCAGGCGGGGTTCGAGATCGAACGCACGACTTACGCGAACATCACTTTCTTCCTGCCGATTCTCGCGATGCGACAACTGATGCGGCTCACGGGCGTCAAGGCAGACTCCGAAAACAATATTAATGTCTCGGCGCTGAATGGAGTTTTAGGGAGTGTGTTTGGTGCGGAGAGTTGGTTTCTAAAGCGTATGAACTTGCCGTTTGGTGTTTCCGGGTTGTGTGTGGCAAGAGTAAAACCTTAGACAGGATTAGCAGGATTTCAGGATTAACAGGACTCATCTTGTAAATCTTGGTAATCTTGAAATCCTGTGAAGCATGCTGGTTAACCGTTCGATCATATGTTTTGGCGGCGAAGACTGGTGGTATCACCATCCGCACTCCAAAGCTCACCTGATGCGCAAGTTTGCGCAGGCCGGAAACAAAGTCATCTTCGTCAACTCGATCTCGATGGGCCTGCCCAGTCTTGGTCATAAAGATCTGTTGCCGCGAATCAAGCGGAAACTCGGAAGCTACTCGAAACTGGCTCGCCAAACCGCCGAAGGCATCACGGTGATATCGCCCGCGAGTCTGCCTTTTTTCGGGACCGCAGCGGCACGCTCGATCAATCGTCGTTTAATTGGAGCTCAGATCAAACGACTAGCCCGTAGTCGCGGTCTCACGAATCCGATCCTCTGGATTGCAATTCCCACTGCTGCCGACATGATCGGTACCTTTGATGAATCGGCGGTGGTCTATCAGGTGTCAGACAAGTATGATGCGAACACGATGGATCATGCGACCGATCCTGCCTTGATCCGTGGGCTTCACGAACGAGCGATTGACGCCGCCGATCTAATCTTCTATTCGGGCCGCAAACTCTTTATCGAAGCGTCGCGCGGATGGGAACGTTCGCATTTACTTGAGCAGGGAGTTGACTACGATCACTGGCGCCGTGTGGGTGACGGTTCGATCGAAGTTGCTCCGGAGATCGCAAGGATTCCGCGTCCGCGTCTGGGATACTTTGGCGCGATCGAGCCGTGGCTGGTCGATCAGGACTTGATCAGGCGTGCTGCTCGCGAACGACCTGAATGGCAATGGGTGTTCATCGGAAACAAGTCACGCGGGTTGGAGATTGAGGACTTGCCGAACACGCATTTTCTGCCGCCCGTTCCGTATGCGCAGCTGCCGTCATACGCCGCGGGATTCGACGTTTGTGTGCTGCCGTGGGAAACTGAGCAGTCTTTTACGAGTTATGGTTCTGCGATCAAGGTGCGTGAGTATCTCGCGACTGGCAAGCCGGTCGTTATTTCTCCGCTGCCGGAATACGAGCCGATGCGCGACGTGTTGAGGATTGCTCGAACGCGAGATGATTTCTTTCGTCTCGTCGAGGAAGCATTGCACGATAACGACCCCGCGGCCGCCGCCGCACGCCAGGCAGCGGTGGCGTCCGGCACCTGGGACGCACGCGCCGAGTGGGTCAGTGGTTTGATCGAACGAGTATTAGCCGCGGATGAACGCGGATGAACGCGGATTTATGAAGCAGGTTTTGCAGAATAGAAAAACGGGCAGACCGTTTGTCGGTGAGGTTCCGGTGCCGGCGTTGCAACGAGGGCGTGTGCTCGTGCGCACGGTTGCTTCGTTGATCAGTGCGGGGACTGAACGTGCGGCGGTTGAGTTGGTTAGCAAGGGGTTGGTCCAGGAGGCACGGCAGCGACCGGATCTGGTTAAAGCGGTTGTTGCGAAGGTTAAGAACGAGGGTTTGCTGAATACGTTTGCGTCGGTGCGCGACAAGTTGGCGGCGTCGCAGGCGCTCGGTTACAGCGCGGCAGGCATTGTTGCCGCCGTCGCTGAAGACGTGACCGAGTTTCAGGTTGGCGATCGAGTGTCGTGTGCGGGTGTTGGCTTTGCTTCGCACGCGGAAGTGTTGTCGGTGCCGAAGAATCTTTGTGTTCATCTGCCGGAGAATGCGAGTTTCGAGTCGGGCGCTTACGGAACGCTCGGTGCGATCGCTCTGCAGGGAGTTCGTTTGGCGGAACCAACACTCGGCGAGTCGGTCGTGGTGATTGGGCTGGGTTTAGTCGGACAACTTACCGTTCAACTTCTGAAAGCGAATGGTTGCCGCGTCTTTGGACTCGATCTGGACCAGTCGCGCGTTTCGTTAGCTCTTGAGCTCGGTGCGGACCAGGCGATCGTTTCAAACGACGAAGCCGCAAAAGAGATCGATGCATGGACGCGTGGTTACGGCGCTGATGCCGTGCTGATCACAGCCGCCACTGATTCCAATCAGCCTGTCGAGCTAGCTGCGCGCGTCTCGCGCTTGAAAGGACGTGTGATCGTCGTCGGCATGACCGGCATGGACATTCCACGAGCACCGTTTTTCAGTCGCGAGCTCAAATTGATTATTTCCATGTCATATGGACCAGGACGTTACGATCCTGAGTATGAAGAGAGAGGGCGGGACTACCCGCTTCCATACGTGCGTTGGACCGAGAAGCGCAACATCGAGAGCTTTCTCGCGCTTGTTGGCGATGGGCGCGTCAATGTCGAGCGTCTGACAACGCATCGCTTTCCGATTGCTGAAGCCGATCGCGCGTACCAGTTGATTTCGGGAGATCTGCAGGAGCCGAATCTTGGTGTCGTACTCAATTACGATCCGGAAACAGCAGTTCTGCGCAAGATTTCCCTGGGTGCAGCGGCGCCGGTGCGGAAGTCGGAGAAGTCGATAGTGGTTGGAGTAATCGGCGCAGGTGGATACGTGCCGGCGATGTTGTTGCCGCATTTCAAGAGCGAGGGAGTTGAGTTTCGAGCGATCACTACGGCGACGGGAATCTCGGCCCATGACGTCGGAAAGCGGTTTGGATTTGCGTACGCAGTCTCTAACGCTGATGAAGTGCTCGAGGATGCGAACATCAACCTGGTCGTAATCGGAACGCGCCACGACACACACGCCGAGCTTGCACGTGCGGCGCTCGAGCGAAACAAGCACGTGTTTGTTGAGAAGCCGTTGGCGCTCGACGACCAGCAACTTGAATCGGTATTGGAAGTGGCCGCGGGCTCGTCTGCGAAGTTGATGGTTGGGTTCAATCGCCGTTTCTCTCCACTCGCACAGCGCGCGAAAGAGTTTTTCAGCGGACGCCAGACTCCGCTCTCGATACTCTATCGCGTGAACGCGGGTCGGATTCCGAAGGAACATTGGACGCAGAATGCTGAGGAAGGCGGCGGCCGGATCGTTGGCGAGGTCTGTCACTTCGTCGACCTGATGCAGTATCTGACGGGTGATTTGCCGGTGTCTGTGTTTGCGGAATCGATCAGTGCGAAGTCCGGGAAGATAGTCGACGCTGATTCTGTGTTTATAACTTTGCGATTTGCGGATGGGTCGAATGGCAGCATCGCGTATCTGAGCGAAGGCGATAAGGGACTGGCAAAAGAGCGGGTGGAGATCTTTGGAGCGGGACGAGTTTTTGTGCTCGATGATTATCGTCGCGCGACGCTTTACAAAGACGGACGCGAAGAGCAGGTGACGTTGAAGGTGCAGGACAAAGGCCAGCAGGCGCAAGTGCGGCAAGTTTGTGCGAGTGTGCTTGAGGGTGGTCCAGCGCCGATCCGTATTGATGAGTTGGCGGCAACCAGTCGTACTACCTTTCGCGTGCTCGACTCTCTCCGCGAGCGCCACCCTTTTGAAATTTAGCCACAAAAAGGCACAAAAAGCACAAAAAATAGATGTGTGGGATTGCTGGAATTGTTGGGTTGGATCCGGAACGGCTGATTGGGACGATGCTCGCGAGTGTTGAGCATCGGGGGCGAGATGATTCAGGGACGTGGGTTTCGGAGGCGATTGATTCTTCTGGACGACGCGCGTGTTTGGGCCACCGGCGACTGGCGATCATCGACACGTCACCGGGCGGCCACGAACCGATGTTCTCGCACGACCGACGCTACGTCCTCACTTTCAACGGCGAGATTTACAACTACCGCGAACTCCGCGAGCAGCTACGATCGCTTGGCCATGCATTCGAAAGCGACAGCGATGCGGAAGTGCTGCTGGCTGCGATTTCCGAGTGGGGTTGGGATGCATTGACTCGTCTCAACGGCATGTTTGCGTTCGCAGTATGGGATAGCGAAGAACGCACGTTGACGTTGGTTCGGGATCACGTCGGGATTAAGCCGCTCTATTACGCCTTCATTCCATCTGGCAACGAGGCGCCTGCGACGTTTCTCTTCGGCTCGGAAATCAAAGCCATACTTGCGTCGGGATTGATTAAGGCAGAGCTAGATCCCGAAGCGCTTCACCAGTTCCTGACGTTTCTGTGGTCGCCCGATCCGAACACTCTTTTTGCAAACATCAAGACGGTTCCTCCAGGTCACCTGCTTCAATTTCACGACGACAAATTAACACTCACGCAGTGGTGGGACGTTGCATTCGACAAGATCGAAGAAGGAAAGAACGAGGCGTGGTGGCGTGAACGCGTGCTCGACACACTCGATCGCGTCGTGAAGATGGAAATGGTCGCCGACGTGCCGCTCGGATCGTTTATTTCGGGCGGCATCGATTCGTCAGGAATCGTCGCGATGATGGACCGGCACAGCAACGGGCGCCGGATCAGCACTTACACTGTAGGCATCGAGAGCGAGGATCTTCGTTACGACATCATTCCTGACGACGTGCGTTGGGCACGCCGCGTCAACGAGCAGTTGCAGACTGACTATCACGAGATCATGTTGAAGCCCTCGGTCGCCGATCTACTCCCGAAGCTGGTCTATCACATGGAGGAGCCACCGATCGACATGGCGATTCCGAGTTACCTGATTTCGAGTGCGGCACGCGAGACTCTAACCGTGATGCTATCAGGCATGGGCGGCGATGAAGTGTTCGCGGGTTATCCGCGACAGATGGCGATGAAGATCGCGTCGGCGTTCGATCCGGTGCCGAACCTTCTCCGACGACCGCTAATGAAAGCAGTCGCCAGTGCATTACCGGGTGGACTGCCGGGCAAACTGACTGCGCCGTTGCGAAACGCGAAGAAGTTTGCACGGAGTGCCGCACTCGATTTCGAAGATCGTTACCTGGGCTACGGCACGTACTTCACGAATGGGATGAAGCAGCGACTCTATTCCGATGAGTGGCGCGCAGTCACGCGTGAATACGATCCATATTCCATGCATCGCAAATATTTCGCGCGTGCCGCTGGAGCGGCGCCCTTGAACAAACTTCTGTACGTCGATCTGAAAACATTCCTGCCGTGTCTCAACCTGCTGACGACCGATAAGACGTCGATGGCCGCGAATCTTGAAGTACGTGTGCCGTTCCTGAATCGCGAGATGATCGAGATGGCTGCACGCATGCCGCCGCGTCTTAAACTCCGTGGACTGACGCGGAAGTACGTACTGAAACGAGCTCTCGAAGGCGTGTTGGCGAAAGATGTGGTGTGGCGGAAGAAGGCCGGGTTTGGAGCGCCGATCCGATCCTGGCTTCGTGGACCGTTGCGGCCTTTGATCGGCGACCTCTTGTCTGAAGAGACGGTACGCCGCCGAGGCATCTTCAGGCCAAATCAGGTCAAACGAGTGCTCGACGCCAACTTTTCGGGCCGCGAGGACTACAACCTCCAAGTCTTTCAATTACTCGGTTTAGAACTCTGGCACCGAGCATTTATCGACTGATTCAACAACAGAAAACATTGACAATCACGGTCGGGGCAGTCTAATCTGCATCTGGCGAGTCAACCCCTGGCTCAGCGACTTCAAGAGCCCTCACGGCCTCGAATGTCTAGCCCACAGCGATGATCAGACTGGACGATCTCGAAATGCCAACAGGCAATGGACTGCACTCGGCACATCCGCGCGAGGAGCGCCCCAGTGTGCTGTTGGTCGAGGACGATCCGGCGCTGCGACGATATCTCGAAGTGGTGCTCGACCGGCATGGGTATGCGGTTCTGTCGGCGGGTGATGGTTTGGAGGCAATGAAGTTTTTGGTGACGGCGCAAGTGGATGTGATAGTCACCGATGCCCTGATGCCTAACCTCGATGGTTACGAGCTGTGCCGCTTTGTGAGGAATAGCGAGCACCTCGCGCACTTGCCCATAATCTTACTCAGCGCCCTCGATCCCAGAAATACGACCGACGAATCCGAGCAGGTCAACGCCTTCCTCGCAAAGCCCGTCTCCCCAGAAGATCTCCTCGCGTGCTTAGCCACAAAAAGCCCAAAAAAGAGTTAGCCACAAAAAGGCACAAAAAGCACAAAGAAGAAGAAGACATAAAAGAAGGCATTAAAGAGGCATTGGGTATTTTCTAACGCTCTTCTTCCGTTTTCTGTTATGTGCTTTTTGTGCCTTTTTGTGGCTAGATGAGTTTGTCGAGGGGTGTGTAGGGGATGTTTTGGGCGGTGGCGACGGCCTCGTAGGTGCAGTGGCCTGCGTAGGTGTTGACGCCTTCTTTCAGACCCGCATCGTTCTTGATTGCCTGAAGGAAGCCTTTGTTTGCGAGCTTCAGTGCGTAAGGAAGAGTGGCGTTGGTCAGTGCGAAGGTCGACGTGCGTGGCACCGCGCCGGGCATGTTGGCGACACAGTAGTGCAGCACGCCTTCGACATAGAACGTTGGGTTCGAGTGAGTGGTCGGATGACTGGTCTCAATGCAGCCGCCCTGATCCACTGCGACGTCGACGATCACGGCGCCGTTCGGAACGTCTTTCAGCATGGCGCGCGTGACGAGTTTCGGAGCCGCCGCGCCGGGCACGAGCACCGCGCCGACGATCAAGTCTGCCTGCGAGATCGCGTCGTGAATCATGTAAGCACTGGACGCGAGGGTTGAAATTTTTGAAAGGAAGATATCGTCGAGTTCGCGTAGTCGATCGAGATTGTTATCGATGATCGTCACTACGGCATTCATGCCGACAGCCATCTTCGCTGCGTTTGTGCCAACAACACCGCCGCCGATGATAACCACGCGCGCCGCGGGCACTCCCGGAACGCCACCCAGCAGAATTCCTCGACCGCCTTGCATCTTCTCGAGATAGTGTGCGCCCACCTGGATCGACATACGTCC
>JBKPPU010000032.1:0-43355 GCA_046733695.1 Acidobacteriota bacterium
ATGCAGATCTCCGTCGATCCGGCGTCGAACATGCTCGCGGTTGTCCTCGTGAAAGACGCAAAAAATCGCGCGCGTGATGGTTTCAAACGTCATCCTCTGCTGCACGTTTTGGATCTCGCCACTGGTAATGATCTGTGGAAGTATGAAGCCGGCGAAGTGGAAATGATGCCGGCGCGCTGGCCTGACGATGATGGGAAAGAAGTCGATTACACACTCGACAACTATTACCCACCAGCGTTTGTCGATGGGCGTCTTTATGTATTCTACGAAGGCGTCACTTCTTTCGACGCTCGAAACGGCAAGGAGCGTTTGCGTGAGAAGTACCGTGTCAATGAAGAAGGTCTCGCGCTCACTGAGGCTGAACCGATTTTCAGCGGCGATTTCATCTATGTGTCGGGGCGCGGTCATGTTAGAGCGATCTCACGACATACTGGCGACACGGTGTGGGAATCAAAAGATCTAGGTCTCACGCCGGAGATGCTTCTTTTTGGAAACACTCTGTTCTTACGTACGGGCGGACAATTCACTCGGCTGAAGGACGGCGAGACGACCGAGCGCGGTCCATATGGCGTGAGCGCGATCGACGTCAGCAATGGAAAGGTTCTCTGGCGGTATAAAGGTGCTGATAAAGGTATTACAAACCTTCTTTTTCCTAATCGAAATACGATCGCGGTCGCAGATCGTGACGATCTCATTCTGCTCGACGCGCTTAACGGCAAGAGGATCAGTCACGTCTCACACAAGATTGAACATACTTCGTTCGGTGTACTGAATGAGCGTGGAGACATCGTGATTGGCGGCCAGTCGGAGATTGTCGCATTCGATGCGATGAGTGGACGCCAACTCTGGCGGGCAAGACACACGCCGCCAGGTCGAGGAATCTTTCGTACAGTTGCAGCGATTGCTGCTCGCGCGGCGTCGCTGTATTTCCGTTTTAGTGGTCCGGCAATGACGATTCGATCCGCGTTTTCCTTGCAGGGACTTGCGACCCTGGCAACTCGTAATCGTCCCACACCATGGTTCAATAAGTACGGCATCGCTAAACGCATCGATGCGCCGCGACAGCTCGACCGTCTGTCGCGATTTCTCTGGCATCGCGAACGGCTCGCCACGCTGCGCGGTCAATGGATGTATTTCTACACCGAACTCAATCGTGGTGCGAATGGTCTTGCGGGAGTGAATATTAATAACGGCAGAACCGATCGTGAAGTGCGGCTCTCGGATCTCGATGAACGCTTCGCGACAGACGAGGTTCTTGGCCTAATGTTCACCGCTTCCGACAACAAATTAATTAGCCACGGATTAAACAGATAAAAATCCGGATTTAAATCCGTGTCATCCGTGGCCTAATTTCGTCTCAGTCTCAACGCGTTCCCAATAACAGATACAGAGCTAAAACTCATCGCCGCCGCGGCGATCATAGGGCTCAACAGCAGCCCAAAGATCGGATATAAAACCCCTGCCGCGATCGGCACACCAAGCGAGTTGTAGACAAAGGCGAAGAAGAGGTTCTGTTTGATGTTCCCCATCGTTTCCCGGCTTAGTGCACGCGCGCGAACGATTCCGCGCAGGTCACCTTTTACCAGCGTCACGTCAGCACTCTTCATTGCGACGTCAGTGCCGGTGCCCATCGCGATTCCCACGTGAGCAAGGGCGAGGGCCGGCGCATCGTTGATTCCGTCACCCGCCATCGCCACTACGCGGCCAGCGTCCTGAAACTTCTTCACTACGTCAGCTTTCTGATCCGGCAAAACTTCCGCGACTACTTCATCGATTCCCAACTTGCGTGCAACGGCTTCGGCTGTCGTGCGGCTGTCGCCGGTGAGCATGACGATGCGAATGCCTTCATCGTGTAGTTGTTTGACTGCGTCGGGAGTGGTCTCCTTGATTGGATCGGCGACACCGATCAAACCAACAGGCTTTTCGTCGAGGATCACGAACATGATTGTCTGGCCATTGGCGCGCAAAGCTTCTGCCTTCGCCGCCAGTTCACCTGCGTCAAGCTTCTCGAGCAGCGACCGATTGCCAACTGCGACGGGGTGACCATCAACCTCGCCTTTGACTCCTTTGCCCGTGATTGATTGGAAATGAACTGCATCAGCCACTTCGACCCCACGATCACGTGCGCCCGCTACAATAGCCGACGCGAGTGGATGTTCGCTGCTCTTTTCCAGACTCGCAGCAAGACGCAGCAAAGTTCGCTCGTCAACAGTTCCGTTTGTAACGACGCTCGCCAGTTTCGGTTTGCCTTCAGTCAAAGTTCCCGTTTTGTCCACAACGAGCGTGTCGACGTTGCGCATGACTTCGATTGCTTCGGCGTTTTTGAAAAGCACTCCGTTTTGTGCGGCCTTCCCGGTCGCGACCATGATCGACATCGGTGTGGCGAGTCCCAGCGCGCATGGACACGCAATGATCAAAACTGCCACGGCGTTCACCAACCCGTACGCCATCCGCGGCTCAGGACCCCAAACACTCCACACGACAAACGTTAATACCGCAATAATCACGACCGCCGGCACGAAGTAGCCGGATACCACATCAGCCAATCGCTGAATCGGCGCGCGACTCCTTTGCGCGTCAGCCACCATCTGAACAATCTGCGCCAGCAGCGTTTCAGCACCAACACGCTCCGCACGCATCACAAATGAACCCGTGCCATTAATCGTGGCTCCGACCACTCGATCACCGGAGTGTTTCTCAACCGGAATCGGTTCACCCGTGATCATCGATTCATCCACCGCGCTCGAACCGTCGAGCACGACGCCATCCACCGGAACTCTCTCACCCGGACGAACACGCAAGCGATCACCAACGCTGACGTGCTCGAGGGGAACATCTTCCTCCTGTCCGTTTGCGCTGATGCGACGTGCAGTCTTCGGAGCCAGACCGAGCAGTTCGCGAATCGCTGTACCGGTCTGACTGCGTGCACGCAGTTCGAGAACCTGGCCCAACAACACGAGCGTGACGATCACCGCTGCCGCTTCAAAATAGACGGGCACGTTACCATCGGCATGGCGAAAGGAGTGCGGAAACACGCCAGGCAGTACAACCGCAATCACACTGAACACGTAACCAACTGCGACACCGAGCCCGATCAGCGTGAACATATTCAAACTGCGATGCACGATCGAGTCCCATGCACGAACAAAGAACGGCCAGCCACACCACAAGACCACCGGCGTCGCGAGAATCAGTTGCACCCATTGCAGGGCGCTCATAGATACCAAACGCTGCAGCGGCTGACCCGGGATCAAGTCACTCATGCCTAGTGCGAACACCGGAATCGTCAGGACCACCGCGATCCAAAAGCGCCGCGTCATGTCTATCAGTTCAGGATTCTCTTCCTGATCGAGAGAAACCGTTAGAGGCTCGAGTGCCATGCCACAGATCGGACAACTACCCGGACCGTCACGCACGATTTCGGGATGCATCGGGCAGGTATATTTCTGATCTCGTGCGACTGGCTTCGGCTGTCGCGTAATTCCGATCGGTGCTTGCGGAACCGGGTTGAGGAAGCTTTCGGGGTTCTCGCGGAAGCGATGCAGACAATGCGTGCTGCAAAAGTAGTAAGTCTTGGCTTGGTACTCGAACGAGCCCGCGGCGTTATCGGGATCAACCTTCATACCACAGACCGGATCGACGACAGCCGAAGCTGACGACGCCGGATGCATTGCGTGAGTTGGCGCGTGATTCATTTGGTTGCGTTCTTTCGTTTCGCCGAACTGCGTAGCTGATGCTGCATCGGATTCGTGTGCTCGACTTCAGCTCCTTCGATCAGTCCGCAAACATGACCGTCGAGTTCGCCTGTTTCTTCCCAACGAGCGAGGGCGGCTCCCAGCTCTCTGCGATACCTACGCATCTCTCTCATTTTTTCGTCGAGCTCATCCAGACGCTGGCGCACAATCTCGCGCACTTCGCGACACGGGCTGCGACCAGCTTGCTTGTCGGCGATGATTTGTTTGATTTCCTGAAGTGAGAAACCGAGCACCTGTGCGCGCTTGATGAAATCCAGGCGCGTGAGTATCTCGGCGTCGTAAAGCCTGTATCCGCTTTGCGTGCGTGCCGGCCGGCCTAACAATCCACTGCGCTCATAAAACCTCAGCGCCTCAATCCCAACGCTACTGGCCTTCGCCACTTCGCCAATCTTCAATAACTTCATAGCAACGCTATTCTAAACCCTGTAGCCGGATACAGAGTCAAGTGTATCCACAGATTACACAGATTACGTCAAGAAATCGGCGTAATCTGTGGATGGCTCCCTTCGACGGCTAAGGCTGAAGCGTAGGCTGGCCCGACGTCGATATCACTGAACGACCACGTCGCCGTGTCTTCATCACCCGGACGCAACAACGCCGCTGGCTCGGCAGGCGCGAGCGTCACATCGAAGCCGTCGAGCGGCTGCGACAACCCTTTCCCAATCGCCTTGATATAAGCTTCCTTCCGCGTCCAGCATCGAAAAAACGCTGCCACCTGCTCTTCTTTGGACAGCGAATTAAACGTCTCAACTTCCACACGCGAGAAGAAGCGCCTGGCAATCTCGTCACTCGCGAAGTCTGCGCGAATGTGCTCGACATCAACACCAACCGCAGCATCACGCGTCACAGCCACGAGTCCAATCTCATGCGAATGCGACATGTTGAACTGCAAACTCTCCTCACCTGCCAACGAGGGTTTGCCGTACGCGTTGTATGTGAACTTCAGGTCTTCTGGTGGTACAGATAGATATCGCGCGAGCACGCTCCGCAAAAACCCGTGGCCCGCAACAAAATGCTTCTGAAGTCGTTCAAAGCGAAATCGCCCGGCCCGATCAAGTTCCTCCGGCGCCAGTGTTCGTCGAAATCGATCCAATAACTGCTCTTCCTGCTCAAGGCTAATTCGCCACACGTGCACTTGTCCCGCCTTGAGCGAGAGGGACTGCGGCGGCTCAAGCCACTTTGAACTTTGTTCCATAAACACGTCGATTCTTCTGAAGTGTCAATACGCCGTCAAATCACCGCGACAAAAAGAACACTTTCGTGAAAAGGTTTGCATAGCTAAAATACCTCCGCCGTTGTATTTTCGGATGGTCCAGGTTCGGCATTACCGGTCTCCCCCGACGTACATTTCCCCAATTCTTTGCGAAAGCTGCACGGAAAACTTTTGGCCCGGGAGGGGGCCTTGCAATGTCGCGAACTACCTACAGTCTAGCCCGTACGCTCCTGTGCGGTATTTTCATCCTATGCGTAATGATTACGGCTCACGCCCAGTTTCGAGCCGGTGTCCAGGGCACGATCTCTGATTCTGCCGGGGCGCTTGTAACCGACGCCAAGGTTGTTCTTAAAGATACGGAAACTGGAAAGACTCAGGAAGTCACATCCAATGCGGAGGGCTTCTATCGCATCACGGGTCTTGCCCCGGGCAAATACGAGTTAACGGTCGAGAAGGCGGGTTACAAGAAGAGCATCGCGGAAAACCTTGCTGTGAGCGCCGAGGTGATTCAGGGCGTCGATGTAATCCTCGAGATTGGTGAGGTCACTGCCACCGTCGTCATCAGCGACGAGGCTGCCGCAGAACTGCAAACTGAAAACGCAAACGTCGCAAAAGGAATCACCACCACCGAGGTGAAGCGACTGCCGCAGGCCGGTCGCGATCCGTACGAGTTGATCCGGCTGACGCCCGGCGTCTTTGGCGATGCGTCGCGCTCAGCCAACGGAAACTCTTCCGCACTTCCGAATTCGCCCGGCCCCGGCGGATCGAGTAACTCGATCTTTCAGGCGGAGAACCAGCCGCAGATTAGCGCCAACGGCCAACGCGTTTCCGCGAACAATTTTCAGATCGATGGCGTGAGCGTCAACAGTCTCAGTCACGGTGGCGCCGCTGTCGTCACACCAAACCAGGAATCCGTAAAGGAGATTCAGGTTTCGTCGACAACTTATTCAGCGGAAGACGGTCGAAACTCCGGCGCGCAGATCAAAGTCGTCTCACAGAACGGAACCAATGATTTCCATGGCAGCGCGTTTTTAAAGTACGACAGTCCGAAGCTCAACGCGTTCAATAAGTATCCAAACGATTTTGGTCGTGGACGCACGGAGCGAGTCGAGCGATTCTTCCGCCAGTTTGGCGGCAGCCTTGGCGGCCCAGTCGTCCTGCCGCGGTTTGGCGAAGGTAATGGCCCGGCGACTTACAACTTTCGGGATCGCGCCTTCTTCTTCCTGTCTTACGAAGCGCTTCGTGAAAACTCAACCACGCCGACGACGGCTTATGTCGAGACTGCGCAATTCCGGCAAACAGTCATCAACGCGCGACCGGGTGGCATCAGCGCGAGAATACTAGCCAGCAACGGCATCAACCCGCGCTTCAGCACTGTGCTGACACCATCCTGCGCGGACATCAACGGCGGCATTCCCTGTCAGGTTGTTGGCGGTGGCCTCGACGTCGGATCTCCAACTGGCGGCTTGGGCCAATACGTCTCCTTTTCAAATCTTGGCGGCGGCGGTCTCGACGGAATCCCTGACATTCAGAAAGTTATCATCGCAGCTCCGACGACCAACAGGCCCAAGCAATACAACGCACGTTTCGACGTTTCACCAAACTCCCTCAATCAAATAACTTTCAGCACGTATCTCACGCACGGCTTTTTTATCGGCAGCGATACCGGCGGTGGGGCGCGTCCACAGGCCGACATCACTACTGAGCCACACAATACAGCGTTCACAGTGCTCTATAACCGCACGTTTTCTCCGAGTCTGCTAAACGAGGCCCGCTTCAACTTAACCAAGTTTGCGTTCAACGAACTTGAGTCGTCTACTAATACCAACTTCGGCATTCCGCGCGTCGAGATCGAGAGCCTGTTGCGCGACGGCAGCCGTATTCGCTTCGGCGCCAACCAGTCTGAAACGACACCGGGTGACTTCTCAGAGAAGACGATGGAGTTTCGTGACGTCGTCAGCAAGGTCCACGGTACTCATGGGTTCAAATTTGGTGGCGAGTTTCGACGCGAGTTCAATGACAACAATCTGAACGGCGCTTCGCGTCCGCTTTACACTTTCGCGAGTCTCTTTAATTTCGCCAACGATACGCCGCTGTTCTATCAGATCAATGCAGATCCGCAGACGGGTGGACCAGCAGATGCACAGCGTCACTTCCGCTCCAACAGCTACGGTCTCTTCATCGGCGACGACTGGAAAGCGAAGCCAAACCTGACGTTGCAACTCGGTCTTCGTTACGAGTATTTCGGAGTCCTGAAAGAGCAGGACGACAAGGTCGCGAATTTCATCTTTGGACCAAACGGTGGTTTGGCGGGTTCGAGAGTCGAGCCGACCAGTCAACTCTACAACGCAGACAAGAACAACTTTGCGCCACGCTTCGGCTTTGCCTACAGTCCCAAGTATCACGAGCTTGAAGACAAACTCGTCATTCGTGGCGGCGCTGGAATCTATTACAACCGCATTCCGGAAGTCGTCTTTTCAAACACGCGTGGCAATCCACCGTTCTTTGCACGTTACTCGATTTGTTGTGGCACTGCTGTCGGTGACTTTGGTTCTCCTTTTGCCGGCGGCCAGATTCTTTATGCGTTGGGTAGCAGTAATTCGCCGTTTAGTTACCCTGCAAACCCGGCGCTCGCAGTCGGCATTGATCCCGTAACAGGCACGCCTCCGAATCGCACTGTTGAA
The DNA here is from genome assembly GCA_046733695.1 of Acidobacteriota bacterium. Lineage (GTDB taxonomy): Bacteria > Acidobacteriota > Blastocatellia > Pyrinomonadales > Pyrinomonadaceae > PSRF01. The sequence continues at coordinate 7,653 of JBKPPU010000032.1, forward strand.
ATCTACGGCACGCTGCCCGATGTTCCAACGGCCTATGCTTATGCATATTCATTGGATTTTCAGTACACGCTTCCGTGGGGTCTCGTCGGCACGGTTGGCTATCAGGGAAGCTCGACTCACAAGTTGATTCGTCTCGTTAATCAAAACCTGGTCCAACCCGTGATTCCGGCGAACTTCTTCGCCTTTGCAGTATTCATTCCGACACCGGACGTGAATTCAAATTACAACGGGATGAATGCCCGTATGACACGTCGTTTCTCGCAGGGTTTTCAGTTTGACGTTCTGTACCGGTGGGCCAAGAGCATTGATACGCTTTCAAACGAAGGTCCCGGTGCGGAGACCAACCAGACGTTTCCGCAGGACCTGCGTCAGGAGCGTGGGCCATCCGATTTTGACGTCAGACACAATCTGAACATTTCGGGCTTGTGGGATCTGCCATTTCTCCGCGGCCGCCACGACTTCGTCGGTAAAGCGTTTGGTGGCTGGCAGATTGACGGTATCCTGACAGCTCACACTGGTTTTCCGTGGACTCCGCACACGGGCCAATGCGTACGCTCCGCGAACTCCAACAACTTTGTCTGTCCGTCGCGGCCGCCGAGATATTTTGGCGGTGCACTTGACGACACCAGCAACGAAGCGTTCACAAGACCGGGAGGAAACTTCCTCGGCGGGGGATTGAAGTACTTCGATCCGAACAATCCCAACGGATTATTGTTGCCCGGTATCGGTCGCAATTCATTCCGCGGTCCAAAATACTTTGCGGTTGATATGAGCCTCGGCAAGCGGACCGGAATGCCCGCATTTTTCGGTGAGGGATCGAATCTGGAAGTTAAAGCAAACTTCTTCAACATCTTTAACAACTTGAATCTCGCGCCGTTTGGCTTCTTCTCGCCGAACGTCGACGATATAAACTTCGGGCGCGCGAAAAATGCGCTGGCCGGACGTGTAGTAGAATTCCAGGCGCGATTCAATTTCTAAAACAGTTCTCACGCAAAGGCGCGAAGGTTGCAAAGATGATTTCAATTCTCTCTTTGCACCCTTTGCACCCTTTGCGCCTTTGCGGGAAACAACCCGTAGATGACTTCAAGAACATTCAAATTCACACTCTTACTGCTGGCCGTCGTTAGTTGCTTTCTTCTTCCAACTTCGCACGGCCAGCAACCTCAAAATGTCGAGCAACGGGTCAACGAACTGCTCGCGCGAATGACGCTTGAAGAAAAGCTGGGACAACTTCAACAACTCGACGGCGAAGGCAATGGCAACTTTCGTCCGGAACATCTCGACATGATTCGCAAGGGACTCCTCGGTTCGACGCTGAATGTTCGTGGCGCCGCGCGCACAAACCAGGTGCAGCGAGTCGCGATGAATGAGTCGCGCCTGAAAATTCCGGTGCTCTTCGGCTTCGACGTGATTCACGGCTATCGCACGATTTTTCCGACTCCACTCGGTGAAGCAAGCAGTTTTGAGCCGGCGCTGGCCGAGCGTTCTGCGGCCGTTGCGGCGCAGGAAGCAAACAACGTCGGACTGCGTTGGACCTTCGCTCCAATGGTCGATATCGCACGCGATCCGCGTTGGGGACGAATTACCGAGGGCGCAGGTGAAGATCCGTTTCTCGGTGCCGCATTCGCGCGAGCACGCGTGCGTGGATTCCAGGGCGACGACTACGGCGCGGCGGATAAGATACTTGCCTGTGCGAAACACTGGGTTGCATACGGCAATGCGGAAGGAGGTCGCGACTACAACACGACTGACCTTTCCGAAAACACTCTGCGCGAGATTTATTTCCCACCGTTCAAAGCAGCCGTCGATGCGGGAGTGGGAACCTTGATGAGCTCGTTCAATGCCATCAACGGTGTGCCTGCAACGGCGAACGCGTTTACGTTGACGAAGGTGCTGCGGCAGGAATGGAAGTTTGATGGTTTTGTCGTCAGTGACTACACCTCCGTCAAAGAACTCATCAATCATGGTATCGCTGGAAACGAAGAACAGGCCGCGGCGTTGGCGCTCAATGCGGGTGTTGAGATGGAGATGGTGAGCCGCAGTTACAATCAGTTTGGCCCGCAGCTTCTGAAGCAGAACAAGATCACACAAGCCACTATCGATGAGGCAGTCCGGCGAGTTTTGCGGATCAAGTTTCGTCTCGGGCTTTTCGATCGTCCCTACACCGACGAGGCACGTGAGCCGAATGCTTTGTTGAGGCCGGAAAGTATTCGTCTCGCTCGCGAGATCGCAGGACGTTCGATGGTCCTGCTGAAGAATGACCGCGAGACTTTGCCGTTGAATAAGAATATCAGATCCATTGCAGTGATCGGGCCGCTCGCTGACGACCGCCGTGCCCCGCTTGGCTGGTGGTCCGGTGACGGTAAAGAAGAAAACACTGTCACACCGCTCACTGGAATCAAGGCGAAAGTGTCGCCACAGACGATGGTCCTTTATGCGAAGGGTTGTGAAGTCAAAGACGATTCGACTGCGGGCTTTGAGCAGGCAGTCAATATCGCAAAGCAGGCTGATGTTGCGGTGGTGTTTGTCGGCGAGACGCATGACATGACTGGCGAAGCTGCTTCGCGTGCCTCGCTCGATCTCCCTGGCCGCCAGATGGAGCTAGTCCAGGCGATTCACGCGACGGGAAAGCCGGCGATCGTGGTACTCGTAAATGGCCGTCCACTCTCGGTCGGGTGGATCGTGAGCAACGCTCCAGCGATTCTCGAAGCGTGGTTTGGTGGGAGCGAATCGGGTAATGCTATTGCCGACATTCTGTTTGGCGATGTGAATCCGGGCGCTAAGCTTCCCGTGACCTTTCCGCGCACAGTGGGCCAGGTTCCGATTTACTACAATCACATGAATACCGGCCGACCACCTGAAGCTGAGAACCGGTACACCTCGAAATACTACGACGCACCCTGGACGCCGCTCTATCCATTTGGCTACGGTCTGAGCTACACGACGTTCAAGATCTCGAATCTGCAACTCAGCGCGCCGCGGATTACTGCCACTGGAAAAGTAACTGTGACCGTGGACGTTGAAAATACTGGACGTCGAGCTGGGGATGAAGTGGTCCAACTCTACATTCGCGATCCGGTCGCGTCGATGACCCGGCCAGTCAAAGAGCTAAAAGGTTTTCAGCGCATCTCACTGCAGCCCGGCGAGAAGAAAAAAGTCGAGTTTGTTTTAGGCCCCGAACACCTCGGCTTCTGGAATCGCGAGATGCGCTACGTCGTCGAACCCGGCGAGTTCCGCGTCATGGTTGGCTCTAACTCAGTCGATGTCATCGAAGCAAAGTTCGAAGTAGCCCCAAATTAAATGTTCAAGCCACGTCACGGCACCCAAATCACAAAACAATCCTTTTGTGCTTTTTGTGCCTTTTTGTGGCTACTTCTTCTTTGTGGCAGTGTCGAGGCGCAATTCCTTGATGATCTTCAGCGCCGCTCATTTCAATACTTCTGGGAACAGGCTGATCCAAACACCGGACTCGTGCCCGACCGCGCACGTATGGACGGCAAACCATTGGACGGCGATCATCAGAACGTCGCCAGTATTGCTGCCACTGGCTTCGGTCTGACATCGCTTTGCATCGCCGCAGATCGAAACTGGATAGACAAATCGCAGGCACGACAACGCGCTCTCAACACTCTGCGCTTCTTCGATTCGCGCGCATATCAACAACACGGTTGGTTCTATCACTGGCTCGACGCGAAGACCGGTGAGCGACGTTGGAACAGCGAGGTCTCTTCGATTGATACGGCTTTGTTGCTCGCGGGTGTTCTCACCGTCCGCCAGTGTTTTCGTGACGATCAGGAACTCGTGCGACTGGCGAGCGGGATCTACCAGCGCGTCGATTTCCGCTGGATGCTCAATGGCCATCCACGTCTTTTATCGCACGGCTGGAAACCTGAAACAGGATTTCTGCGGGCGCGTTGGGATACTTACAGCGAGAACACGATTCTTTATCTACTCGCTGTTGGTTCCCCTTCCTATCCGATCTCACCCGAATCATGGTACGCGTTGTGGCGCGATCGTTATCGCTACGAAGGTCATAGCTATTTCACAACCATCGGCGTGCCGTTGTTCATGCATCAGTACTCACATGCCTGGGTGGACTTTCGCAATCGTCGCGAAACGCGAGGCGACCGCATCGACTATTTTCAAAACTCCGTTGCCGCAACACTTGCTCATCGCGCTTTCTGTATAAACCTCAAATACGACTTCCCTGCCTTTGGACCAGACATGTGGGGCATCACTGCATCCGACAGCGCGAAAGGCTATCTCGCCTGGGGTGGTCCACCACGCGATCCCGACATCGACGGCACTCTCGTGCCTTCCGCCGCCGGTGGTTCATTGATGTTTACTCCCGAGCTCTCGACGCGAGCTCTGCAGACAATGCACGACAAATATGGCGAGAAGATCTACGGCAAGTATGGCTTCGTAGACGCCTTCAATCCCAAAACCGGCTGGGTCGACACGGACGTGATCGGCATCAACGCCGGCATCATCCTGCTCAGCGCCGAAAACGCCCGCACCGGAAATGTCTGGCGCTGGTTCATGCAGAACCGCGAGATACCAGCAGCGATGGGCCGCGTCGGGCTCGCTCCGTCACGTCCACGCCGCGAGCGACAAGCGGCTGCTTTGACGCGGTGGCAAACTGGCACTATAGTCGCGCGCTAATATGACCAACCAAAAAAGTTCGTGCGCATGAACAGTCGCATCTACGTGGTCGGAATCGAGTGTCACTGCAATGAAAAGATCGGCGATCATCGAACTAAAGAACGGGTTTCACAGGATTTACAGGATTTGACAAGATTTCAGGATCTATCTTGCAATCCTGCCCAATCTTAAAATCTTGTCCTTTACATGCACCGACTTTCACTTCTCCTAATCGTTGTGCTTGCCTCAACTGCTTTCGCGCAATCGGCCAGGCTGATTAAGCATGGGCCGCCGGTCGTGGCAACTGTCGAAGGTTATGACAAGGGGCATTGCATCGCGCTGCCAAAGAAGATTCGAATCTGCAAACTCCTATCGGATGACAAAGACACATTCCTCGTTCAGAAAGATGGTAAGAGTGTTGGGATGTGGCCGGGGAATGCGTATCTCGCACAGACTTCCGATTTTGAAGTATTGACCGGCGATTTGGATAATGACCATAAACCCGAACTGATCGTGGCGAATCACGATGGGACGAGCAACGGGCTCGGTGTAGACTACCGGACCATCTTTATCTTTCCCGATTCCGAATTCCATCGCTTTACCGCGCCACTGACGTTCAGCGTGGAAGAATATGGAAGCTTCGGAACTTTCGTAACCAGCGGCGGAAGAGTAAACATTCTGACGACGGGTTGGGTCGGAAACGAGGATCCGAAACACAGAAGAGGGTGGGGAACGTATCTTGTGGGTCAATGGTGGCGCTACCAGTCTGGCGAGTTGCGGCCTTTGTTGGACCGCGCGATTATCGCACGGCGCTATCTCTTTGGTTTTGAAAACGAGCGGAATGCGGCCGTCGTGGGCGATCGAATCCCTTTTAAATGGCTGAGCCATCCGAGCACTGAGTCCGTCAGCACAGAGTTCATCACCAGACAAAACAACACGAGCAAACCCGGCCTCATTCAGTCCGTGACGAGGAAAGACGAATCAATCAGAGTGGTGTTCAAGCCGGATGGTGAGCAATCAGTCACGTATGTTTACCCTGGAACTTACGAAGACAAGCAGCTTGACTACTTTGGCGACGTAACAACAGGTCGCCTTTACCCGAAGAACTACCGACCATCGCAATCGGAGCAATGGTTGCAGAACAAGCGCGCCACACTTCGGCATTATGAAGACAACAAGCTGGATGTGTTGTGGCTTGAACAGCGGAAAAAACAATGAAGCTTTTGATCATCGGCGGCACACGTTTTCTCGGCCGGCATCTCGTGACTGCAGCGCTGGCCAGGGGTCACGACGTCACGCTCTTCAATCGCGGCAATTACTCCACTCAGGCTGAAGTCGAAACGATTGAAGGTGATCGGCATGCTGAGCTTCATAAGCTCAAGGGTCGTCACTGGGATGCGGTTGTGGATACCTGTGGCCATCTACCGCGTGCTGTTCGAGCTGCTGCAGAGGCTCTCGCGGATTCGGTAAACCGGTACGTGTTTGTTTCGAGTCAGAATGCGTATGCAAATGTCAGCGTTCCGGGCATCCCCGAGGATTACCCGCTCGGTACGTTGACCGAAGAACAACTGAATCAGGCAAATGCCATCGACACAACGGGACAGCCTGCTTACGGAGCACTATATGGGGGGTTGAAAGCGCTGTGTGAGCAGGCGGCTGAGGAAGTGATGCCAAACCGTGTGCTCGTACTGCGGCCGGGATTGATTGTTGGTCCATATGATTACAGTGATCGGTTTACTTACTGGGTTGTGCGTGTAGCCGCCGGTGGCGAAGTGCTCGCTCCGGGTCGTCCAGAACGGTTTGTTCAGTTTATCGACGCTCGCGACCTAGCGAAGTGGACGATCGCGATGATCGAGCGCAACGCGGTGGGCGCGTACAACACCCATGGGGAACCGAATGCGCTCACCATGCAAGGCTTGCTTGAGGAATGCAAGAAGGTTAGTCAGAGTGATGCTGAATTTGTGTGGGCCAGTGAAGAGTTTCTGTTGGAGCAAAAGGTTGCAGCGTGGAGTGAGATGCCGCTGTGGTTGCCCGAGGATGCGGCTCCACATCTCAAGGGGTTCATGTTCATCAGTCCGCGGAAAGCGATTGCGGAGGGGCTAACTTTTCGTTCGGTTAGCGAGACGATCGGGGATACGCTCGTGTGGTATCAAACGCACGCGGGAAATGAGCCATTGAAAGCCGGGCTCAACAGTGATAAAGAACGTGCGCTGTTGGAGATGATGCGTGGTCGGCCAAAAGACTGAATTCGACACTGGGCGGCCATCGAGGGCCACCAGCGTGGAACCCCCTCCCAATAAGGAGCGCTCGGATGCATAAGAAAATTTTCCTGGTCCTAACACTTGCGGTTGTCGCGTTTCTTCAACTTCCGGGGAACGAGACCGTCCACTCGCAGGGACGGGTTACCGTCACACCGGAAATGCTCGAAAAGCGCCGAGCGATTGAGAATGAGCTACAGTCGATCGCGATCGTCGAACGCAAACTCATGATCCCGATGCGCGACGGCAAGCGAATCGCAACAGACGTCTACCGGCCAAAGGACACGTCAAAGAAATACGCAACGATCTTCGTGCGCACTCCTTACAACTTCAATTTCTGGGATGTTCGCAACGGCGTTCCACGCGATCTCTCCAACGAACTGGAAGCAATCAAACGCGGCTACGCTTTTGTCGAAATGAACGAGCGCGGCCGCTTCTTCAGCGAAGGCAACTACGACATCCTTGGTCCACCACTCACAGACGGTGTCGACGAATTCACATGGATTTCAAAACAGCCGTGGTCCAACGGCAAGGTCGGCACGATCGGCTGCTCTTCAACCGCAGAATGGCAACTCGCAGTAGCCGCTCAGGGTAATCCTGCATATACGACAATGATCCCTCAGGGCTTCGGCGCCGGCGTCGGACGTGTGGCTCCGTACTTCGAACAGGGCAACTGGTATCGAGGCGGGGCTGTGCAGATGTTGTTCATCGCGTGGCTCTATGGCCAGCAAAACCAGGTACGCCCAATGTTTTCTCCTGACGCGTCGCAAGCAGACTTGATCCAAGCCTCCAAGGCATTCGATCTGGCAGCACAGTTGCCACCGGTAGATTGGGCCAAGGCACTGAGCCATCTTCCCGTCCAGGACATTATGAAAGCTGCCGACGGACCACGCGGCATCTACGCGGATCGCATGCCGGTGGATACAGGCGGCATGATGATTCAACGCGAACCCAACGATCCGGCCTGGTACAAAGGCGGTTTGTGGCACGACAACATGAGAATCAACATTCCCGGATTCTGGTTCATGTCGTGGTACGACGTCTCGATTGGTCCAAACCTGGCCGCATTCAACCACGTACGCAAGACTGCATCTCCCGAAATCGCAAACCAGCAATACGCCGTGATCGCACCGACGCTTCACTGCGCCTATAAGCGCGCGACTGAAAACACGATTGTCGGTGAACGGAGCGTCGGTGACGCGCGTTTGAACTACGACGAATTGACCTACGCCTGGTTCGATCACTTCCTGAAAGGCGAGAGCAACGGGATTCTCGAGAAGCTGCCACGTGTCCGTTATTACACAATGGGAATTAACAAGTGGCAATCGTCTGATACGTGGCCGCCCGCTGGAGCACAGTCGCTCAGCCTTTACCTGACGAGCGGTGGGAAGGCAAACACAATGACCGGCGACGGCGTGTTGACCAACGTCGCGCCAGTCGTAAACAATCCTGACAAGTTTGATTACGACCCGATGAATCCGGTGCCGTCGCTGGGCGGGAACGTTTGTTGTACTGGAAACGCAATCACGGCGGGCTCTTTCGATCAGCGTAAGAACGAGACGCGACCCGACATCCTCGTCTATACCACGGAGCCTTTGCGAGAAGGTCTGGAAGTAAGCGGGCCAATCGAAGTGACGCTTTTTGTGTCGTCGGATGCAAAGGATACGGATTTCACGGTCAAACTAATCGACGTCTACCCCGATGGCCGTGCTTTCAATCTCGATGAAACAATCCAGCGCATGCGTTATCGCGACGGCTACGATAAACCCAACGTTTGGATGGAAGGCGGCAAAGTGTATAAAGTAACGCTGCAGCCGATGGTCACGAGCAATTACTTCGATACAGGACATCGAATTCGGATCGAAATATCGAGCAGCAATTTTCCTCGCTTTGATCGAAACCTTAATACCGGTGGAAGAAACTACGACGAATCAAAAGGTGTCGTCGCGCACAATCAGGTGCACCATTCGAAGCAATATCCATCTGCAATAAAACTCACTGTAGTCAGAAAAGGATCTTAAATCGGAGGACAAACAGAATGTTAACTGGTGCACTGTTTGGAGCCATATTTGGTGGAATCTGCGCAGGTATTTACGTCTGGCTGCAGAAACGTAAGAAGCAGTAAGGATTCCGTACTTACCATGAAACCAAAAGAACTGACCATACGCGGCCTGATTTTGGGCGCGCTCATCACAACTATCTTCACCGCCGCTAACGTCTACCTCGGACTGAAGGTCGGCCTCACCTTTGCGTCGTCGATTCCCGCAGCCGTTATCTCGATGGCCATTCTGAGCGTGGTGAAAGACTCTTCGATACTCGAGAACAACATCGTTCAGACAGTCGCGTCTGCTGCCGGTACGCTCTCCGCGATCATCTTCGTATTACCTGGATTAGTGATCGTCGGCTGGTGGACCGGATTTCCCTTCTGGCAATCGTTTCTGATCTGCCTGAGCGGCGGCATACTCGGTGTGTTGTTTACCATTCCGCTGCGAAGGGCGCTCGTGACAAACTCCGATCTGCCTTATCCGGAAGGCGTCGCCGCGGCTGAGGTTTTAAAAGTCGGTTCCGGCACTCGTGGTGAAACAAAAGACGAGACGGGCGAAGCGCGAGAAGGTCTCATCGCCGTGATCCTCGGCTCTGTTGCTTCAGCCGGTTTTGCGATTTTGACTGCAACGCGCATCGCAGCGGGAGAGGTCACTGGTTTCTTTCGACTTGGCCCGACAGCATCGAGTGGCTATAACGTCGCGTTCTCACTGGCTCTCGTTGGCGCCGGACATCTGGTCGGATTATCCGTCGGTATGGCGATGTTGCTTGGACTCATCATCGCCTGGGGCATCGCGGTGCCGTGGCTGACGGCAATAACACCTGCGAACGGAGCGGAACTCGCCGCCCATACCCGTGGACTCTGGGCCACGCAAGTTCGTTTCATCGGCGCCGGAGCGATTGCAATTGCCGCAATTTACACGCTCGCGAGACTCGCAAAGCCGGTAGTCGGCGGCCTCGTCACCACGCTTGCGACCTCTCGCTCAAAAGAAACGAAAGACGATCGTGATCGCGATCTCTCGCCGGCATGGATACTGGTGCTCACGGCCGCGTGTCTCGTCGTTGCCGGCTATCTCGCGTTTACGTTTGCGCGATCGACAGTGCTTGCGCCGAATGCGGTGAGTCTGACAATAATCGCGATACCTTTCGTGCTGCTTGGTGGCTTTTTGATCGCAGGAATCTGCGGTTACATGGCGGGATTGATCGGCGCGTCCAACAGTCCGATCTCCGGCGTTGGTATCCTGTCGATCGTACTTTGCGCTTCGGTACTCATTCTAGCAGTTTCACCCACGACGACGACTCAACCCGCGCTCGTTGCGTTTGCACTCTTCATCACGGCCATTGTGTTTGCCTGTGCGACTATTTCAAACGACAACCTGCAGGATTTGAAAACCGGTCAACTCGTCGGAGCTTCGCCGATGCGCCAGCAGATCGCACTGATTGTCGGCGTTGCAGCAGGCGCGGCTGTTATTCCTTTCGTTCTGAACTTGCTTGCGAAAGCCTATGGTTTCGCGGGAGCTGCGAACGTGGGTGTCGTCTCGTCAGAGCCATTAGCCGCGCCTCAGGCCACGTTGATCTCCGCGCTCGCAAAGGGCGTCATCGGCGGCAGTCTCAATTGGAAAATGTTAGGTATCGGCGTGCTCGTCGGGGTGGGTCTCATTCTGCTCGATACGGCTCTCGGTGCGATGAACAAGCTGCGCATCCCCCCACTCGCCGTCGGCATCGGTATCTATCTGCCGATGTCGGCGACATTTGCAGTCGTTGTTGGCGCGGTGATTTCTCATTGGTATGGCAAGCGTGCTCAAGCTTCTGCGAATCCCGATCGTACGGAACGTCTCGGAACGCTGGTCGCGTCGGGACTGATCGTAGGCGAGAGCATCTGGGGAGTAATAAACGCCGGTCTCATCGTCGGCTTAAAGAACGAAACACCGCTCGACCTGGTAGGTGCAAACTTCTCCCCTGCACCATGGCTCGGCCTCCTCGGATTCATCGGCATCATCGTTTGGCTATACTGGTGGATGCTGCAACGAACCAAGATCGCAAAGTGACACCGATTATCGATCTTGTGCTTTTTGTGCCTTTTTGTGGCTAAGGAACAAACGTTGTCCCTCGACAGTCTAACAATCCGTCGCGCTGAGCCGGACGACTCCGACGCCGTCTATGAGATGTTCACCGCGTCGTCGGTCTACACGGGTACGTTACAACTACCGTATCCGTCGCGTGAGTACTGGCGACGGCGACTGTCTGAAAACACAGATAGCGTTTACTCCCTTGTCGCAATCATCGAAGGGCGCATCATCGGAATGGCTGATGTCGCTCCGTTCAATAGACCGCGCCGGAACCATGCCGGAGCAATTGGGATTTCCGTTCATGCGAATTGGCAAGGCAAAGGCGTTGGCAAGGAACTCATGCGCGCGATCGTGAATCTCGCGGACAACTGGCTAAACCTTAAGCGACTGGAACTCGAAGTCTACGCAGATAACGAGGCGGCAATCCGTCTCTATGAACGTTTCGGATTTGAAGTCGAAGGAAGGCTGCGACAGCATGCCTATCGCGACGGCCAGTATGTAGATTCAATCGTGATGGGCCGGCTACGATGATCTATCGCAAACTCCTCATTCTCGCACTACTGTTCCTCAGCTCGGCCTCTTCCCTTGCTCAAGAAAAACGCCCGAATGACAAAGCCGCCGAGACTGCCTTGAAGGCGAAGGCGAACGAACTACTCGAATCACTCGCAACGCAGATCAGCACTCTCCAATCGGCCGAGAACCGTGCCCGCATTGGTTCGAACATTGCCTGGTCGATTTGGCCTCACGATGAAAAGCGCGCGCGTGCTCTCTTTAATGAAGTTGGCCAGAACATCAGGTTGGGATTGAAACCTCCTGAAGATCCAGCAGAAGAACACACTTTCCTGGTCTTTCTACAACTGCGAGGCGACACCATCGACCGCATCGCGAAATACGATCCGGAGTTCGCTTTCGACTTTCTAAAAACAACCGTACCGCCGTTTGAAGAAATGCCTCCAGCCGCTCGTGAAAGAGAACGCTCACTCGCGTTGCGACTAGGGAAACAAGTCGCCAACACCAACCCGGACATCGCGCTCAAACTCGGACGGACCTCGCTCGCGCACGGCATTTCCGAGGAGCTGTTAACGCTCCTCCGACCATTGCTGCGCAAACATCGCGAACAAGGAGTTACACTTTATAAAGAGATCGTCGATAAGCTTGGCAAGACAAAATTCACGACCGATTACAGGATGGTGAACTTCCTCGCTGGTCTGGCTCGAATCAACCCACCGCTCGCAGATGAGCCGGCATTTAGACAGCTCATCGATATTTTAATCTCCAAGTCTCTGGCATATAAGTGCGACAAAGAAACCTGGGACGAAGAAGCAGGTTTCTTCTGTGGTGAAATCGCGCCGCTTGTGGCGCGAATGGAATCAGTTGATCCGCGCGCCGCAAAACTAAAACACTTGGCTGAAGAGCCCGAGAGTCGTCCGTGGGCAGCTGACGTTTATACCGAGTTGCAGGAGCTTGTTGAGGCCAGCGATTTTGACGGACTTCTTGCACTCGCCGAAAAGTATCCGGAGGCTAAAAACGGAGTTCTCTGGCGCGCGTTCGAACTGGCTCGCAATGCTGGCGACGTGGAACGTGCCAAAAAAGTTGCGAATGCGTTGGAGTTTGACTCTGAAGCTCAGCAACGCATGGTTGCGCAAATTGAGCAGCTTAAAGAAGTGGCCACATTAACTGACGCAGAGCTGGAGGAAATACAGCGACAGGTCGACACGATCGCTGACATAAGGGTGCGGCTTGATTACATAGTCCAGAATGCCATCCGCATTGGTCCGACTAACCGCCCGGTGGCCGTCAAACTACTCGATCGTGCCGCGGAGATCGTCGAAGCGCACAAACCGGCAGGAGAACGGACCCGGGCGCTCATTCGCCTGGCCATGTTCTACTGCCAGGAGAAAAGCGATCGAGGATTCACCATCATGGAGTCGCAACTGCCAAAACTCAATGAGCTCATCGAAGCGGCAGTCAAACTCGACGGCTTCGACACGCAGTATGTGCGTGACGGCGAATGGAACATGTCGGCCAATGGCAACCTCGGTGAAGTCCTGACCGATCTTTCCCAAAACGCTGCGTATTTTGCGTGGTGCGATTTCGATCGTGCTGTGAATATGGCTGCCCAATTCGAAAGAGCGGAAATCCGCATGATGGCCCAACTAAAGCTGGCCCAGAGCATCCTATCGGGTCCGCCGAAGCGCATCCGGATGTAGGAACGAAATGGATGAAACCACCGTATTATTTCGAGCCGTTGGAGTCACGGAGCTCGAGTTGATTCGAGGAAGCGAGTTCACCGCGTTTCCTCCACGCCTGCTTGAACAACCAATCTTCTATCCAGTCTTGAACGAAGAATACGCCGTCCAAATCGCGCGCGATTGGAATGCAAAGCACGAAGGGGTTGGTTACGTAACACGCTTTCGCGTGCGCAACGAATATCTCAGTCGTTACGAAGTGCAAACGGTTGGCGGTTCAGTGCACCGCGAATACTGGATACCCGCAGAAGACCTGGCGTCTTTTAACGACAATATCGTTGGAAGAATTGAATTGGTTGCAGAGTTTCGACGCGAAGAATAGGTAGTGGTGATAGAATTCTCCGGATTCGCCGCCTCTGTGCAACCTGTGGTCCTAACACTCGGGTAACTAAATGGATTATTCCCCTCATTTACTAATGTTCTGCTGCGCAGGCACCCACCCACTACCGCGAGGTGGTTCAAGCATAGGTTCTGACTCTTACGGAAAGCCCGGTCACAATCATGGCTGAAGGCGTAGTCATCTTACCCGAACGTCCCGACAGTGAGGACGCGATAGCACTGATCGCAGAGCTTGAAGCAGACCTCGATCCGCATTACCCGACAGAAAGCCGTCATGGCTACTGCGTGGACAAGCTGTTGCGACAGGGTGTGTTCTTTTTCGTCATGCGCGACAACGGGACTCCGATTGGTTGTGGAGGCGTGCAGTTCTTTGGCACTGACTATGGCGAGATCAAGCGCATGTACATTCGACTGCAGTTTCGTGGTCTTGGCTTCGCCCGCTTGATGCTGAACCACCTCGCGGAATACACACGCACTAATGGCATCAACGTGCTGCGGCTTGAGACAGGCATTCACCAACACGCTGCAATTACTCTCTACGAAGGCGTCGGATTTCGATCGGTTCCACCGTTTGGAGAGTACAAACCGGATCCGCTGAGCCGGTTCTATGAAAAGCATCTCCCTGACTAGCTAAAGTTTCTCCGACGTTTCATCTCACGTTAAGTTTCGAAAAAAGGAAGGAAGATCTAATGTCAGTTCAAGTACTCGTTAGTCAAAAAGGTCCCTTACCCATCACCATTAATTTTAAAGCGCCCGGCGACTTTACCTGTTATCTGGAAGTCAATGGATCCGTTTGGACTGCAACCCCCGGCCGAATGCTTGGCATCCAGGTTCAATTCGACGGCAAAATCCTCGGGCAGGCGAATATTTTCGCAAATGCGGGTTCTACTCATATTGGAGTAGTGCCGGCATATTTCCCGCTCACGCTTAAATATGGCGTGAGCCATGCACTGGTCCTTAGTGCAGCCCCAGGCGGTACGGTTTCCGATCTCAATGACTTCTTCACCGCAGTTCTTCACTACTGAGGATTAAATTCGAATTAACAGAAGTCGAGCTGGCATACAGTCAGTACCACCTCGCGGTAGCGGGTGGGTGCACCGTAGGCTCCGTCCAAAAGAGCTGCGCATGCACCCACCCGCTACCGCGAGGTGATACTGACTGTATCCAAGCAAAATGCTCAATTACTCGGGGCCGCAATCTGCTTCAACGTGATCATGTGGTTGTCGGCTTTGTGGATCTCGTCGAAGAGCTGCTTCAAGGGCTGGTAAGTCTGTACCCCAAAGAGTACGGAGTTGTTTCCGCCAAAGAAGAAATTGCGATTGTAGACGAGCGTCTTGTCGTCCTTCGTCACACCGATATCGATCAGATGTTTACAGACAGCGCCGGCCTGAACTGGCGCCGGACGGTCGGCGTTGTCGAGCGCATAACCTTTCGGCAACGTGATCCTGATCGTGTCTTCTTCAGACCATGGAAAGTGAAAGTAGACCGGATAGCTGCGTGTGCTGGCGCTGAACAAAGCGCTGATTCCCTTTTGAAAGTAGCCCGGCTGGAAGAACAGGCGTTTGCCCGTGCGTTGAGCATACTCGGGAACACGGACGTGATACTTGTAAACAAACGGCTTTGACGAGTCAGTCGCATTCTCGATCACGATGTTCGTCAACTCTGCCGAGCTCAGCCGCGACTTCACACTCTCTTTCAAGTTCTCTTCACGTTGCTCTGGTGAATCGTCTTCGTTGAAGACCTTTCGCTCCACCGCCAGATGACCGGTGAACTCAACAGTGACATCACCTTCGAGCGTCCCATTCTCATCGAGCTTCAACTCCGCGACATGTTTCTCTTTCGATTTGTCGGCTGGAGACAGAGGTGTCTTCACCCAGAGGGGACTCTCAGCCACAAGTAGCGCATCCACACCTTCTTCCTGCCAACGCAACATGCCCTTTGCGACGTACGGCAAGCCGGGATCATAAAACTGCCACTGCTCACCAAACTTGACCGCTATATTCGACGGTCGGAGAGCTCCGGGAATCACTTCGTCTCTTTTGAATAAGAGCTTCCCTCGATCAGGCAGCAAAGCAATGCGAGTCTCAAAGCCGGCTGCCTTTGCGAGGGCGGCAAACAGCAGGTTGATGTCGATACCTGGACCAACGCCACGCTTCAGAGTATCGGAAGGTTTCTTGTTCTCTTTGAGTTTTTCGATATCGTCTTCGCTGAAGCCCATATTTATATCGTTAGTGTTTTTAATGTTGGTTCGACACCACTCAAAGATCTTTGTCAGCTTCTCTTCCGGCGTCGTCGCGCCCACCGTAATTTCCGCTGCTTTCTTCTTGATCGTGTCGTCGACTTTCAAGAAGGAATCCGAGCCGTAGTAAAGAGTACCGGCCAGGATGTAATAGCTCAAAAACGCCAGCCCCGAATACCTGATCATGGCCCACGATCGAACACTGTCCTCGGGCGGCATCATCGGCTCTTCGTGGAATGCGGGCATATTCGTGACGGTAGCCGTCTGAAATCCTCCCTTCTCTTTTTTAAACTCAAACTTCGGCATGTTGAACGGACGAACATCGAAGAAGACGTCCTTCGCCGGCTTGATACGATAGGTGATCGACTGCACCGGAATATCGCGCTGAAACTGCAGTCTCATGTTGTTCGCAGAACTGTTGGAGACTACTTCCTTCCACTTGTACTCGATTATGGCGCCCGGTTCGATGCCTGGAAATGCGAACGTCTTCGTTCGCAGTTTGAGACCATTAACCTTCACAACAACCTTTTCGATGACGTCTTCTTTGGCCAGCTCGAGAATCGTGCCGTCGGGTTTGATGGTCCGAGCGGCCACGTCTTTGATTTTGGTATTGCCGACGTAAGGAATGTCGACCTTGCTGTGTTCGTCGCGTCCTCGTTCGGTAAAGATCTTGATGCGAACGTAGTGGTTAAGTACGAGATCGTAAGCACCGCCGTCGTCGACGCGAATGTCCCAGAATATCGCCTCTGCGTCAGCGTTTGGCTCGACGACGGGTGTCTTGAGAGCGATGTCGGCCGGCTCAACCGGACGCCATTCTTCTCCGCCTGCTAAGACTCTCGACCGACCGACATTGAGTGACGTAGCTACGAGGATGACAACTGCAAACAGGATCCAGCGACGGGAGTGAAATGATTTGAGTTTCATCGTTATTCTCTGGGTTTAGAAAATGAGGTCCATCGTTTAGTCTTGAGGACTACTGAGCGCCATAATACATCATCCACAGATTACACAGATAAAAATTCTGTGGATTCATTGAGTATATGCCACTAAACATCGACGACCTGCGACGGTTCACGGTCGCCCGAAATTTTACCAAACCGACCACACTCAATCGTGCTCTCCAGCAAATTGGTTTCGTACAGGCGGATCCGATTCGCGCGCCCGCCAGAGCGCAGGATCTGATTCTGCGTCATCGCGTCAGGAATTATCAGGCCGGGGATCTTGAACGTCGCTACACAACGCTCGATATCGAAGAAGATTTCTTCGTTAATTACGGCTACGTCACGCGATCGCTACAGGCGCTGATGCATCCGCGGTCCAATACCCTCATTCCTGGTCAAAAGCGAAAGGCAAAGCTGCTGCTTGATTTCGTACGCGAGCGGGGTGTCGTGCATCCGCGTGAGGTCGACGAACATTTCGCTCACGGCAGAGTCACGAACTACTGGGGTGGGTCGTCAAACGCCACCACGCATCTCCTCGACGCGATGCACTACACCGGACTGCTCCGAATCGTGCGCCGTGAAAAAGGTATCCGCATTTACGCCGCTCACAACCATGCAGCGGTTCCTCGCGATGCTGCGCAGCGTCGTGCGCGCATTGATGCACTCGTCGACTTCGTAGTTCGTATTTATGCGCCACTCCGCGGATCGAGTCTTTCCTACTATGTGAGACGCCTGCGTTGGGCCGTGCCGCAGTGGTCGAAAGAGTTGCCGGGTGCTTTGACGCGCGCCAAACAGCGTCTGTCCCACGCGCGCGCCGGAGATGTCGACTGGTATTGGCCCGCAGCCGAAACAGCACCAGGACATGCGACGCAGAACGTGGTGCGGCTCCTGGCGCCGTTCGATCCGGTAGTTCACGATCGCGATCGCTTTGAACTCCTCTGGAACTGGACCTATCGCTTCGAAGCCTATACGCCTGCGGCAAAGAGAAAGCTGGGCTACTATGCGATGCCGCTCCTCTGGCGGGATCGCGTAATCGGTTGGGCCAACTTATCAATCAAGAATGATGCGCTCGATTACAATCTCGGTTTTGTCGACGGCAGCGCACCTAACGAACGTGAGTTCAAACGTGAACTTGAAGCAGAGCTTGATCGTGTTCGGGAGTTTCTTGGTCTTTAAGCCACAAAAGCACATAAGCGCACATCAGGCACAAAACAGCGGCGCATGTATTTTTTGTGCTTTTTGTGCCTTGTGTGCTTTATGTGGCTATAATCGGCGCCAATATGGAACCATTAAGAACCCTCTACGCTGAAATCGAGCCATATGACAGCGGTCACATCCGCGTCTCTCCGGTTCACGAGCTCTATTATGAACAGTGCGGCAATCCTGACGGGAAGCCGGTGGTGTTCCTGCACGGTGGACCAGGAGCGGGACTGATTCCGGATTATCGTCGCTTTTTCGACCCTGAGGTCTATCGCATCGTTCTGTTCGAGCAGCGCGGCGCCGGCCGTAGCAGGCCGCACGCGTCACTCGACGACAACACTACCTGGCATTTGGTTTCAGACATCGAACAGATCCGCGAGCACTTTGGTATTGAGAAGTGGCTCGTATTCGGCGGTTCCTGGGGAAGCACACTCGCGCTTGCTTATGCTGAAACACATCCCAGCCGAGTTACCGGCCTGGTCCTGCGCGGCATTTTTCTTTGTCGGCCAAAGGAGATTCGCTGGTTTTACGAGGACAGTCAGGGTGCGAGCGCGATTTTTCCTGAGACGTGGGACCAGTATGTGCGGCTCATTCCCGAGGCTGAGCAGCACGATATGATTAATGCGTACTATCGACGTCTCACGAGCGATGATGCAGCGATACGTCTCGAGGCAGCGCAGGCATGGTCGCTATGGGAGGCTAGTGCGTTGAAGCTTCTGCCCGATCAGAAGATGATTGACGACTTTACAGAGCCTGAGATGGCGGTCGCCCTGGCGCGCATCGAGTGTCATTACTTTGTGAATAATTGTTTCTTCAAGACTGACAATTACCTGATTGAACACGTCGATCGCATCCGGCATATTCCGGCGGTGATTGTGCATGGTCGTTACGATATTGTGTGTCCGTTTATGAATGCGTGGGATCTGCACCGCGCGTGGCCGCAAGCGACGTTGAAAGTCATTGCGGACGCCGGACACGCCGCCACCGAACCCGGTATCGCCGACGCCCTCATCCGCGCAACCGACAGCTTCCGTTAAATATTTTCGGAACGTACTGTAGGGGCCGCCCGGCGTCGAATTGATCTCTTTGAAATTAGCTCGATCGATTCTGTCGCAAAGGATCGCGTTCCACGCCGGGCGCCCACGGAGGGCCGCCCCTACAATTCGCTCCGAGGTTAATTTAATTTGCTCACGGTGGATTGGTTCCACGCGGGTGGGTTGACGCCGAGGAGGTGTCGCACGAAAAAGTCGTAGCGTTTGTGATCGCCATACGCGGCGTAGCGGTCGCTGCGGGCGGCGCCGTGATTCGCCCCGGGAACCACCAGCAGGTCGAAGTTCTTGTTGTGCTTGATCAACTGATGCACAACCTGCATCGTCGACGACGGATCTACATTCGTATCCATCTCCCCGACAACCAGCAGCAAATCACCCTGTAATCGATACGCATTATCCACATTCGAAGCCGCGGAATACTGTGGCCCAATCGGCCAACTCATCCATTGTTCATTCCACCAGATCTTGTCCATCCGATTGTCGTGGCAACCCGCATACGACACGCCAGCTTTGTAGAAATCAGGATGAAACAACAACCCGCCGAGCGCATTCTGCCCGCCCGCGGAACCACCGTACAAACCAACACGTGAGGCGTCGTACCATGGATACTTTGCAGCGACCGCTTTGTGCCACAGTATTCGGTCAGGAAATCCCGCGTCGCCGAGATTCTTCCACGCCACATCGTGAAAAGCCTTCGAACGATTCGACGTCCCCATACCGTCGATCTGCACGACAACAAAACCAATGTCAGCCTGGCCCATCATTGTCGAATAAGTGAGAAACGACTTGGGCACAAACGAACCCTGCGGTCCGGCATAGATGTTTTCGAGCACCGGATATTTTTTGGCAGAATCGAAGTTCGTAGGCCGGATAATCACGCCCCAAATATCAGTTTTGCCATCGCGACCCTTTGCCGTGAAGACCTCAGGCGGTTGCCAACCAGTCTTCTTCAACTCCGTAACGTCGCCGCGTTCGACCGTGGAGACGAGTGCATTGTCCGCGGTCTTGTGCACTTCAAGCACCGGCGGAAGATCGAGCCGTGAATAGTTGTCGGCGTACAACTGCCCGTCATTCGAATAAGAGACGTTGTGATTTGCGTCTGCAGTGGTCAGTTCCGTCAGACCAGAGCCATCAAAGTTAATGCGGTAATAAGAGGCGAAATAGGGGTCTTTGCCTTCGTGAGTACCACCGGCGCTGAACCAGATCTGGCGCTTCGATTCATCAACGCGCTGTACACCGCGGACCACAAACTCGCCGCGTGTGATCTGATTCTTCACCTCACCCGTGACGCCGTCGTACAAGTAAAGATGACTCCAGCCATCGCGTTCCGACATCCAGATGATCTCTTTGCCATCGCTTACGTCGAAACGATACCGGCGGCCGGAGTCGGCAAGACTGCCATTCGCATTGCGATAACTGAAGAACGTCTTCGGCTCATCCGAGATGACGGCGTGCACTTTGCCGTCAACCTTGACTTCAATCACGCGGTAAACCTGATGACCTCGTTGGTTGTATTCAAACGTAAACGCCTGGCTGTCTTTGCGCCACACTGGGTCGGAAATCTCAAACGGATTTGGGAACAGCGCGTTGTCCACGTTGATCTGTTTGCGAGCCACGACATCAAACAGGACCGGTTGCTCGAGATCGAGCACATCGCCAGGCTTGGCATAAACGATCGACGAGAACTTCGGCTGCACCTGATCTTCAGGCGAAGACTCGATATAACGCACCTCTCGCTTGTAACCGGGGCGCACACGATACACGGCGATCTTTGTCGAGTCAGGTGACCAGACGATCGAACGCGCGTTGTAGTAGTTGCCTTCCGAACCATCAGTGCTCAGTACGATCGGTTCCTTAGCATCTGCGACACGAATCGCAAGGTTGTAATTAACGATTGATGCTTCCCATTTATTGTCAGGTGATTTGACTGGACCTTGCGGCCGGTTGGGAAACTCCGTCTTGGTGCAAACAGATTCGGCGATCGTGCAGCGCACGCCAGTTCCATCGACGTTGGCGTTGAATGACGTGATGCTGTTGTCAAACCTCAACTGAGTTAACGGCAGATCCTGCGCTTTGTAAGTATTACCAGTGAGCTTTGAAAGCGACGCGGCAATCTTGTCATGATCAAAGGCCGCGTTCTTCTGCGATGTATCGGCGTCGAAGATCATGTAGACGTTCACACCACGCGACAGCTTCCGATACCACAGGCGATGCGTGTTACCAATCCACGTTGGCGCTCCGGGCACGTCGATCACAGCCGACTCATACCTCGCCTTCAAACCACCAGCGCGTTCGTAATCCGCAGCCGTGCCCTGTGCATAAGTGCAAACGGAAACAGTCGTCAGCAGAAGCAGGATCTTAAGTAGTTTCATGGTGGCTCTCAATCATTTGATAGCGACGGGATTTACAATCGACTGCACGCCGCCGGTGATTCGCGCAGCCCCGAGGGTGAACAGGAATTCCCAGGCCTGGTCTCTTACCATTTCTTCAGTGTTGATGTTTTCGAGTATGTGAATGCCATTGAGCGGGATCAGAATCTGGTGCACTTCAAATACACCCGCGTCTTTTTCAAACGGAACCGCCTCGAAACTCCAGGTGTCGGCGCCGATGATCGCGACTTCGAGAGAAGCAAGATACCTCGCGCCATCGCGACCGAGGCCCGGTGCGACCGCGCCGTAACGCTTGTTGTCCTTGCCGAGCAGCTTTAGCCAGCCCGTGTAGAACAACACCACGTCTCCCTTTTCAATCGACTTGATACCCTGTCGTTTCATCGCGCCTTCGATTTCGGCACGATTGAATGCGGTCCCCTCTTTGACGATGTCAGTCTTGAAGTAGCCGGCCATATCCAGCAGGACGCCACGCGTCGCCACCGCGGGTACGTGCTCGACACCGAGTTTCTTTAGGCCATCGGTCATAGCGAAGTCGGCGGCCTTGTTACAGTTGTAATAGAGACCGTCGATACCGATGTGGCCCAAACCGTCCAGTTGAGTGCCGACGCCTGCCCATCCGGTGATCATGTCGTCGTTGTAAGTCGTTTTAGTTGGACCAAGCGAGCCCCCCGCTGTTTGGCCGGGCTGAACAATGGTGACTGCAAATGTACGTGGCGGATAAGCAGGAGTGTCTTTGTTGGTCTCGATCGCGAGCCGATAAGTTTTGCCTTTAGTTACCAGTCTGGTGGCTGCCAATGTCTTCGCCGGCGTGACGTAGTTGAGATTTCCGACCTGATCGTCCGGACCGAATTTCGACGCGGTCAGACAAGGCTTTTGCTGAGCGTGCGCGCCAATGCTCAGGGCAAGTAACAGGGCCGAGCCCATGCAAAGCTTTGCAGGAAGCTTCATTTCACGGTTCTCCTGTATTTGAACGAGAAGAGTTCAGTTTTGCGATGAACGAATCCGACCGATAACATCAAGCGCCTGCCGGCTATGCGTGACGATGTTTGTGAGTGGACCGCGGAAGTTCGCAATCTCCGGCTTGTCCTCGTCAAGCATTTCAAGACAACTCTTCGCAGCACTAACGACTGCTTCGAGCTGCTCGTTGATTTCGTCGGCACTCGAAAGCGCGGCCTTGCCTTTGTCGGCAGCATGCGATGCCTGGGCCAGTTGTGCCTGAGTGCGCGCCAGGATTTCTTTGGCAGCATGATGTTCAACGGCGAGGCCCGCTATCCGCGTAGCAACTTCAGTAAGATCGGCCTCGTCGCCTGTTGGCGTCCGTGGCTCCTGATAATACATCGCAAACGATCCGAGAACTTTGCCACGGCCCGAAAGAATCGGCGTAGACCAGCATGCGCGAAGCCCGCTCTTCATGGCCAGTTCACGATAGTCTTCCCACAACGGATCGACGGCAGTATCCGTGACGACAACCGGTTCGCCACGATACATCGCAGTGCCACACGAACCGTGTTTGGGTCCAATCGCGCCACCATCGATCGCTGCCACGTATTCTTTTGGAAGACTCGGAGCTGCGCCATGCCGCACATGATCTCCATCGTCACTGAGTAGCAACACCGAACACAGCATGCCGGGCGATTGCGCTTCGATCAGAAGCACGAGGCGCTCGAGAATCTCACCGAGCGGTGCGTTAGCGGCGAGCCGTTGCAGAATTTTGTTCTGCCCGCGCCGGAATTCGTCCTGCTTCTTCTTCTCCGCATCCGTTTTGAAAAGGTTGGCATCAAGGCGGGGGAGCTTTTGCGTTTTTTCAACCGTGTCTTCCAGGATAAGTGTTTTCTCAGGGTCGTCCATACACTGGCTATTGTTTCACAGGATGAACAAGATTTACAGGATGAACAAGATGCTATCTTGTAAATTCTGAAAATCCTATTAATCCTGTCAACGAAAGCCGAATTGGTTTACGATGCCACGACCATGACACGAATGATCGCCCTTTTCTGCCTGGTACTATCTCTACCGCTCCTGATTCAAGCAGCGCCCGTTGTTGCCTTCGTCGACGTCAACGTTATTCCGATGGATAAGGAACGAATACTGCCCCATCAAACCGTCATCGTCCGCAACGGTACGATCGCGGAAATCGGCGACGCTAAACGAATCAAGGTCCCGAAAGACGCGCAAAAGATCGACGGCGCCGGAAAGTATCTCATTCCGGGACTGGCCGACATGCACGTCCATCTTTTCACTGACGACGAGTTTCCGGCCGCCCTCGCGGAAGACGAATTCAAGATCATGGTTGCGCATGGTGTAACCACGATTCGTCTGATGACCGGCACGCCCCTGCAATTGACGCTGCGCAATAAAAGCCTGAACGAGGAAATACTCGCGCCCACGATTTACGCATCGAGCCCGCAATTCACCGGCAGAAAGTCGAGCAACGCTCACGTCGTAACCACCGAAGCTGAAGCGCGAACGGCCGTCATCAAATCGAAAAAGGACGGTTACGACTACATCAAGGTTACGACGTTTCTCAAACCTGAAGTCTACGAAGCAATCGTTGACGAAGCTGCCAAACAGAATATTCGCGTCGTGGGCCATGCGGACAGTCGATCCGTCGGTCTCACGCGAGCATTGAAAGCACGACAGCAGATCGAACACCTCGATTCCTATCTCGAAGCGCTCTTGCCTGAAACGGCGCCGATCAAAGGTTCCGTGTCTGATATCTATCTTTACAATCCAAAGAACTGGGAAAGTATCGATTACATCGACGAGGGGAAGATTCCCGAAATCGCACGCGCAACGGTAGCAGCAAATCCATTTTCAACGCCAACGTTGCATCTCTTCAAGTTCACATTCGGCAAAGGACGGTCCGAAGAGTCGTTCAAAGCTCAACCCGACATCCGTTTTTATCCGCAAAAGGTCGTCGATCAATGGATGGCCGTGAGCAAGAGATATCTCGCGACGGCGGCGCCGATCGAGAAGCGCGAGAAATATATCGCCATCAGGAACAAGATCGTGAAAGCGATCTACGATGCTGGTGGGCGAGTGATGGCGGGTTCCGACACGCCTGAATGGCTGCTGTTATACGGTTACACGTTGCATCTGGAGATGGTTGATTTGCGCGACGCCGGACTTTCGAATTATGCGGCGCTCGAGGCCGCAACGCGCAATCCTGCGCTCTTCTTTGGAACTCTCGCCAGCACCGGAACGATTGAGAAAAGGAAGCGCGCCGATCTGGTCCTGCTCGAAGCTAATCCACTCGACGATGTCGCGAACACGCAGAAACGCGCCGGGGTCATGCTTAAGGGTAAGTATTATTCGCAAGCCGAAATGAATAAGTGGCTGGACGAGATCGCGCCACGATTTCAACACGCGCTGGATGAGAAGTGAGCCACAAAAAGGCACATGAAGGAGAGAACAAGTGACGGCGTTTAGAAACTATATCAATGGGGAGTTTGTTGAAAGCAGATCGGGTAAGACCTTTCCAAATATCAATCCTGCGAATATCGATGAAGTGGTCGGGACGTTTCAGTCGTCCAACGAAGCGGATGTGGCGGAGGCGTGTGCGGCTGCAGCAGCCGCGCAGGAGCAGTGGGCCGCAACGCCGGCTACAAAGCGAGGCGAGCATCTATTCAAAGCCGCAGACTTGTTAGCTGAGAAGTTGCCGCAACTCGGCGAGGAGATGACTCGCGAAGAAGGAAAGACGCTGCCGGAAGCTACCGGTGAAGTCACGCGAGCGATCAATATCTTTCGCTACTTCGGCGGCGAAGGCGCGCGTCAATTCAGCCTCAATGTGCCGTCTGAGCGCCCACAGGTTCTCTGCTACACGATCCGTAAACCGCTTGGCACCGTTGCCTTGATCACACCGTGGAACTTCCCTTCGGCAATTCCGGCATGGAAACTCGCCCCTGCCTTGATAGCCGGCAATACCGTCGTACTGAAACCAGCTTCGCTCGCACCACTCAGTTCTTTTCGGCTGGTCGAAGCGCTGCACGAAGCAGGTATTCCCAAAGGCGTCATCAATTACATCACCGGCAGTGGCGGTTCGGTGGGCGATGCGTTAACGAGTAATCCATCAATCAATGGCATTTCTTTCACTGGCTCAACCTCGGTAGGCGACGCGCTGTATCGCAAAGTCTCAGACAGGAAGCTCCGCATACAACTCGAAATGGGCGGCAAAAACCCGACCATCATCCTGAAAGATTCGGATCTCAATTACGCCGCCGACATTCTGATCAATGGCGCATTCTTTTCGACCGGACAGAAATGTACCGCCTGCAGCAGGGCAATTATTGAACGCCCGATCTACGAGCAACTGGTCCAACTCCTTCTCGAGAAGACGAAAGCATTGAAGATCGGCAATGGATTGCTGCCCGGCGTTCAGATCGGCCCTGCAGTTGATTCACACCAGCTCGAAACAGATCTCGAGTACATCGGTATCGCCAAAGGTGAAGGCGCAGAGCTGCTGTGTGGTGGAAACCGTCTCTCCGGCGGTGATTACGACAAAGGCTACTTTATCGAACCGACAATCTTCGCCGGCGTAACTCCGAACATGCGGATTGCGCAGGAGGAAGTCTTTGGTCCGGTGCTCGGGTTGATGATCGCGGAGGACTTTGAGACTGCGATGGAGATTGCGAATGGCGTGCGCTTTGGCCTCTCGGCGTCGATCGTCTCAAGAGATCTGACACGCGTTCATCAGTTCATCGAAAAGATCGAAGCGGGACTAATCACGGTGAACCTGCCGACAGCGGGCGTGGAGTATCAACTTCCATTTGGCGGGACAAAAGAATCGAGCTACGGGATGCGCGAACAGGGACCACAGGCAATCGACTTTTATACAGAGACGCGCACGGTGTATTTACGTTACGCGCAGTGAAGTATTTACAGCTCGTCCGATTCCGGAGTGCGGTTATCGGTGATGCGAACGTCCACACCGTAATTCACTTCATTACGATTGGGCACGGTCCGGAACGTTTTTCCTTTCTCTACCAACTTCGTTCCATTGAAGGAGAACTCCACTCGCGTCAGGTCATACCTCTCACTTATGTCTAAAATGTTGGAAGGCTCCGGATTTGGGCAGCGCCCAAATAATTCCAACGCCATGCGTCCATTCTTTACTGTGAGCGACCTTAGACTACAACCTTCCATACCGCTGCCTGACTCGTATTTCAGAATCTCCTTCAACCCATCAGTTTCTGAGAAGACGTAGAGAAGATTCTTGCCGGCATCGCAGGTAGGAGAGCACTCAATATGCGTCATCATAACGATAGCCTCAGGCACCCCGTCGCCTGTCAAATCTGTGTAAAAGACATCGTTAAGATTGAACCACTGTGATGTATCGCCAAACTCCCGGAATCCACCATCGGTTAGCACCAACTCGCGTTTGGCACCATTTGGCGAACGGTAATCTCCGTAAGAGCGGTTCTCGAAATCGACTCCCATGAAGTTCGTGGGAACAATGCGAAACATTTGATTTCTATCCGCCGGTCGTTCTGTTATTCGCGGAGCTGGTGGCGGTGGCGGCGGAGATATGTGAATCTTCGTGGTCGACGCAACGATTCTGGATGGGGATCGGTTAATAGCAACGAGAAAGCCGATAAAGATGAAACAAGAAGCAAGCGCGAACACAACGGCTCTCAGCTCAGCACGATCAGCCATCCCGCTGCCCTTAAAGCTATTCATCGAGCACTTCATGAGTGCCTAATTATACAGATCAATCCAGGGATTACACAGGTTTTTGGAAGCGGATTGCTACTTCACGTATTCCCAGTGCCAGGGTTCGTAAAAGTAGGGACGAAAACCGAAACGACCGGCGTTGAGCACCAGCCAACGATAGACCGGGGTGTTGACCTGGATGGCGCGATTTGAATCTTTGGTATCGACCGGGTCGCCGCCGACGTAGAGGTCGAGAGCGCGACCGGTGAAATGAGGGCTGTTGACCGCCAGACCGGCACTGCCGGCATTCGGAGATTTACGCCGCAGATTATCCTGATACTCGCGCGAACGAAACGAAGACACGATCTTCAAGTACTTCTCTCCGGGAGCCAGTTCGCCCGAAGCTGTGTGAGCGAGTTTGAGTGTGGGATCAGCAATCGCCGCAGCGATCATTTTCTTGTATGCAGCGAAAGTATTTCGCTCCACTTGACGTAGTTCATCCGCTCGCGAGGGATCGTAGAAATCAGTTGGCGGCGCTGTTAGTAACTGATCCGGAGTAGCATAGGCTCGATTCTTGAGCCGGTTGCTTTGCCAGGAGGATATCATCGCCATCAGCGCGTTTTCGTTAAGGACGCCGTCAGCACTCAAGCCCCGCTTTTTCTGCCATTTTGCAAGCGACTCTGCAAAGGCTGTCGATGAAGACTCGTCACGAACGTTCAGCGTCTCACCGATCAAGAGATTGTAGAGGTACCAACCACGCTGCTGTTTCCCGCCAAATGTCCACGCGAGGTCGTCTCGGAGACTGGCGTTTGTCGTGGCTGCTGATTCGAACGACGACGCTTTTGAGTTCGTGGCACTAGTCCGAACCACGGGTGCAGGTTTTCCCGGCGCGGCGGACTTCGATCGCGATTGAGTATTGTGCGCGGCGAAAGCGACAACTCCGACGAGGAGAATAAGCAGAGCGATAATTACAAAATTCTTCATATGTTTGGCATTGGCGACGGGGACCAGTTTAAGAGATGCCTCAACGTCCGCGTGAGGTTCGTTGCAAAAATTTAACAATCTCCAGTACGTCCCGAAATATCCGGGACGCTGCCGAACGACCTGTAGGGGCGGCACTCTGTGGCCGCCCGGCGTGGAATTCTGTCCTTTGTATTAATGGCGCCGTTTGCGACTGTTGCCACGAGCCTTCGATCGAGGCTTTTGTGTCTTCTTCTTCCCTGCCCGGCTTTTTGACTTCACGGGCTTCGGCTTCGCTTCAGTGTGATTAGCCTCAGGCGGCGGAGCACCTGCCTTTTCAAGCGATGCTGACACGAGGTCATCACTCGGTCGCGTTCCGTTAACAAACGCAAACACATGGTAGTTCGCGTTGCGCTCGCGTATTACCTCGATACGACCCTCATTCTTTATCCGCGCCAACTCAGTCATGAGGAAGTTCTGTTCTGCGACGCTCATGTAACGATAGTCGATGTCGAACGCCAGACCCGTTGAATGTGGTGGCGTATCAATCGTCACGGCGTTTCGGTTCACACGCCGCAACGAATGCTGGTACTGCTCAGGTCTGACGAGTGAACTCACCGGAAGTGGAAGATTGAACCGTTGGTGGTATGCGGCTGAGACTTCGTCGATGATTTTCAACGCCTGCGGCCTGATCGTGCTGAGCATGTTGATCTTCAACACGTGCCGATCGTAAGGATTCTCGAGATCGAACGAACGCCCGTTGAAGTTTTTTGCGAGCTTTTGCAGTGCCTGGTATTCGCCAGCATCACTGACACTAGTTTCTTCTTCCTCCTCGAACTTTGTGAAAGGCTCTTCGTTTGCCCGCTGGCCGACGCCGAGTAGGATGTAGTTTTCTGTAACGGCGGCAACCGGAATGAGTTCGCCGCGATCGATCATTGCGGCAAGATCGAGATAGTCCTGAACGGTATGAATGTTGTACTTCTCGATCTCGGCGACCTGCGTAGCCAGAAACCAGTATCGTTCCTCGTAATGTTTGAGCTCCGCTGGAACATCGAGGACTCCGCCCAATTCCTCGCTTCGTGGAGCTTTAACTTTCTCAACAGCTTCATCCCAGGAATAAGTTGCGGAATTAGTGGCGCTATTCGACCACTGGCTCGCTGATTGAAAGAGACGATTGCGCCGTTCGCTTGTGAAACGAAAAATCCGCCACGCCGCTACACCCGCTATTACGAGGATGAGAACCAACAGTACCCGTCTGCGCATTAGTAACGAATATAACACGCACACCGGATCGAGCAGCGCTCACCGCCACGAATCTGCCTCTAACACATTTTTGTTAGGTATTCAGAAACCCGATAGCAAGGAAATAGAGCCCGAGATCGTAGAGGCCTAGTGTATCGAGGCTGTTGACAGGATCGTCCGAAACTTCCTCGCCAAGGCCAATCGACAGGTCAGACATAAACCACAACGAACTTCCCAGAAAGACCGAAACGGTTGAGGTTGAGGCAAAAACATTGGCAATGATGAGCATTAGGAAATAAACAATTTCTACGACCAGCTTGAGTTTTGTGAGTTTCGGCAACACCCAGCGCAACACGAACGAAGCTATTACGATGTTTGTTATCGCAAGACGCAGCAACGGGTAATTCTCGACTTGTTTTCCTTCGCTGAGAATACACACGCAGATCAGAGCGGCGAAGAACGCGACGCCTCCAATCAGAAAGCCATTCTTAACCTTATCTGTCGGGAGATCCAGGAAGATGTCTCCGATACTACACAGCAGAAACAGTAGCGCGACAAGGTTTTGACCCAGCGACCACGCCAGCCAGGTCAGGAACAACGCCGGCGCCGCCTTGAGCAATGCCCGCAAAGCAAATGGCATCGACTTGAACCTTTTTGCTTTGTTGAATTGAGTGAAGACGGCGATAAAAACCAGCACGGCAAAAATGACCGTCATCTGGACCGAGTCTCTGAGCAACCAGTCAAGGTTCATAGTTGAAAAAGTCATGGGGGCTAGTCACCTTCGTTGTTTTGTAACTACAACGTCTTTAAGAACTCGATGAGCGCGCGTTTGTCGTCGTCACTGAGAGCGGGTTCCTGCGGGAATTTGTCAGTGCCGAAATAATGGCCGCGATTCACAATCAGATCCGGGCATTTGCTGAACTCCAGCATTGGCTTAACAAGCGGACGTAGCGCCTCTGCGGCCCGCTCGTCGCTGGCTCCCTGCGGAAGATCCTTGAGCGCCTTCTTCATATCCAGCAGAAGCTTCAGGATCTTAAAATTTCGGTCGATGCGCTCGGCATCCGTTGAAGCCTCACGAAGCAAGTCCAAATTCGAAAGCAAACCTACCGGAGTTCCCTTCGGCAATGGTCCAATCTCGATTCCTTCGTCGCCAAAGACCGACGGCAAATATTTCGATAGGAAACCACTGGAGCCTTGTAGAAAGTCAGGAAGAAAACCGGAGCTAACCCGCAGATAACTCTGTTGCGTCGTCCGATCGATGCGGCCCGGAATCTTATCGCCGAGAATTAGATCCTTGTCGCGCTTCTCCGGCCAAAGCATCTGCTCGATCGAGTTCTGAAACGACTTCATCCGCTCGTCGACAGATGGGCTGACATGAAACTCACCGACACTGTTATTCAGCAGATATGGTGCGGTGGACCAGAGACTGATCAGCGATGGCGGCCGCGTATAACCACGACCACCCGCCGGCATTACATACTGGTGCGGATCACCTGTCAGCGGATCGTACCAGGTTATCGAACCGACAGACGGCAGATCCTTGTACGACTGCGAGGAGAAGTTATCCCAGATGTTCCCACCAAGCGCATTGGTGGCAAGCGGGCTACAGGCGTTTGTGTCCAGCAACGTGACGGGCACGCGTAACTCAGTCGAGAGATAGTTGTCTGTCAGGAAATCGTCAGCGAGAACGATGTCCCGCATCTTTGCTTTGAAGTCGTCCGTCTTGGTCCACTCCCAGTATTTGTTCCAACAACTCAGGTAATCCTTACCATTGCAGCCGTGTGCCTCATCGAGCCCCGGAGCGCCTTGCGGTATTTTGCTCGAGTGACAACGCGCACAACGTTCTGCGAAGACGGTCTTGCCGCGAGTTAGCTGTGCCTGATTCGTGCTGAGGTAAGCCTGACCACCCGGCGCATCTTTTAAGTAATGCGGATTGGTCGTTTTGAGAAAGAACAGCGCCATATTGAACGTCTGGTTCTCAGTGGCTTCGAAGTAACTCGAATTCTTGCGGGCGTCAGCAATGGTGATCGGGAAGATCTTCTTGCCGCCAACCAAAGCATTGAAGTGCAAGAGCCACTCTTCGCTGAACGCACCGATGTTGATGTAGACGCGATTGAGCGCGCCCATACCACCGACGGAATCTGAACCATCTTTGAGAACACGCGGCGTAAAGACTGTGTCGGGCTTCTGGTACAACTGAGTCAGTGGTCCGGTTTGCAAGTAGTCGTTGAATTGCCGGTTGTCCAAACCACCGCCCGCCAGTGTTTCTTTACCCCAGCGCTGCGCATTCAACAGGCGCGGTCCAAGCATATACATCGCGTTCATCGTGCGCGGGTTGTTGATGTTGTCGGTTGAGACGAGAGACGTATCGAGCGTGCCCGGACGCGACGTGTGGAAGAGTTGATAGACGAAGTTGCTCTCGTCCGCTTCCCAGTAGAAGATCCGATCGATCCAGAAATACTGTGCGCCGACGTTCGAGCTGAGATTTTCCCACTTCGGATTGTCCGGATCCGCTGGTGGTTTCAAAGGATTTGGGCCAACGTGACAGAACCCACACGACATTCCGACTCGATAAGGGCGAATGAGATCCTTCTGGTAGTAGTAATTCTTGTCGGTGTAGTACTTCTCAGCGTCCCAGCGTTGCGCTGCGGCTTCATCGAAGTCCGGATTGGGGAACAGTCGCAGTCCAACGATGCCGGTCTCATAACCGTAAAAAGATCCGGCTTCGAGATTTTTTCCACGCGCGCGGATCTTGACGCCCGGATACTTCTGTTCGTTTTCGAAAGGTTCGGGCGGACAATCCGCGCGACGTTTGTCGAGCCACAGTCCGAAACGCTTGGGATCCGGCCCAGTCGCTTTTTCGAAGCACGGATCATTGACGAGACCGAGGTATTCCCAGCGTTTGTCGCGAGTAAGTTGCGGTGTGCTCGGATGTGACGAGAGGATTTTCAAAAAGTCGAGGGCGCCGGCGCTGGCATTGACCAGCTTGTCCCACAACCGATCGTTGCCCGCGGTCCAAACAATCCACGTGTTGCGGCCTTTAATCTCTTCGGGCGTTAACTGTACGCCACCGTCCATGTCATGGAAGTAGTCCTCGTCGGCAGCGGGGAAACTCGACGCCGGGCGTTGAGCCTCGCGCGCTTCATCGAGGACCTCGCCCGACTTTGGACCAGACGGCTTGAGCTTGCTGTAGACGACGACGCCAATGGCGACGAGGGCAAGCACAACGACGAGAACGATCAATAAAGGGCGAGACTTTAATGCCATCGTTTACCTCCAATAAAGCCATGGACAGGATTAACAGGATGTTTTCAGGATTTACATGTAAATCTGGTAAACATCATGTAAATCCTGTCTAACAAATGCTCAGGCACCCACACTTGCGAAGTATCGCAACGCTCTGAGGCTCGGCAGGAAGAAGTACGCACCGCCGCGCACCGTAACAAACTGTGGCAAACCGTTGCAGCGTTCTCTCAATCCCTCCTTACGAGGGACCGAGTATGTGTCGGGTAGCGGGCAGCCCGCGACCGGTTCCCGATCTCCCATCATCGGATCACTCTCTTCACTCATCCCGTCAAACTTGGTACTCATCAACCATGCGCCCTGCACAAACTCAAACTGGCGCGCGATGTTGCTGTTGATACATATGAAATGTAATCCGTTCTCACTTTCGTTAGCCGGCTTTGGCTGAAGTGCCTCTTTTTCGGTCAAACCCGGACCGTATTCCCGGCCCCGGCGCAGCAAACGGTGAAAACGCGTGGGCGACATGAGATCGTCACGCAGGCCTTTGCGACCAAAGCCAAGAGTCTTGAGTAGATGTGAGATCTGTCCCTTTACCGGACTGGGAAAGTCGGCGTTGCGAGGATTGGCGCGTCGAACGTGGGATCCCAGGGGACATTGCACGCCGACCGGATCAGTGTCGAAAGTATACTGATTGTAACTAATGTCTTTTTGCTCGGGGCCGACACCGTCGATGGGCTGGTGCTGCAACGGCAAAAGGGGCGTCCCGTTCAGATCGCGTCCGATCATCTTCTCTGCGAGTCGTTTGCGCTCTTCCGGTTTCGATTCGGCGGCTTTATCGGCAAACTGCCAGAAGCCGCGGACGTCCTGCACTAGCTGTCGCATTACGAGGTACGTGCCGTTGCGGCCGAGATCTTTCTTTTGCGGCTGGTCCAGCGCGGATAACAAATCGGTGGCGGCTTTACTGTTTGGATCGAGCAACGGACGGTCAGTGTATTCGTTGTACTCGTTCGAGTAACCCAGCAGGAACTCACCAAGGGAAACCAGGTTGCTGTACACAAGCTGATCGCCCTTGACCTTTCGCGTCCCTTCCCAATCGATGGTCGGCTGGCTGATTCCGTCAACAAAACCAAAAGGCTCAACTTCGCCGAGGTCACTCGTCCCCAAACGTTCCAACTCCTCAAAAGCAACATCCCACGATGGTCCTTTGAACTGCGCTTCGCACTCTGCCATCGTGGGCTTTTGACCATACATCATCATCATCAGGTGCGGGTTGCGATCGGGACCACCCCAACGCCAATTTGCCGGCGCGTTCTTGCCAACGTCGCCGAGACGGCGCGAACGACTCTCCTCTGTCAGGCCGGCCAGAAACTCAGGAGCAAATCCGGCGATTGCTTCGTCCGGAACGCGGAGTGCTCTCAAACCATCGGCAGTAAAAGCTACCTGCAAAGCAGTCTGTGGCGGAGGTATCAACGTGCGCGCGCTTGTGACGTGTGCGTTCGCTAGCCACGAGCGAGCCGCATTCACGTCTTTTATGCGCACGAGGTAAAAGCACGCATCGTCCATCTTGCCAAAACCAAAGCGCACCAGACCCTGGACGTCGTCGTAATCAACTTCGTTTCGCATGATCCTATTGCCGATTTCCAATTGCCAATTGCCGATTTGCAGATCGTCGAAGCCACAGTCAAAAATTGGCAATCGGCAATCGGAAATTGGCAATCTTCATAGTAGTTGCAGCCACTGCACCGCTTCCGCGTTCGTCATTGATGGTTGATCCAGTCCATTCCGAATTAGCGAATTGCGTTTTAAATCAAAGTTTGTGAGACCCGAGTGGCCGTCGTACCAAACTTCAGTCGGCAGCTCGTGTCGTCGGATAAAATACTTGAACTTCTGCTCGTCCTTTGCTCCCTGGAAGGCGAGCCAGTTCGTCGTCGGATAACCAATTCCGTTGCTGAAAACTATGTTGAGTCCAAAGGCGACTTTATTGATGAAGTCGTCCATGTAACTTTCCAGACTCCCGTCGTAGTTGCTGCAAAAGACCAGCCGTCTCTTATCGTCGATAAAGACCCAGCGCGCAAAATGAATCGAAGGCACGCGTGCGAGATGACCACGGTTGTAGATATGACGCGTGGTGTATTCGATGAGCCACAGTAAAACCACAAGCAACCAGCGGCGGAACAGTCCCGGCTTCAGGCTGCCCATCGCCGTGAACTGGTTCGTTACGTCGTAATCTTCGATTCTCGCGAGTTTCCCCACCCATTCAGCCGAAGGCCGCGGCGCAATTTCCATGTCGCGCTTCTCACGCCGCCGTAACTGGATCGCGAAGATCGGGAGGTAAAGAATAATCAGCGGGCTGAAGAACAGCAGTACGAGTGGAACAAAGATCAGGTGCACCAGGTTCTTTATTCGCCATGTCAACGGCATGCTTCCGAGTGGAGTCAGCGTGAGATGTTGGTTACTCACTTCCTGATTCACGAAGTTTTTCACGCTACGACGGATTTCCTCGGCCGAGCCCTTTTGAAACTGAGTCCCGCCACTGAAGACGAATGCCTGCACGGCCTGTCGCAGCGCATTCTCTTCGCGAATCTGCTGCATCGTGCGCCCAACCCAGTTGATATACATCGTGGATGGTCGATGCTCGTGCTGTTTCATCCAGCTAACGATGTCGGTGCCCGGTTTGAAGTCAATGCAAAACGAGAAAATCTGCTCCAGCCCTGTGCGGGCGATCGAGACCATCTGGTTGCGAAAACGATCGACGTCACCATCAAAGTCTGCGAGAAACGTCAGGTAGAGCGGATAATCCCGGCGTGGGAGGCCGTAGGCCGTGGTGATGTCGCCAAGCGTCTGGTCTTCAAGGACCACGATGCGTGCGAAGTGCAGATCGGGAAGCCGTCCGAACGGGATAAGCCCGTTGTTCGGATCAGCCATTCCCGGCGCCCGGTTCATCGTGGCGAGCAGACTTCGTAACTCGTCCGTACGTTTGACGTCGAGCGGTGCAACCACCATGAAACTCGATTGAAACGTCGTCATGTCGGTAACTGAAATTACTACTGCGGTGGGAACTCGAGCGCAAAATGGATCAGCGGCTTCTCACCCCAGTAAACACGACCGAGATAGAAATTCGGGTCAATGAGTCGAATCTCATCTCGAATCCAGCGAGCGACTAGAGAGGTCTTTGAGTAATCGAGAAC
>JBKPPU010000033.1:0-2797 GCA_046733695.1 Acidobacteriota bacterium
AGCTATCGCCAATAGTTTCTGGGACACGGCGGAAGACGCAGAAGCATACAGCGAAACTGGTTACCCTGAAGTGCTGAGGACTCTCGCCAACACGATCGAAGGAATACCCACCGTAAGAACTTTTAACTTCGTCATCTCTACCTGCGACAGGACTTTCACAGGCAAGCTGTCATGAAGTCGATAGATTTCTAATACGGATGCCCGTGCGCGTGATGTCCCTGCTTTTAGCACCGGAACCTCTTATGAAAATTATCATCGTAATAACTGTCGTGGAAACTTTAATGCTCACGTTGTGGCTGGCCTATTCGCATTACCGACGTCGCAAGTCGAATTCACGGATCGCTCTCGGTCGACCTGGTCGTACTTTTGATCATCGCGACGGTAGTTTGTTGTCACCAAGTCCAGGGCATTGGTCAACTATTAATAGATCACAAGCACAGGGCAAGAGGACGACAGACGATTCCTGAACGCCTCGGTCCCAATAAGCAAAGAAGTAGCTGCTTTCGCTCATAGAGCGTTCGCGCGCAAGTTCATCAGGTGATGTATAAAAATGGTCCAAAGACAGGCATGGGGACTAAATGTTACAGGTGCGGGTATGAACGGCTGCAGCAACAACCATAAGTACTCTGTTGCAGCCAATGAACGCCGAATGACTTCACGCTCATTTAGACAAATCAGCAACAGCTGATCATATTCCTCATTTATAACCTCATAGGAATCGCACGCTACTGTGTCCAAGCCTGTTCGATCAAGGACTCGAATATTGCCGCAATGGCAATTAGTCCCGAGTCCCTAAAAATATTCACTGCTACGTTAATACCGGGCGCGACGAACTCCAAGGGTCACTGCAATTAGCTCGTGCGTCACTCACAGGTTCTCATCCGCTTAATCGTTCATCGTTAGCAGCCATCGTGCTGATTGTTGGTCCAACCAGTGCAGCTTATTGCAAGTGCCTGTGCGCCCGGTCATGGCTAGCAACATTTGCGTGTAGCGTAATAGATTGGCTTCTTCCAAAAGGATCTGATGCTTGCACTCCTGATTGCATTCATCATTTTGAGGAGTATGATTCGCCGCGTTGAAAACTGTAGTCTGCCGAGTTGAAGTAGCGCAAATGCGCTCTTAACGCGGGGTCCAGCGTTCCGCCAAGCCGGAACCTAAATAAGTTAGGAAAACCGCTTGTCCAGTCGCTGGAGGCTGGACGCTCTTTCACAGCCATGCGATTACGACACCGACGGGTGCTTTATGAAAAAATGTTGGAGAGTTATTGATTCGCTTGCTCCCGAACCTTCGTCACAACTCTGGAGGGTCGCGGATACCACAACCGGTTAGTATCAATTATCTTTTGACCATCTATGAAAACAGTGAATTCGCCGAGCCCACCGGCAACGGTCTCGACCTGAAAATCGTCGGCTTCTTCTAATTGCCTCGCCACACGGGCGGCCATCGCTTTCTTGATCGGTCAAACAGGGCAGTAATGAATGCGCACTCTTTTCAAACGTGTCTCCTTCTTGCGCCGCTAACCTTCGGGCTGCCACTGAAGTGTTGACGCTCGCAATTGGTCGAGTCGCTTCCAGTGTCGCTCAATCCCACTTCGACCTTCTTTAGTGAGGCTTAGCGTTGTCATTGGCGTCTTTGCGACATATCCCTTTTCGATTGAAACCAGCCCGCGTCCTCGAGCTTGGCGAGGTGACTTGAGAGATTGCTCAAACGGCACGGGTGTGTCAACCAATACGCGCAGCGAATTATCAGTACTCCCGGCACGCAGGACGGCCTTGCATGGCAAAACTCTGATGGGAGCGGGGATGGTCCAATCGGCGAAAATGTAGCCAAAGCTATTGCCCGCGGTTACACCAGCCGCACTGAGCCTTACCGCGGTCACTTCCAAGTCTTAAAAGGTCAAGGTCCGGCAGCGCCGCTGGGCCAACTCGATTATGTCGTGAACGGCGTGATGATCGGTGGCTTCGCACTCGTTGCTGCGCCGGCGCAGTATCGGGTTACTGGAGTGAAAACTTTTCTGGTCAGCCAGGACGGAATTGTCTATCAAAAGGATCTCGGTCCGAACACCCTTGAAATCGCCAGGGGAATTGAGCGTTTCAATCCGGATCAGAGTTGGAGTCCGGTTTTGGAGAAATAAGTCGCACAGATTTGCCGTCTTTGCGCAGAACCTCAATGAAGTAGCGTTCCCGGTTCCGGGAGTTCTAGTTGACGCCCCAATCACACTGCCTAACCTGTCAGTTCTAACAGTTTCAACTCGTTCCAACTAGTTGATAATCGCCAACAAAAGGCTGCGAGAACTGTTTTGTGATGGGTCAATGGAAGCAAGAAAACAATTTGTCGAGGGAAGGAATAGTGACTTAACTACGTCGTCGCGAGGACAGGAAACGAGATCGCAACGCGCGGTAGCGCTGCTCTCCAATGGCTCGTACAGCGTGATGATCACGAGCGCCTGCGTCGGCTACAGCACCTGGCGCGACCTCGATGTAACTCGCTGGCGCGAAGATGCCACGCGCGACTGTTGGGGCCAGTTCTATTACGTGCGTGACCTTGGCGACGACCGCATGTGGTCCATTGGCATTCAACCGTTATCTAAGGCGGCCGATGAATGTGCGTTCGAGCTTCACCCTGATCGCGCCGAGTTTCATCGACGGGATGGCGACGTCGAGACCCGCTGCGCTGTTTGCGTCGTGGCGGATGCAGATGCCGAGGTACGCACGGTGACGCTGGTCAATCACAGCCGTCGCCCTCGGGAATTTGAGGTGACGAGTTATGCGGAGGTGTCTCTGAATGACCGTCGGGC
>JBKPPU010000034.1:0-27689 GCA_046733695.1 Acidobacteriota bacterium
GAGTTCGCGCATTCGCAGGATCTCTTCTGCTTGAATACGAATGTCCGTTGCCTGGCCTTGTGATCCGCCTGAGGGTTGGTGAATGAGGATACGCGAATTAGGGAGTGCGAAGCGTTTTCCTTTTGCGCCCGCGGCCAACAATAGAGCCCCCATCGATGCACATTGTCCGACGCAAATCGTCGTAACATCCGGGCGAATGAATTGCATCGTGTCGTAGATCGCCATACCGGCTGTGATCGAACCACCAGGTGAATTGATGTATAGGTTGATGTCTTTTTCGGGATCTTCAGCTTCGAGAAATAACAGTTGGGCTACGATTAGGTTGGCAATCTGATCGTCGATCGGGGTACCCAGGAAAATAATATTGTCTTTCAGTAGTCGCGAGTAAATATCGAAGGCGCGCTCGCCTCTCGAAGTTTGCTCGACGACCATTGGGACTAGAGCCATATAGTCTAACCTCTTCAAGGAACTTGTTACTTACTGCTCATCCTGCGGCGCTTCTTCTGGTTCCCTTGATTCGGTCCATTCAGCGTCTGTGATGTTTGCGTTTTCAACTAGAAGTTCAAGCGCTTTACGACTGCGCAATCTGTGCGCGATGCTACGTTCGCCTCCATTCTTTGTCAAGGCAGCACGTACTTGTTCTGTTGTTTGTCGTGATGCACTTGCGAGCGACTCGATCTCGGCCTCGATTTCTTCGTCGGTGACGTTGATATTCTCGGTGTCCGCGATCTTGTCGAGCAGGATCGAAGAGCGCACATCTTCCTCTGCCTGACCCTTCAATTCTTCGCGTGCACGCTCCCAGTCGACCTGCTGGCTGCGCGGATCGATGCCGCGACTCATCATCTGGCGCACCACGCCTTCGAGACGCGTTTGCGTCTGCTGGTCGACGAGACTTTGCGGCACTTCAAACTGGTGGGCATCGAGCAGCTTGCGTATCACTTCGTCGCGCAGGTTGTGATCGGACTCAGCGGTTGCTCTTGATTCGAGATCCTCGCGGACCTTGGACTTGAACGTTTCCACTGAATCAAAGTCTTCACTCAGACTCTTGACCCATTCGTCATCGACTACCGGCAGCTCTCTTTGCCTAACTGATGTGACACTGGTCGTATACTTGACCTTCTTGCCCGCCAGCCCCGGTGAAGTGAAGTCTGCCGGATACTCTACCTCGAAAGTGCGCGTATCGTCGGCGTTGACTCCGGTGAGATTGTCGGTGAACTCCTGCTGCACCCCAGGACCACCGAGCACCACCTCGACGTCGTCAACTTTGATGTCTTCCGCTTCAGGTTCATCGACAA
Organism: Acidobacteriota bacterium; assembly: GCA_046733695.1. GTDB lineage: Bacteria > Acidobacteriota > Blastocatellia > Pyrinomonadales > Pyrinomonadaceae > PSRF01. Next base: position 1,296 of record JBKPPU010000034.1, read on the forward strand.
AGTTGCCGAGAGCGTTGACCGTCACCGTGTCGCCGAGTTGTGAAGGTCGATCCTCGACTGGTTCGAGTGTCGCGTAACCATCGCGCACGTTGTCGATCATTGTTTCGACGTCTTCGTCTGTGATCGGTCGTTTGCGACGTTTGACTTCGAGTCCTTTATAAGTCTCGAGCTTTATTTCCGGCAGTACTTCGACGCCGACTTTGAGCGTCAGAGGTTCGTCGCCTAAGTTTTCGAGGGCCGCGGTGTTGTCGAGTTCGACGTTTGGCTCACCGAGAGCCAGCAGCGAGTGTTCATTGATGGCATTGGCAACGGCTTCGGGAAGCAGTTCGCGCAGCACGTCGGTTCGTATTTCGCTTTTGTAGCGGGTGCGGACGACTGAAGTTGGTGCGTGTCCGGGACGAAATCCGTCTACTTTTGCAGCCCGGCTGTACTGTGCGCTGACACGGTCGAGAGCACTGCGTATCTGCGCCGGATCGATTTCGATTTTGATCTCCTTGCGAGTTGGAGAGAGTTCGATGAGTTCAGTTTTCATTTTGATTCAGCTAATGGTGCGAAAGGGGGGACTCGAACCCCCACACCTTTCGGTACCAGATCCTAAGTCTGGCGCGTCTGCCAATTCCGCCACTTTCGCAAGCAAAAGCGCAGTGAAGGATAGCACGCGATCACGCTCAGAGCGAATTGGCCACGGATAAACGCAGATCATAAAAAGAGATCGACACGGAAGGGAACATACGTTCTCAATGTCCGCCCCAATTCATTATTAAGAATTTCGCGAAGTGGGCTAGTTCGTAAATTAAGAAGGCGAGAAAACCCATTCCAAATAACAAGTACTTACCTTGCCACACTAACTGCTCCACTCTGTTAGTAACGTAGAGTAACCAGTCAAAAGTCTTAGTTGTTTTGGGAAAGTATTGTCTTGCAGGATACGGACTCTGAGCCTGAAGTTCAGGTGCGGACATACAGCAGTTCCTCGCAGGAGTTACCTACTCCGCTAGGCTCCTAAGTGCCCGACAAGCACTAGGAGATGATGCTTAGCATCACGAGTATACTGTCGCATTCCTCCTGCGACGTTTCACGGTCGATTAGTTTCCCTGGGGGGTTTATGGGTTCCGGGAACGAGAAACTAACCTCGATAACAGCTCTTGAATAGGGCAGGCGAACCTGATAGGAACGAAGCTGTTATGTTGTCTTTCTACTCCGCTATTCGGGCTTTGTCAATACGCTTAGGCTTCTCAGCTTGGCGTCCCGCTCTTCTTTCCCTTTAGTCGGTTGAGTGCATTTTTTAGCCTACGCTCTCCAGATACCAATAATTCTTTTGGCTTATCTAAGCTGCTTTCTTAGTTTATCCACTGATAGGATTTCCAAGTCTTATTCATCTATTCTTCAAGTAGCCCAAAATTACGAATTCATTGGCCCGCATTTGCGAAGCTACTCGAATTCCTACTAGCCAGATGAAATGTAGTGTTTGAATCTAAAGATCTGCTCGCGACTGCGGCAGCAAACGAAATTCTAAAGTCTGACAAGTCTGCCAATTCCGCCACGCGGATCAGCGCAAATCTGATTTTCACAGATCCGCGTTATCTGTGTTACCCAATCATCACGCGCGTATGAGACTTTTCTGGGGCACGTTCTTTAGGAGAGATTCGAACTTCGACGCTGTGGCCGAGGCGATTCAGGATCGCGAAAAGACGATCTGCAGAAAAACCAGACAACTGCCCGCGCAAAAGCCGCGAGACCTTTGGTTGATCCAAACCCGTCCGTTCGGCGGTTTGAGTTTGAGTCCAGCCTCTCTTTTCTAATAATTGGGCAATCCTGGTTGCTAATTCTGCTTTTAAGAGACGTTGCTCTGGGTCTTCAAGCCCAAGGTCAGCAAATACATTGCCGCTACTCAGCTCGATCTTCTCACTTCTCGCTCTCACTTTTTTAGTTTTGGTGGCTTTGGTTCTTGCTTTCATGTCTCGTTGTACTCCTGAAGTGTTGCTCAGCGGCTTTTAGTCGTCTCTTGATTAGGTCAATGTCAAGCTTTGATGTGGCGCCACCCTTCTTTGATTTTTTCTGGAAGGCATGTAGCACGTAAATCAACTCTGCAAATTTTACCGTGTAAACAGCACGGTAAGTATCAGTCTGATAATCTTCGACCACCTCAAGAACACCTGCACCACCAAATCCGTGGAGCGGTTTCGTTTCTGGAGCCTTTAATCCTATCTGGGCCTGGTAAAGCGCGTAACCCATAACGTCTTGCACTTCAGAGGGGAACGCCTTCAGGTCCATTCGAGACGAACCAATCCAGATGACACTTTTGACGGGTGAGGAATCGCCCAAGCTTGAAGATTATGCCTCATGTGGCATGTCGAGGCAAACATCAACGAACTTTGTAATCGATCCTTGGTTTCCCCAGGAAGTCTTTGCCGGTGAACTTGGTGATCATGCCGAGTTGTTCGAGTTCGTAGTAGGCGCGTTGGATTTCGCCTTTGTCGACCGAGAGTTTTTGGGCGAGCGCGGCGGGTGAGGGGAGGGATTCGCCTGAGGTGAGGGTTTTGTTGCGGATCTGGTTGTCGATCTGTTCGCGAACTTGCGCGTAGACGGGATTGTGCGACAAGTCTTTCAGTTCAATTTTCATGGGAGATTCTCAAAGTGTTCTGGTCACTTTCGATAGGGAGCGCGGAGAGTCCGGGTTCAAGCCCTTTGCCTCCGCGAGGAGAGCGGCGAACAGTTGACCGGGAACTATGTACGGGATTGGCGCGAGGAATTCATCGATCTCGCGCGGCATCACGATCGAGCGTGTACACATGCTCGCGGCTTCGAGGTCACTCGTGATCGCGAGGGTGTCGGCGTGTAGTTCCCTGAGACGTTCGATCAGACTCTTCACTCCCGCCAACATCACTCCCGGCGGCGCGAAGAGTATCACTGGAAAATGTCGCTCGACCATCGCGAGTGGTCCGTGCAAAAAGTCTGCTGATGAAAATCGCTCGGCGACGACGTAACAAGTCTCCATCAACTTCAGCGCCAGCTCGTAGGCATTCGCATAAGCTAATCCACGCCCGACCACGACGCAGTTTTCCATGAAGACGTAACGCTGCACGAGCTCGAGTATCGCGGGCTGCTGCTCCAGCGCCTGGGCCACAAACTCCGGAATCGCTTCATACGAGAACGGCACGGGCCTTTGGGCTAACTCTGTCGCAAGCATATAGAAGAGGAGCATCTGACCGGTGAAGGTCTTGGTCGCTGCGACGGAGCGTTCCTTGCCGCCCTGCGTCAGTAACGTTTCGTCCACGATGTTGGTCATCGAAGAGCCGGGCTCGTTGGTGATGCCGACAGTGTAAGCTCCCGACGCCCGTGCGTGTTCGAGCACACGGTTGATGTCTTCACCTTCGCCTGACTGAGAAACTCCAACAACCAGCGCATGGTCCAGTCTCAAGTCAGCGTTGTAGATCGTGTGGACTGATGGCGCGGAAAGTGAAACTGGAATGCCGGTCGTGATTTCGAGCAGGTAACGACCGAAGAGCGCGGCGTTGTCAGAACTACCTCGCGCAACAAGGACGATCAGGTGAATCTCGCGCGTCTTGAGTGCGTTTCCGAGCTTGGAGATCTTAAGTCTTTCTTCGGCAATCGTGCGCTCGAGGGCGGAAGGCTGCTCGGCGATCTCGGTAAGCATTAAGGACATGTTGACGGGACGATACTGTAACACGGATAAACACGGATTCGGAGACGGATTTATCTGTATAATCTGTGGCCTATGTCCCGTCTCGTCTCTCTAGATGTCTTTCGTGGAATCACGATTGCCGGAATGGTGCTCGTTAACAATCCGGGCACATGGTCCAGCATCTACTGGCCGTTGGAACACGCCGCGTGGAATGGTTGGACGCCGACCGACCTGGTGTTTCCGTTCTTCCTCTTTATCGTCGGTGTTTCAATCACGCTCGCGTTTGCCCGTCGCGTCGAAGAAGGCAGCGTGAAGCGCGATCTATATTTCAAGGTAATCAAACGCACTGCGATCATCTTTGGACTGGGGCTGTTTCTGAACGGCTTTCCATATTTTCAACTTGGGACCATCCGTATTGCCGGCGTGCTGCAGCGAATCGCGCTCTGTTATCTGATTGCGTCACTGATCTTTTTGACGACGAAAGCGAGAACACAGTTCCTGATCGCTGTCGCGCTGCTCGTTGTTTACTGTCTCGTGATGACGCGGCTCGCGGCGCCGGGATATGCGCCGGGCGATCTCACAAAAGAAGGAAGTATCGCGTCGTTTGTCGATCGCGTGCTTCTGGGCCAGCACATCTGGAAGCAAGGCAAGGTTTACGATCCGGAAGGTTTACTCAGCACCTTTCCCGCCGTAGCGACAACGCTCTTCGGAGTTCTGACTGGGCACTGGTTACGTAGCGAGCGGCCACGATTTGAGAAGGTTGTTGGAATGTTCGTGGCGGGAGCCGTGTGTGTCGTACTGGGTTGGGCGTGGAATCCGTTCTTCCCGATCAATAAGGCGTTGTGGACGAGTTCGTACGTGCTCTTCACTGCGGGACTCGCGTTGCAATTTCTCGCGCTGTGCTACTGGTTGATCGATATCAAAGGCTATCGAAGTTGGGCGTGGCCGTTTGAGGTGTTTGGCGTGAACGCGTTGGCGTTGTTTGTCGGGACGGGATTGATGGTGAAGCTGATGGGGCTGTTCAAGGTTCAGGGATGGATATTTAGAAACATGTTTTTATCCTGGGCCGAGCCGATCAACGCGTCGCTTGCTTATGCGATTGCGTTTATTTTGCTGTGGTTGTTTTTGATGTGGTTGCTGTATCGGAAGGGCGTGATTATCAAGGTGTAGTTGGACAGGATTTACAGGATGTTTTCAGGATTTACAGGTATATCGTGTTCATCTTGAGCAATCCTGCTAATCCTGTCTATAACCTGGGCCGCGGAGCGCGCGTCCTGCAAGTGCCGACGTACGCTGTCCTTTATCTACGCTGAGCTTTCCGTTCACAATTACGTAACCGATGCCGATGGGGTATTGATTTGGTGATTCGAAGGTTGCGCGATCGATCACCTTTGCTGGATCGAAGATTGTTATATCCGCGAACATTCCTTCCTTGATTAATCCGCGTTCCTTCAGGCCGACACGAGCAGCGGGCGCTCCGGTCATTTTGCGAATTGCATCTTCGAGCGTTAACAATTTCTCCTGACGGACGTAGGACCCCAGTATGCGAGGATAGCTGCCCCAGCCACGCGGATGAGACTTCGAGCCTGCCAGTGGTCCATCTGTTGCGCGCGAACCACTGTCAGTACAGAAGCTCACGAAGGGCGACTTCATTGCCGCGCGCATGTCGTCTTCACTCATCATGAAATAAATCGCGCCGGTTTGACCGTGGTCGGCGAGGATCAAATCGAAGACTGCGTCGAGCGGATCTTTTTTCTGTTGCTCCGCGATCTCCGAAATGCGTTTCCCTTGTAACGACTCGAGCTCACGATTTACAACCGAGCCAATCAGCACACCGGTCGGTCCACCGCTACCGAGATAAATATTTTCCCAGGTTGTTTGCTCCTGAGATATTTCCGTCTTCAAGCGTTGCCGTGTTTGCGGATCGCGGAGCCGTTCCATCATCTTGTCGGTTCCACCCTCGAGTGTCCACGGCGGCAGACACGCACTCAGCGCCGTGCTGCCGGCGATGTAAGGATAGATATCGGCTGTGATGTCCAAACCGCGATCGCGTGCTTGCTTAATCCGGTTTAGCACATATGGCATACGACCCCAGTTTTTCTTGTAGGCTGTTTTGAGATGCCAGATCTCGACCGGAATCTTCGCTTTCTGTGCGATCTCGAAGACTTCATCGAGCGAGGCGTCGATCGTGTTTGCTTCGCTGCGTTGATGCGTGGCGTAAATGCCGCCGTACTGTCGCGCGACTTTCGCGAGCTCAATCAACTCATCGGTCTTTGCGAAACGTGCCGGTACGTATTGCAGCGACGTGGAAAGACCGAGCGCGCCATCACGCATCGCATCGGCCACGAGCTTCTTCATCCGCTCCAACTCCTCCGGCGTTGGCGGACGATCGTCGTAACCGATGACGTACTCGCGCACTTGAGTGGCGCCCACAAACGTGCCGAGGTTTACTCCAGCGCCTTGTTTGTCCAGGCGCTTGAAGTATTCGTCGAGCGTGCGCCAATCGATGGTGAGACTGAAGCGCCTGAGGAAGTCTTCCTGTTCTTTGATCTGGCGTTCGTTGATGGGCGCGATCGACTCGCCCTCGCCCGTGATCTCGGTTGTCACTCCCATCATCACTTTGCTCATCGCGCGTGGATCGATAAGCAGGTAGGTTTCAGACTGCCCGAGCATGTCGATGAATCCGGGCGCAACGACGAGACCCTGTGCATCGATCGTGCGTGTGGCTGTGGCATTCGACAACTTACCGATCTTCACGATGCGATCGCCCTTGATCGCAACGTCGGCAACGTAGCCAGCGCGACCGGTACCGTCCACGATGCGACCGTTTCTGATTACTAGATCGTATTGCGGTGTTTGGGGCATGAAGAATATTAGCGACAGGCAAAGACAGATGAAGACGGATTTAAACATCGAGAAATCTGTTCCTTTGGTTTGGGTCGGGAAGCATGCAGGTGTCGTATTTGCCAAAGACGCGATAACGGTTTTGAGCTACAAATCGGTAGACGACATCTCGAAGCGCGCGTGGGACGACTTTGCCTAGCGATGACAATGCGTACCAGAGTCCGCCGAGTTCGCGGCCCGCGCGCAGAACCGCGTCCGAACGTTGCAGGACGCGCTCGCCGGCCTGTTCAAAATTCTCTACAACATGAAGCGTGTCGAGATCTTTTGGATCGATGCCATGTCGCTGTAATACTTTTGCGGCGAAGTCGCTTTGTAACGAGGCGAATCGCAGCCGGCCGTGTCGATCGTGTTTAAGTAAGAATTGGACCAGTCGATTGCACAGCCCACAAACGCCGTCGTACAGAATGATCGGATTTGAACCATTCATCACGGATTCAGCGCGGGCTGGTTTGCAGCGCGCAGTTGAGCGTTCATCGCCGGGACGTCAGTTGTCTTCAAGGCTTCCCAATCTACCAGCAACTTCTTCAGCGTTTTCTGCAACTCACTTGCTGCCGTTAACATCGGCTGCGTTGGGGCCATGTCCGCGCTCTGCAAATGTTCAAGCAGCGACGAGAATCCGCCGTTCAAGCGCGTGAGATTCGGCTCACGTATGTCGATCGTTCCGCCGGGCAAGCCCGGTGAAGTGCCATCGCCGCGTCCTTCACCGCCAATCGCGCCTGCTTTCTTATCGAGCGCGCCCAGCGCTTCTGCTAATGGCCCGCGATCTACGCGTTCAATCGCGGCCCTTATCTGAGTGCGCAGCTTTCTAATCTGTTCCACGACATCGAAAGTTTGCTGCATCCCTTTGTAGGCATCAAGCGAGAGAGTGAACTGTGTCGTCAGATCCTGTACCGGTGTCGTGACACGCGGATCCATCTTTACGGTCAGGTGTTGCGTGAGCGTCTTGCCATTCACCGTTAGTTTGACAGTATAAGAACCCGGCATCACAGATGGCCCAAGCGGGTACAGCGGCGTGTCGCGATAAATTGCAGAGATCGGAAACCCGTGTCCAAAAGCCGCGGGCGGTGCGTATTTCAAATCCCACACGAACCGCTGCATCCCTGCTTTCGCGACGAGCACTGGTGGTGGACGAAACCAATACTCCGGCACTTGATAATCAACCGGGTTCACCGGAGTTGGTTTATCGTCACTCGAATAACGACGAACAACTTGACCGCTGTTGTCCGTAATTTCCAGCGTCACCGGTGTCGTAGCATTGTCTTTAAGGTAGTAATTAATGATCGCGCCGTCCGGCGGGTTTTGTCCGGCGGGTTCTTCAGGCGGCAAAGGCGTGTCGGTGTTTACGTTGCGCTGGACACGATATGCCACTTGCGGAGCAAATAAATAAGCTGCTGAATTGGTTACCGTTTCGCCGAGCTGGCGCAATGGCGTGATGTCGTCCAGAATCCAGAACGAACGCCCGTGTGTGCCCACTACAACGTCATCGTTGTGAATCACGAGATCACGAATCGACGTCGCCGGCATGTTGAGACGAAGCGGTTGCCAACTGTTTCCATCGTTGAGCGAAAAGAAAACAGCGAGCTCCGTTCCGGCAAACAGCAAACCACGTTTCACCGGATCTTCTTTGACTGTGTTGACCGGGCCATCCGGCAAGCCGTTGACAATCTCCTGCCAGCTTGTGCCGCCGTCCGTCGTGCGATAGACGTGCGGTTTTTGATCGTCCAACCTGATTCGGTTTACGGCAACGTAAGCAGTATTGACGTCGAAGTGGCTCGCATCGATCTGTGAGATCTTGCTCCACGAGTCGATTGCCGGCGGCGTTACGTCCTTCCAGTTTTTGCCGCCGTCTTTAGTGACGTGAATGAGGCCATCGTCCGTGCCCGCCCAGATCACATTGATATCCTTTGGCGACGGCGCAACGGCGTAGATCACGCCACGTCGTTGTTGCGTCGCCATCTCGGGACGACGAAAGACACCGATGCTCGCCGGTACTTCGGGTTTCTCACGCGAGAGATCGGGGCTGATGATGTCCCAACTCACACCAGCATTCGTCGTTTTGAACAACACGTTGCCCGCGAGATAAAGCACCTTCGGATCAACAGGTGAAAATAGTATCGGTGCCGTCCGCAGAAATCTGTACTTGCCACTGCGCAGAATTTCAGGCGCGACGTTTTGCACCTGCCCCGTTGTCGTATCGAAGCGCGTGGCCTTGCCGCCGTAAATCAGATTCGGATGCAACGGATCCGGCGCAACGTAACCGTACTCCTCCACACCGACAGTGCGCCAGTCGCGAAACGTGATCGCACCATTGTCGCCGCGACTCTTCACACCAGCAGAGCCACTTTCCTGCTGGCCTCCATAAACCCAGTAAGGAAACTGATTGTCGGTGATGACGTGATAAAACTGCGCGGTCGGTTGGTTGTACCACGAGCTCCACGTCTCACCACCATTCACACTGACAACCGCGCCTTGATCTGTGGCGAGCAACATGATGTCGGGATTCTCCGGATTGATCCAGAGTGTGTGGTAATCGTCGCCGCCAGGCGCGCCTTTGAACGCGGTCCAGGTTTTGCCGCCATCAGTTGAGCGATAAGCAGCGATTGCAGCGGTGTAGACGACCTCTTTGTTGCGTGGATCGACATCGATCTCTGCGAAGTCGCTGCCACGCGCCCACGCGCGTCGATCAGTGCCGACTCGTTGCCAGTTCTCACCGGCATCGTCTGAACGGTAGATGCCGCCGAGTTGAGTGGAATCGACGGTGGCGTAAACAGTGTTTGAATCACTGGGTGCGACGGCGATACCGATGCGTCCGAGACCTTGTTCGAAAGTCGGGAGTCCTTTTGTTAGTTGACGCCACGTGTTGCCGCCGTCAGTAGTCTTGAAGAGGCCGCTGCCCGGTCCTTGCCAGGCGCCGTTCTCCCACGGGCCTTGCCGCGCCGACCACAGAACACCGTAGATGACTTTTGAGTTCTTCGGATCGAAAGCGAGGGCAATCGCGCCGGTGTTCTCGTCCTTATAAAGAATCTTTTGCCACGTTTCCCCGCCGTCAGTTGAACGAAAGATTCCGCGCTCTTCGTTTGCGCCGTATGGATGGCCAAGAGCCGCAACGTAGACGAGATTCGGATCGCGCGGGTCGACGAGTATGGCGCCGATCTGCTGAGCAGTGCGCAGTCCGAGATGTTTCCAGGTTTTTCCGCCGTCTGTCGATTTATAGATACCATCGCCAGTTGAAAGATCCGGACGCTGTAAACCCTCGCCACTGCCCACGTAGATCGTCTCTGGTTGCGAAGGCGCGATTGCAAGCGCGCCGATCGAGCCCGTCGGCTGATCGTCAAAAATCGGCTTCCACGTGTGGCCGTAATCCGTGGTCTTCCAAACGCCGCCATTATTGACTCCTATATAAAAGACGTTTGGTTGACCCGGAACGCCGGTCGCGCCGACGGTGCGGCCCGCCCGGAACGGTCCGATCATTCGCCACTTCATGCCCTGCAACAGGTCGCTGCCGGTTCGCTGGGCTTGAGTTGCATTATTAAATAAGGACAGCAGGCAGAGAAGCGCGCAGACAAAACGTAGGAGCATCAAGTTGTCCCTCAGTAGTTAGACAGGATTTACGAGGTTTCTTTTACTGCATCTTGGAAGCCATGTAAATCCTCTTCCTGCCGGCGTCGTTTTCTGAGGATCAGGGCAGAGAGCAGCGTCATCACCAATCCTGGTGGGAGTGGTTCGAGTAAAGTGAAGGCGATATTGAACAGGATGTTGTTGTTGTAGAGTTGCATCATCGACGTCATGTTCTCGACTTCGTTCTCAATCTCCTGCGGCGACTTACCGGAAGCGCGCACCCGCTCGATGGACTTAGCCAGATACTTCTCGCCGAAGTCGGGCATGAATTTGTGGTACACGACCTCCCAGGTGGCAACGTAGCAGACGCAACTGATGAGCATTATTAAAAAGCCAACACCGAGAGCCCGGCCAAAACTGATGTATCCGTTGCCGACATTTTCCCGGTAAGACCGGATGCCAAAGAAAACGAGAAGAAAGGACAACACCATGATCGTGTAGCCGATGGCCATGCCATGGCTGGGATCTGTTTGGTGCGCGAACACAATTACGGCCGTCATCAACCCGGACATAATTGCGCCTGAGATCAGGCCGAAGGTTAAAACAATCTTTTTCATACAGCAGTCTCCTCACTGAGTTTAGAAGAACTCGCGGCGCAATCTACGTTTGCCGGCCTGAATTGTCGTCATACTTTTGAGTGATTCTGAGTGTTACGGTCAAAATACTACTTTCTGGTTAAGGAAGCAGCCCCATTTCTTTTCCGATCTGCACGGCCTGTGTGCGGCGTTTGGCGCTGAGCTTGTCAAAGAGACGGCTGGAGTGAGTCTTGACCGTGTTTTCGCTGACGAAGAGTTTCTCTGCGATTTCGCGGTTGGACATTCCCTGGGCGATCAGTTCGAGGATTTCCAGTTCGCGTTTGGTGATGCCGAGATCTTTCAGTCGCTGTTCATTCAGAGAAAAGGGCGCCGTGGCGGGGACGAGCACTTCCTTAACGATCAGAACTTCCTTTTTCTTTGTCAACTTCAAACCTAGCCAGATACCCAGACCGGCAAAGAGCGCGGCTATCAGGCCGCCGTAGATTTCGATCGAATGTTCCACGATCACGAACCGGAACTCGATCATTCGCAGCGCCACGATCAGAATTCCACCGCAGAGGCCGTAGATCAAAATGTGGATGAGTGTCTGTCTCTTCACCGGGTTGTGCTTCACAGGATTAGCAGGATTGTTCAGGATTTACAAGATAGTCATCCTGTACATCTTGAATTAATCCTGTCAATCCTGTGAAACAGACTCCTAAAAAATTAGTTGACACGTCTGTGCGGCGTCTCTATACTCCTAAAAACTTAGGAGATAGCATGGCGCGACCCAAGACTGAGAATCTAACTCCGCTCGAACTCGAAATCATGCACGTCCTCTGGGAAACAGGCCCCGCAAACGTGCAGACAGTGCAGCAAAAACTCAAACGTGAACTTGCTTATACCACTGTCCAGACTATGCTCAACATTCTCGAGCGCAAAGGCAAAGCCAAACGCACGCTCAAAAACCGCGCCTACTTCTACAAACCTGCCGTGAGTCGCAAGCAGGTCGTCGGCAAGCACGTGAAGGACGTTGTCGATCGACTCTTCGGCGGTTCGGCTGAAAGTCTCGTGATGAGCCTGGTGGAAACCAAACATCTCACACCTGAAAAACTCGCGCGCCTGCAGAAGTTAATCGATGAGGCAAAAGAGAAGGGAGCCGACGAGAATGAATAGCCAACTGTTGCTGACTTTTCTGCTGAATGCCTGCTGGCAAATCGCTCTCATCGCCCTGCTTGCTTCTTTCGCTTCATGGGTGCTGCGCAACTCTGAAGCACGTTATCAACACTGGCTGTGGGTGAGTGCACTCTGCCTCGCGTTTCTCGTTCCTGCAATCGCTTCGTCGCAGACGTTGTTCGACACTCCTGTTCAAACAGCTCCGGCAGTGGGGTTCGTCACGGAAAGCGTCACGGAAAGTATTTCGCCGCTCTCTCAGGACCCGGTGCCAAATCTTTCCCGCACCACAACCGCACTGCCGTCGACATTTCTCTTGAATCCGACACTCGGACTGTCACTGCTCACAATCTATTTTGGATATCTTCTGTTTCGCATTTTCAAGCTGTTCCAGGCATGGGAAACCACGCGACGCATCAAGCACGATGCGGTCGCACTCGAGCCGGACGATCGAGTTGCCGGAGTTATTAGCCGTTGCGAGCTCGAACTTGGCACGCGCTCTGGTGCGGTCAAAGTGTTTCGTTCGGAAACGTTGCCGGTTCCGGTCACGATCGGACTTACGCATCCCGTAATTATTTTGCCTGACTCGCTCCTGCGCGAAGGCAACGTCGATCTACTGACCTCGGCGATCGGGCACGAGTTCGTTCATGTTGCGCGTCGCGACTACGTTCTCAATCTATTCTACGAACTCTTGTTCGTTCCCATTTCGTTTCATCCTGCTGCGGCTGTAATCAGGCGACGGGTCAAACAGACTCGTGAACTTTGTTGCGACGAGCTGGTTGCGGGGCGCATCCTGAATGCCGAAGTTTATGCTCGTTCGCTCGTTAGACTTGCCAGCTCCGCGCCACCTCTGCGTCGTCTCTCCGTTACTACAACCGTAGGCATCGCCGATGCCGATATTCTGGAGGCCCGTATCATGTCTTTGTTAAAGAAACCCAATTTGCATACACGCTGGAAGAAATCATTGCTGATACTTGTTGCGTTGCTGTTGCTGGTGCCATGTATCGCGGCTGCGGCTTTCGCAACGCGCTTCGATGTCGAGGCAAACGCGCAGGAACCTACGACGCAGGAAAAGGAGCGCAGGGAAAAAGAAGTTCTCGAGACAAAGATGCGTCGCTCAAACGAAATGAACGACGAACTGAAAATGAAAATGGCCCAGGATCCAGCGTTTCGCGAGGAGCGGGAGCGCAAAGAGCGAGTGGAAGTGGAAATGCGCGAGGCGAGACAGGCTGCACTCATCCGCTTAGCCAGGATCAATATGGACCAGGCAATTCAGATCGCGACCAGCCAGCAGCCGGGAAAGGTTTTGCTTTGCAGTCTCGAAGCGAAAGGCTGGGAAGAGCCTGGCAAGTTAGCTAAGGACGGAATCGTGTTCTATCACGTGATGATTGCCAACGAGGGCGAGGTCGGAGCCACGCACACCTGGGTCAATGCCATCGATGGCTCGATCATCAAGACCGAGAAAGAACTGCCGAGAAAACGCGAACAATAGGTTAGCCACGGATCACACGGATGATCACGGATCAAGCCGCTCTCTTCGATCTGTGTTCATCCGTGTTCATCTGTGGCCTATTCAAACTGTCCATCAATTCCTGAAAGCCCGGAAGATCCAGCGACTGTGGTCCATCGGAAAGTGCTCGTTCCGGACACGGATGGACCTCAATCAACAATCCGTCTGCACCCGCCGCCGCCGCCGCTTTCGACATCGGCGTAATCAAGCTTCTCATTCCCGTTCCGTGTGATGGATCCGCCAGCACCGGCAAATGCGACAACTCCTTCACGAGCGCTACTGCGGCGAGGTCGAGAGTGTTGCGCGTCGCGGTTTCGAAGGTCTTGATGCCGCGTTCACACAACACCACGTTCGGATTCCCGCCAGCTAGCAGATATTCAGCCGCAAGCAACCACTCCTTCACTGTCGCTGAGGGTCCGCGTTTCAAAAGAACCGGCTTCGACACGCCTGCGAGTTTGCGCAGCAGTGAGAAGTTCTGCATGTTACGCGCCCCGACCTGCATCATGTCAGCGTACTCTTCGACGATCTCGACGTCTGCTTCACTCATCACTTCAGTCACGATCGGCAAGCCAGTCTCTTTGCTCGCTAGTTTGAGAAAGCGCAGTGCTTCGACGCCGAGTCCCTGAAAGTCGTAAGGCGAAGTGCGTGGTTTATAAGCACCGCCGCGGAGCATGTTTGCGCCTGACGCTTTAACGGAACGCGCCGTCTCCATCAGTTGCTCTTCCGACTCGACCGAGCACGGTCCGGCGATCACAACCAGGTCGCCCGCGCCGATCTTCGTCCCCGCGACGTCGACCACCGTTCCTGCCTGTCGCAGTTGGCGGCTCACAAGCTTGAACGGTTGTGAGATCCGAACGACTTCGGCAACGCCCGGAGCTGCGCGCAGCGCTTCAATTTCGGAGTAGCGCCCGCTGCTTCCGATCGCCCCGATGATGGTGCGTTCGGCGCCTTCAACTACGTGTGCTTGAAAACCACATTCCTTGATGCGATCGATGATGTGGTTGATTTCGTCGCGAGTTGCGTTGTTTGACATGTTGACGATCATGATGTGTGTTCCTTTACCAGCAATACAAATCGTGTGTAGTTTTCCGGATGATCCTGAATGCTTTTACGAATTATTGTGCCGCCGTAGAGATCCGCGGCGTGTTGTCCGGCGATTGCGGCGCGTTGCGGTTCGCCGAGTCGAATCACTTCCGCGACGCTGCCGGCTGTGTCGTCGGCGATTACTGATTTGAGCCGGGGATGTGTTTCGAAGAAGCGGCTGCACTGCGCGAGTGCGACTGGATGTGACTGCACCGTCTCGATCGTTTCGAAAACCGTGCCGGGACAACCAATGAGGTGTTGTTCGATCTTTATCTGAATCTCATTGAGAACACTCAACGAGCTTGAGTTGAGTAGATCGACTGACTGCTGTACGACGCCGGCAATCGTGTTTTCAACCGGCGCGAGCAGGTAATCGGCCACGTCGTTTTCCAGACTGGAGTAGAGATCCGCGAAAGTTTTTCGCGGTACGAGTTCGATTTCAGGGCCCAGCAGTTTTAGCGCCGCCTCTTCGCTGAAGGCGCCGCGCTCACCCTGAAATGCAACTCTCGGTTTTTGCGTGTGTGTGCTCATGAACTGGCAACGCCCTGGACGCGTCTGGACTCTCGAATGATCCTGCGAAAGACCTTGTCTACTGCGCGTTCATCGAGGGGTCCCGGATTCATTTCCCGAAGCCGCTCGAGCACTGTGCGTTCGCGTTCGGGATCGCAAAATGGCAGGTGTGCAGCTTGTTTGAGTGCGCCGACTTTCAGTGCGAGTCGCGCGCGAATGTTCAAGAGTCGAAGCAGTTCAACGTCGATTTCGTCTATTTCTTTTCGCCAATGCTCTATGTCCATGGTTCAGCTCCGGGCAACAAAAAAACCAGCCGCGACTTTTAGGATCGCGGCTGGCTCGTTGAAGGTATTGTGCTTTTAGTTCGTCAGCACATCGATTTCAAACTTCGCCCCCCGCTCCCCTCCGTAAAGAAGAAGCGGTAAGTAAAGGCGAAATAGAAAAATGTGCGAGTGCTAACCATAACCTCGGGCTACTATAGGGAGCAGAAAATGGAGTGTCAAGAAAATATTATTTAGCCACGGATAAACGCGGATTGTCGCGGATCGGCAATGAAACCAATAATTCTTACTCTCCTTCTATTCCTTGTCCCTAACACGGCTGCACAGCAATACATCCGGTTGAACCAGCTTGGCTTTGCACCCGATCACCCGAAATCAGCGATCGTCTTTAGCCGTGAGTCGCTGCCGTCCGAATTCCAAATCGTGAATAGTCGTGATGGCGCTGTGGTATTCAAAGGGACAGTAAAAACTGTCGAAGGATCGTGGGGCCAATTCGATCGCCATGCTGAACTCGACTTCAGCTCGTTCAGACAGACAGGCACGTTTGCCATCCAGGTTGGTTCAGCAACATCCTCGAAATTTACTATCGCGCCGGCAATCAACGCTCAACTTCCCGATCAACTGCTCGAGTTCATGCGGCAACAGCGTTGCGGTTACAACCCGTTCGTCGACGCTGCCTGTCACACCTTCGACGGCCGCACTGCATTTGGACCAGCACCGCCGGGCACTTACATCAACGCCTCCGGCGGTTGGCACGACGCGGGCGACCAACTGAAGTATCTATTAACCTCCAGCAACGCCACTGCGCAGATGCTCCTCGCATACCAACTCGCTCCGGACAGGCGCGTATTCGCAGACAAGTTCAATAGCCTCGGACAACCTGGCGGGAACGGCACTCCAGACATTCTCGACGAAGCACTTTGGGGGCTCGCCTGGATGTTTCGATTGCATCCAGCACCCGATCAGCTCTATCACCAGGTCGCGGATGATCGCGATCACAAAGGCTTTCGTTTACCGCAGGCCGAAACTGTCGACTACGGTTGGGGACCCGGCAGCTACCGGGTTGTTTATTTTGCTGACGGTCAACCACAGGGGCTGCAGCAGTACAAGAGCGAGTCAAACGGCGTTGCAAATCTGGCCGGACGTTACGCGGCTGCGATGGCTCTCGCCTACCAGATCTGGAAAGACGACCCGCGCATGCGATCGTTCGCGCAAACACTTTTGCAAGCCGGCAGGGAAGTTTACGAGTTGGGCCAGGCGAAGGAAGGAGTGCAACAGGGAAATTCCTACGGTGCTCCGTACCGCTACGCCGAGACGACGTGGTCTGACGACATGGAATGGGGCGCTGCCGAACTCTTCCGCGGCACGCGAGATAATCGCTACTTGCGTGACGCCAAACGCTACGCGCTACTGGCGCGCGACGAATCGTGGATGGGAAAGGAAGAGGCTGGTCACTATCAGTACTATCCTTTCATGAACGCCGGTCACTTTCGACTCTATAACCTGGTCGATAGCCGCACCAGGAAACAACTCGCGAACTTTTATCGTGAACAGATTGAGCGTTGCATCAAGCAGAGCGAACGTAATCTGTATCGCATCGGCGTGCCCTTTATCTGGTGTTCCAACAATCTACTCGTCGCGCTGGCAACTGAGTGCCTCATGTATGAACGCATGACCGGTGATAAACGCTATCAACAATTCACTACGAGACAGATCGATTGGTTGTTGGGAAAGAATCCGTGGGGCATTTCAATGTTCACAGGCGTTCCTGACGATGGCGTTTATCCGAAGGATGTTCATCTCTTCACGAATGCCTTGCTGAAAAAGATGGTACGTGGCGGACTGGTGGATGGTCCGGTTTATCGAAAGGTGTTTCAGAGTTTGCGAGGCGTGTCGATCAGGGAACCGGATCCGTTTGCGGCCTTTCAAGACGACCGCGCCGTTTACCACGACGATATCAACGATTATTCCACAAACGAGCCGACGATGGACGGAACAGCGTCGGCGATTCTGCTGTTTGTCTTAGATCAGCGTTAATCCGCGTTCATCTGCGGCTTAAGTAATAACTTGCCGGTTGTCTTTCGTCCCTCGAGATCTCGATGCGCCTGCGCAGCTTCGGCAAGAGGATAGATCTTGTGTATTCGAAGCTTGATCTCGCCGCGTGCGATCGCTCCGAGGACGTCGCCCGCGCGCCACTCCAACTCTTCGCGACTGGCAGTGTAATGGGCCAGCGTTGGTCGCGTGATGAAGAGAGATCCTTTTTGCGAAAGCTTGATTAGATCAAAAGGCGGCACCGCACCGCTCGAACCGCCAAACAGCACGAGGTAGCCACGCGGACGAAGCACGTTGAGATCTTTGTCGAAGGTTGCTTTACCAACCCCATCGTAAACAACGTGTACGCCTTCGTCGTTCGTTAGCCGTTTCGTTTCCGCCTCGAAGTCAGCCTCGGTGTAGACGATGCATTCGTCGGCACCTGCATCACGCGCGAGTTGTGCTTTTTCATGTGTCCCGGCAGTGGCGATCACTCGCCCACCAATGGTCTTCGCCATTTGCACCAGCAACAATCCGACACCTCCGGCCGCCGCATGAATCAAAGCAGTCTGACCTTTTTGCAGCGGGTAACTGCTATGCAATAGATAGTGAGCAGTCATGCCTTGCAACATCGCTGCTGCCGCTTGTTCAAAATCAAGGCCGTCGGGAATCTTCACTAAACGATCCGCAGGCACAGCCGCATACTCGGCATAACTCCCGAGCCTGCTCGAGTACGCAACGCGGTCGCCGGGCTGCAGTGTTGTCACCTCGCGGCCTACTTCCGTCACGACGCCCGCCGCTTCCTGTCCGTCAATGAACGGAAGAGGAGTCGGATAACGACCTTCGCGAAAGTAAACATCGATGAAGTTCACACCCGCGGCTTTGATCTGAACGAGTGCTTCGTCGGGGTTCGGCGACGGAACAGGCACGTCGACCGGAGTGAGCACCTCCGGCCCGCCCACTCGAGAAACTTGGATGGCTTGCATGGACACAGATTAGCACGGATAATCCTTCTTCTGCCTGGCTCTGAATCCGACACAATCTGAAAAGGAGTTGTTTTGTGACTAATAGTCGAAGAGTAGTGTCAGCGATGGCCCTGATGCTGACAATCTCGTTATTCCTGCCGGCGTTGGGCCAAAAGAAGAGCTCCGCTTCCGACTCCATCAAACTTCCGTTCGAAAGCTATAAACTTCCAAACGGTCTCACGGTGATCCTTTCCGAGGATCACACGACGCCGACTGTCGCTGTCGACGTTTGGTATCACGTCGGTTCGAAGAACGAGATGCCGGGCCGGACGGGTTTCGCGCATCTGTTCGAACATGTGATGTTCACCGGGTCCGGTCACGTGCCGTACGGATTACACGACAAGCTCACGGAAGGAGTCGGTGGCGGCAACAACGGTTCGACCACAAATGACCGCACGAATTACTACGAAACAATTCCTGCCAACTATCTCGAGTCGGCATTGTGGTTGGAATCCGATCGCATGGGGTTCCTGCTCGACAAGCTCGACATCGCGAAGCTCAACGCGCAGCGCGACATCGTGAAGAACGAGCGACGGCAGAGTTACGACAATCAACCGTATGGACGCGTGAGCGAGATCTTCTCCGCCGCGATGTAT
The DNA here is from genome assembly GCA_046733695.1 of Acidobacteriota bacterium. GTDB lineage: Bacteria > Acidobacteriota > Blastocatellia > Pyrinomonadales > Pyrinomonadaceae > PSRF01. Next base: position 20,185 of record JBKPPU010000034.1, read on the forward strand.
CCAAAGGAGCATCCTTATTCGTGGCCTGTCATCGGTTCGATGACTGATCTGAGTGCTGCGTCAGAGGAAGATGTGAAGGCTTTCTTCCGGATTTACTACGCGCCGAACAATGCGACGCTCGCAGTTGTCGGCGACTTCAATCCAAAGCAGGCGAAGCAGTGGATTCAGAAATACTTTGCCGACTTGCCGCAGGGAAAAGCAGTGGAGCGACCAAACGTTCCGCTCGGCAAGCTGACGGCGAGCAAGCGTCTCGTTTACGAGGATCGTGTGCAGGTGCCACGACTCTACATCCAGTGGCCCACGGTCGGCTTCAAGCACGACGACGATTACGCCCTTTCAGTCATGAGCTCGATTCTGTCAGGCTCGCGCACGGCTCGTTTGACGAAAGCGCTCGTTTACGACTCGCAGGCGGCGTCGCAAGTTGGTGCGTTCGCAAACTCTGCTGAAAACGTCGGCGTATTCCAGGTGACGGTTATACCGCGACCCGAGCACACACTCACCGAACTCGAAGGCGCCGTCGATCAAGTGATTCAGAAGTTTCTTACTGAAGGCCCGACTGCCGAAGAGTTGCAAAAAGCAAAGGCCGGACTCGAGCTGAGTTTTCTGCGTGGTCTGGAATCAAACCTCGGCAAAGCGAATCAACTAATTAATGGCGCCGTTTTCTACGACAACCCCGGCCAGTTCAGCACTGACTATCAGAAGACGCTCGCCGTGACCGCCGCCGACGTGAAGCGTGTTGCGAATCAGTATTTGTCGCGTTCGCGCATCGTTTTGAGCGTAGTGCCGAAGGGCAAAAAAGATCAGGCATCCAAAGCCACTGAGAGCGAAGCCGTCAGCGTCGTGGTGGGAAATGGAGGAGGTAAATAATGAGACAACAACGATTCATGAGGGAACGAAAGCCACTTGCCCTCGCGGCGGCACTCATCCTGTGCATTGCCAACATCGCTGCGCTCGCACAGACTCTCGATCGAACGAAAGTTCCGCCTCCTGGACCGACGCCGGTGTTGCGTGTTCCCACCTGGACCAAAACTCAGTTGGCGAACGGCGCTACCTTGATCGTTTCCGAGCGTCATAACCTGCCACTCGTGTCGTTTGCGATCACGTTTGTTGGTGGCGCGAATCAGTTTGAAGCGGCCGGTAAGCGCGGTGTCGCAGCCATGACAGTGTCCATGATGACCGAAGGTACAACCACCAAAACCGGTGATCAGCTTTCGGACGCGCTGCAGCTACTGGGCACAAACGTCAATGCCGGCATCAGCGGTGAAGACGGAACCGTAAGCTTCGTTTCAACGGCGAAGAACTTTGAACCGACACTCGCGCTTGTCTCGGACATGATGCTCAATTCAACTTTTCCGGCGGACGCACTCGATCGTCTGCGAGGCCGCACGCTCGTGAACCTGACGCAGCAGAAGGATCAACCGGTGATTATTGGGTCGCAGGTGTTTGCAAAGATTCTCTACGGCGATGCACACCCTTACGGCCAACGCACCACCGAGACGTCAGTAAAAGGGATCACGCGCGATGATGTGGTTGCCTTTCAGAAGGCATATTTTCAACCGGGCCGCGCGATCATTACTGTCGTTGGCGATATCACTGCAGTGAAGGCCAAGGCTGCGATCGAGAAAGGCCTGGCAGCATGGGCCAAGGGCGGTGATAAACCTTCGTTCGACTATCCCAAACTTTCTGAACTGCAGCCGGCGAAGATTTACCTCGTCGACAAGCCGGGAGCGGCGCAGTCAGTCTTCAATATCGGACTGCCTGGTCCACCACGCAACACGCCTGACTATTTCGCACTTCAGGTGCTGAACACGATCCTCGGTGGACAGTTCCAGTCGCGATTGAATGCGAACCTTCGCGAGCAGAAGGGCTACAGCTACGGTGTGAACTCGAGCTTCGGTTACGGCAAAGGTCCGGGTGCCTTTCGCGCCGGTGGCTCCATTTTCACTGCGAAGACTGATGCTGCTCTCGTCGAGTTTATGAAAGAGTTAAAGGGAATTGTCGGTGAAAGACCGATCACCGATGAGGAGCTGAAGACTGCAAAGGAGTCTCTGATTCAAGGGCTGCCACAGCGCTTCGCATCGGTTTCGGCGATCAGCCAGGCGATCACTACGTTGGCCCTGCAAGGCCTGCCGGACGATTACTATCAAACGTATGCGAAGAACGTATCGGCAGTGACGAAGGAAGATTTGCTGCGAGTCGCAAAGCAGTATATCGATCTCAATCACCTGGCCATCGTGATCGTCGGAGACCGATCTCTCGTGGAAGGTCCACTCAAAGCCCTCGGTCTCGCGCCGATCACTTACATCGATCTCGAGGGCAATCCGGCGGGCGGTTCAGCACCGTCGAGCAACTTAAATCGGACTCTCCAGAGAGTCGTAGTCGAAGACAATTTGCATTAAGCGTTGAGCGACTGTTTCGGGCACGAGAGTGAGAGCGGTTTTGCGTAAGCCTCGTGCCCAAACATTTTTCCACTGGCCGGCGGCGCCGTAGTAACGTGAGTATTTCGTGATGGCTGCGGTGCGTTTGTAACGCAGATGCTCATAGCTTCGCAGTGCCTCTTCCACTGCACCATATTTTTCAAAACATCTCGCCAATACGAATGCATCTTCCATGGCAAGACAGCCGCCTTGTCCGAGGTTGGGTGTGGTGGGATGGATTGCGTCGCCGAGCAGAGTCATTCGTCCGTTGCCCCAGTGGTTGATTGGTTCGCGATCCATTGCACGTGTTTTCAGAATGGATTTCTTTGACGTTGCTTCGATTAAGTCGAGTACGGGACGATACCAGCCGGCAAACAATGACATGAGATCATCCCTCTCGGTCGCATTGGCAGTTGCCCACCAGCCCGTAAGGCCCAGACCGACGGGACCGATACCGAAGCGCTTTCCACGTCCGTGAAGTTCGATTGCAGTGGCGGGAGGAAGCTGACTCGGAGCCTTCGGTGAGATACCACGCCAGACTGTGTAGCCACGATAGATTGGATCGCCGTCGTTGATGAATTGCAAACGGACGTCTGAGTGAATGCCATCGGCGCCGATCAGGAAGTCAGCAGCGACGGAATTGCCATTCGCGAAAGTCGCGATCACTTTGTCGTCCTGTTGTTTGTAGCTGATGAACGAGTGGTCCAGGTGGATCGAGTCGTCGGGAAGTGAGTGCAGGAGCGTGCTCTGTAGATCGGCGCGATGAAGGGCGACGGCGGTCTTCGCAATCGAAACGCGATTGATCGTGAATCCATCTTGATCGCGCCACTCTATCGCCTTCATCACGCCGGCTTTTTCAAAAATCTTGTCGGACAACTGCAATCGTTCGAGCACACGCATCGCGTTGGGCCAGATCGCGATGGCAGCTCCGACGTCGAGTAAAGCCGGTGCCTGTTCGAAGACTTCAGCGTGGAAACCGAATTGACGAAAGGCGAGTGCCGCAGTTAGACCACCAATGCCTCCACCAATGATCGCGATCTGCGCCACGAAGAAGAGGTTGCCACAAAAAGGCACAAAAAGCACAAAAATGAATTTATGGGCCGTTTGTGGGCGGGTTCTCAGCTAAGGTTTTGATGTGCGACAGGACTCTCGTATGAATGCGGTGAATGATGTAGTCGGACCACAGGTGCCAGTATGGCGCGGGCCAGAAACGGTTCTCGTACCAGGTTGTTCCTTCGAGGAGTGTGGTGCCGTCTGGCAGGGCTTTCAGTTCAAATTGGCCCTTTCGGGAGAGAAAGTAATTATCGAGATGCGGTGGCTTCAGTTCGTTATAGAGTGACAACTCCTCCATCGCCCGCGGTTGCTCGGTGACATCAAATGCGAGGAGACGAGGTTCGTCCCACGTCGTGATTGGCTCCACGAATGGCCCAGTCGAGAAGATGCAATGTCTGACTGCGCCGACGCCTCGACCGCGTATCTCTGCGCGAATGGGATATGCAACGCCAGTGCTGAACATCACTTCGGTCGGTGGCGGTAGTTGTGAAAACGACACCACGTTAGTCCAAACTTTTTCCGGACTACTCTTGATCACAACAGCTGTCTTCACTTGATAGAGTGGTGGTGGTCCTCCGAAACTATGCTCGAGAAGAATCAGACCGGGTATCACGAGAAATCCCACGGAAACCACGTTCAAGGTGCTGGGCGCGAAAGACGGTCGCTTCTGAAGCACCCACCCGATGAATGAGCCAAACAAAGCAAGCACGAGAGCGAGTGGGAGGGCCATTCCCAGACAGATGATTCCTTCGACGGCGACTGCAAATAGCACCAATCCCACCAGTCCGGTTGCTATCGTTGCGACCGTCAGACACTTCCCTAAGGATCGCGGCCGGTGAAAGCTGTAGATCAACGTAGAGCTCAGTCCGAGAAAAAATGGAATCCCAACGAAGAGTCCCCAACCGTAGTTACCCAGGCCGTTGGTGGTGAATACGATTTCCAACGATGTGAGAAACACTGTGGCGACTACGCCGAACACAGCGCTGCCAAATTCACCCTCCGGGATCAAGCGGCGGACTCGTGCAGAGAGTAGCTGCGATGGTTCTTCTGAGGACGAACTCGATGGGAGCGCACTGAGAATCGCGAAAAAGATCAGATTGATAAGTGGTAGAAAGAACAGCACGACGAGCGGCAGCGGTAGTTCGGCGTCTCTGAGTCGTTGCAGTGTCATCATTGTGCCGATCCAAATGAACGGGAGGGCAATCAACACCAGCAGCGCATAGAACATGGCATCGTCTGGCCTGAGCTTCAAGATGCCGTATTGCGAATCAAACACCCAATAGTTAAAGATTCCCCACGGATAACCGTACACGGCCGCCAGGAACCGATCGAGATTGTGTTTCACAGCCAGCAGGACCACGCCCGTAACGAGATAACGCGCACGACCAACTCTGCCGTGCCAACTCCAGATGTTAGAGGGGTATGAGCTCATCAGGTCCTCTTTCTAAGAACACAGGCGCAGATCGCCTGCGCAGAATGGCTTTGGTTGCGGTAACCCGTTACGGATCTGTTCGGCAGTGAAGCGGCGCGTTGGCACCAGATCGTATGGAACAGGCGCGACCGGTGAGCCGGGATCAACGACGCCTTCCGATAATATGCGAATCTGCGCCAGTGACGTGAGAGGAATTTTCATCGTCAGCTCGAAGACGTGCGCCATCAACCGGTGACAGAAGACCGGCAACGGAAACATCAACGGCCGTTTGCCGACAACTTCAGCGACACGGCACACTGCTTCGCTCAAGTAGATCTCTTCCGGACCGAGGAGCGCGATCGTTTGCCGCTTCATGCGTCTATCGACGATTGCAGCGCGCATCACGTGTACGAGGTCTTCAATCGCAAGCGGCCGCACGCTTTTCTCTTTGAAACCAACGAGCCCAAAAACAGGGAAGGTGTGGAGAGCGTGGCTGAGGTGATCGAGCATGTGATCGCCGAGACCGTAGATCACTCCGGCTTTGATAATCGTGTAGTCGAGCCCGGAGTTGCGGACGATCTCTTCCGCTTCCCACTTCGACTCGTGATACGGCGAATTGCAATTTGCACGCGCACGCAGAAAACTCATCAGGACGATCTTCTCGGCGCCCGCAGCTTTGGCTGCTTCGACGACGTTCCGCGTTCCATCGACGTGAACGCGCTGATAAGTCTGAGTGCCAATCTCGCGATTGATTCCCGCACAGTGAGCAACAACCTTGCAGCCGCGGAACAACTCTCTCAGTACACTCGCGTTTGAAAGATCATCGGCAACTACTCGATCGTCATCCTTCCGGCGCCGTCTGGAGATTAAAACCAGTTCGTGACCTTCAGACTTGAGGCGATGAGTTAAATGTGTGCTCACAAAACCGTTTGCTCCAGTAATAGCGATTCGCATTCTTGTTCTCCTTGCTAAGCAACACGTTGTTGCCACTCGACAAATCTCGAACCGAGACAGTGATGGTCCAGGTTTCATAGTCAGCGCAGGAGCCGGGCTGACGCTTACGCTGAGTCGCGCAACTAAAAAGATCACCCATGCAACGAGGTAAGAGCCGCAAAGTGCGCTGATAAATAGTGGGAATTCCGCCACCCAGGATTCCGCCGGCGAAGCCTTGAATGATTGAAAGCCCGAAACGAATTTTCCTGGGTTCAGAGTTGTTCATCGCAACCTCGATTCAGGTAGCTTGTTCTGGCCCATCGTCGTTATCGAGCGACTCGGCCGCATCGCGGAGTTCATCGACCAATCGCAATGCCTGTTTTCTTAAAGGCCGCATGAACGGATTACTCGCAAGATGGATCAACTTGTCGAGCAACTCCACGGTGTGATTGATCAGCCGGTAGGTGCGCCGGTGCTTTGGCGATGAGTCGTGAATCCAGAACAGCACGATGCCCATACTGTAGACCCACAGGAGGTAGGGCAACTCCGCTCGCAGATCTTTCGGGATTCGTGCTGTTGAACCGTCCAGGACCTTTTCGAAGAGTTGGATCTGCTGCTGGCGCACCGGATCCGACTCATCTCCAAAAGGGTTCAAAGGGCTCTTCGGATCTGCCGCGGTTTTGAAAAGCACGCCCGCAAACTGGTGATACGGTTTCATCGTGTCGATCTTTGTTCGCATCGCAGTCAGCAAGCGTGCTTTCACCGTCTTGTCATGTTCGAGCGCCGGAAGTGCGACTTCGATATGACTGTCGTGCATGCGTTGATAGAAGGCCTGGATCAGAAATTCCTTCGAGCGGAAGTAGTAGTACGCGTTACCCAGCGATACGCCGGCCTTTTGGGCCACCGCACGCATCGTCGTTTGCTCGTACCCGCGCTCGCGAAACATCTCGAGGGCAGTTTCCAGGATCAACGCCTTCGTCTGATCTCCCTTGCCAGGTTTGTTCGTCTTCGTTTTCCGCATCGACGGTTATCGTGTTAGCCGATTTACGACCGGGACTCGACTGATCTGGTAACGGTTCTGCGAGATCATCGAAACAACTCGTCTCGTAGTCGGTAGCAGTTCCGGCGTCGCAAGTCGATATGCCCACTCGCGGTAACGAACGAGCGACCAAAGCACCATCAGCCATGCCTTAGGACCGAAGTAGACACCACCATCGTCGCTCACTAACGTCAGATCCTTCTTTGTCAGGTCGTGGTTGAGTTGTGGATAGCGCCGGCGTGCTTCATCGGACGCGCAGGGCACGAAGTTGAGATCGACTATCTTCGACTGCTCGGCCAGCCACTCGTGTGCGCGCCGGCACAATCCACATTCAGGATCGTAGAGCAGGGTTAGGGAGAACATGGCTTCACGCCTCCTGGTGAACGGCTGTAAACGCGTCGGGAGCAACTGGTGGCGGCTGGGTGTGCTGGACTGAGCGGCGGCGCATACGGCTAAAGATGAAGAGGTTGAAGAAGTGCATCCCGCCGAGGACGAGAAGCACCATGCCTACCTTCACGGAAAGGGCTTCAATGCTTTGCTCGGCAGTCGTGACGGCGTAGCCGAGCTTCAGTGCGAGCGTAACGTAACCGAAGTTAATCAGGTAAAAGCCGACGACGAGCAGGTGATTGACTGAGTCAGCGAGGGCTTCGTT
>JBKPPU010000035.1:0-45282 GCA_046733695.1 Acidobacteriota bacterium
CTCGATTCCGGCAAACCGAGCGGGAGTGGCCGACTCTGTCCTAAGACAATTCAGACCGTTTCCGGCCTACAACACGGTTGGTTTTTTCCAATTCAGTGGCACCTCGTCGTATCACTCGTTACAAGCGACGTTGAGCCATCAGTCAGGTAAGAACCTTCAGTACTTTGCGACGTACACTTTCGCCAAGGCGCTTGGAACCGTGGCCACGAATGAGACAGACGGTTCGGCCTGGGCCGATCCGATTGATACACGTGGTCGAAGCTGGGGAATTCTTCCTTTCGACCGCACACATGTCTTCAACTTGTCATATAACTACACTCTGCCTAAGTTGGCCCGAGGATCGTTTGACAACAAATTTACTCGCGGAGTCTTCAACGGCTGGCAGCTATCGGGCATCACGACATTCCAGACTGGTGTACCGATTCGCCTCCGGTTCAGCGGCGCGATAAATGATGCTCGGGCTGGGCTGGCCTGGTTTGGAACCGACGCATTTAATATCCAGGGCCAAAGCGTTGGAGCAGTGGCGCCGCTATACCTGGGCAATCCGTCGGCAGGTGGCAGCAAGGTTGGTGAGCAGTATTTTAACTTCAACTCCATTGGAATTCCGAAGTTCCCGAACACGGGCCCGGCACAACCACCCTTCTACTTGAGAGCGCCCAGCAGGAGCAACTTTGACGTTTCGTTCTTCAAGAATTTCAACTTTAGCGAGACCAAGAAGTTCCAGTTCCGAACCGGCTTCTTCAACATCTTTAACCAGGCGTATCCCAGCCAGATTACGACGGCAGGTGGTTTCGGCCAGAGCGATATCTATCTGACGCTCAACACCCAGTGTGTCGCGAATGGAACCGTCACCGTTCCGAATGGAGCGGGAGGTACGACAACCGTTTGCGATCCGCTAAAGGGTTATGAGTTTGATCAGGCCACGAAAGACAACTTTGGCAAGATCGTAAATAAACATGGACGACGAATCGTTGAGTTCGCGTTCAAGTTCTACTTCTAGGCGGCACGCCTAACGTTCAGACTCGGCGCGGGTGGCATATTTGCTACTCGCGCCGTTTATCTTTTGCATCGGAAACGAATGAGGGTGGCGCGACACCAATTACAGCGCTATCATTGCGAACCTTAGAATTCGAGGACAGCTATGAGATTTCGTTTCATCGTTGTGTTGGCGATGTTCCTCATGCCGCTGGTTGTTGTGTCAGCGCAAGCCCCCGTCGATGGCGATTCAAAGTATACGACCGCGGATACGAATAACGCGGTCATTGAGGGGCGCGTAGCGTTGCCTTCGGGGTTTCCCGCTGAGCGACATATCCGTATTACTCTGAAGACGCCATTGGCGACCTTGTCTAATAGGTACACCAACAAACAGGGTGAATTCCGATTCGACAATTTGAGTGAAGGCGTCTACCTCGTACAGGCGGAAGTCGATGGAGAAGAGTTCGAACCGGTGGTCCAAAGGATTGCGCTGGGTCGCGGCATCGTAGGCGAAGTTAGGCTCGAGTTACGCGAGAAGAAGTCTCCGGTTTCATTCAACAGATCCAGAGTAGTCTCCGTTGCGGAGCTCAAGCAGTCAGTCCCTGCCGGCGCCAGGAAGGAGTATGACCTTGGGTTGAAGTTTGTGGCCAAGGGGAACGTCAGCGAAGCGGCGACCCATTTTGCGCAGGCCGTCTCACTGTATCCCGAGTATTTGGCCGCACGAAATGATCTCGGCGCGCAGTTTCTAAAACTCAAACGAATCGACGAGGCAGAGAAATGCTTCCAGATGGTGATTCAGAACGATCCGAAGAACTTCAACGCTAAATTTAATCTTGGACTGGTGCGCGTCGAGCGAAAGGATTACGCGGACGCGATCGACCAACTTAATCAGGCAATTGTGATCGATAGCACACGCCCGGTGGCGCGTCTTTGGCTCGGTGTGGCCCTGCTGGAGTCGGGCGACACGGCATCAGCTGAGCGAGAGCTGACAAGATCTCTGGTGATGGGAGGAGCCGAATGTATTGCCGCTCACTACCATTTGGCTCGCATATTTTTCAGCCGGCAAGATACGACGGAAGCTCTGCGAGCCGTTCGGGCCTACCTCGATGAAGCTCCCAAGGGCGAATATGTGAAGGACGCGAAGGAACTCGAGGCGAAGCTCGCTCGGGAATTAAAGCAGTAAGTTTGTCTCAGCGCCGCCACGCTGCTCCTGATCCCTGCTGTATGAGACTGACGCTATTGCGCGATCGTGAAACTCGTCGTTCGGCTCACGGTGTTCTTACCGTCAAGCACGGTCACCTTTAACTCGTAAGCTCCGGGTTGAAATTTTTCCAACGAGAAGGAACTTGCATACTTTATCTGTCCCAGTTCGTCCGGGGCAGGTAGTTGACCAGGTGTTTTCACGAGTGAGCGATGATTTTGCAGAATCTCGACATCGAGTTGTAGCGGCTCTGTCGATGCTTTTGCAGGCCAGGCGGTGAAGAAGAATGCCAGTTGTTGCGCGGACGATTTAAGTATCGGTTCACCCAGGTTTGGATAGACGAGGAGCTCGCCAAAACGAAATGGCTGGTCGCGTTTTTGTTCCTCTGGAGTTAGTCGTTCTGCTCGGCGTAACACGGCGACACTACTGAGGCGCGGTTTTGTTTCGTCGACCGTCGGAATTGCCAGGGCGGTCTTCCTGACACTCACTTTTTCCGACGAACCGTCGTAAGCAATGAGTTCCACCGTATAGTTGCCGGGCGGAAGTTGTGTTTCACGGTAGAAGAGTACTTCTCCTTTTTTCGCGGTCGCGAGATTCTCGAGCGGACCAGTCAGTGGATATTGCTGGCTAAGCTTTTGAACAATCTGATTCGCTTCATTTCGAATTAATGCGATAACAGAAAAGTTCGCGTTGTAAGTCTTATTGTCATTGCTGCTAAACGAGAAAGCGGAAAGTGGCGCCTCCGCCAGAATCAGCGATAGACCCTCGCGATGCGGTGCAGGAAAACTCAGAGCGGAACCGATGAACCGCACGGTTTTCGAATTCGCGTCTGCACTTCGAGCTGCTGCAATGGCCGGCGCTTCATAGTCAAGTACAGGCAGCTGGCCCACCGCCTCGACCGCGTAGTAGCCCTTGCGGGTTTGAACCTCTAAATTCGGTCTAGTTAATTTCACATTGATTTGACGGAACTTTCCGTCGTAGTCGCCATTCTTAGGTGCATACGTAAGGAGGTAGTATCCATGCATGTCGTCATTAATGCGCCGCACGCCGTTTGAGAGGTCGTTGGTGTCGTGAATTAGAAACCCGCCAGTCTGGTCAGCGAGCTGGCCGAGACCGCTGCGAGGATCAAAACGCAACAGCTCTTCATTTCGCTCCAGGGATTTCATATACGGCCCGCTGGATACACGGTCAGAGCCACGGCTTTGTTGGCCTATACGTTGCGCGACGATGGAATTGAGTTCGGCTGCCGACTCCGCTGTTCCGCTCTGTGTTCGCAGACCCGCCGCATCAATCGTATAGATACTCACGTTGGCGCGGTTTGCAGCGCTGATTACGGCTGGAAATTTCACTTGCACGGACGTGGGCAGCGCGATACCTTCCGAAAAGAAAATAATGGTTTTTCTCCCCGGCAAGTTCCGCATCGGATTAATCACAGCAAGCAAACTATTAATTGTCGCAAACCCCTGTTGATCTCGTTCAAGCGCTTCGAACTGTTCGAGAATGTTCGATTCCATCTCTACGAGTTTTGCCGCGGCAACTGCCTGTCCAGCCGCTTGCCCTGCGGCAGCCGCTCCACTTTGATCACCGCTTGCACCGGCGCTGGATGCGGTTGCTTGCGCTGAGTCCATTTGATTGGCCAGAACGGAACGACGATCCGCGAGATCACGTGTTCGTTGCGCACTCGATGAATAGGTCGAAGCGGCTGCGCCGGTTGCGGTCTCGACCGCCGCCTTCACTAACTCTGAGTTGTCAGTGAATGGCTGTAGGGTGTTCAAAGATAAATCGATCCTGAACACCCCGGTGAAGTCTCCGCCGGCCATCCCCTCACTTGCGTAAGCAAGGCCGGCCTTTTTTGCCAGTGAGCGAGCCTCTGGTGACAGCCGGTCGAATACGAGAGCGGTTATTCCGGGAGTTGTGCGGTTCGGTGGGGCCGCCGGTACCGGCTTTTTGGAACCGGCGTCACTTCCTTCTGTTGCTGGATTCTCGCTAGCGTCACGAGGACCTTCGCGATTTACGAAACGAAACGACGCAATCTTCTGAGGCACACCGTCTTCCACAACCTCAAAATCGTTGGCGGTTAAATCCTTTACCGGCCGGCCCTTTTTGTCCTTGACGACTATGTCCAGTCTTACTTCATTGCTGCGCACACGAATGACATCATCCCCACCCTGCGGGGTTTGCCCACCCGTTCGACTGAGAACACAAACACCCAACGTAATGGCAAGTAGCACAGTCAATAATCGTTTCATTATTGTCCCCCAATCGAATCAATCCGGCAGCGGTTATCGAAGTATAGGCGTCTTTATATATAGCGCAAAACAAAAAGAGCCGGTGAAAGCAGCCAATTTGGGCTGCAGGCATATGAGAGAGAGAAAAGCTTCTTTAACTCGGACCCAGATGAGGCGGACAGGCAGATACTTTGGAACCCAATGACGCCGTTGTTGTATACTTTTCGCAAAGAATTCCCTTCAGTTGGAAGTAGAAATGGCACAAAGTAAATGGTTGTTATTCACGGTCCTTGCGGCGTGCATACTTGCGGGATCGGCTTTCGCCCAAAGCGGCCCGGAGTCGGGTGATGCAATGTTTGCTCGGGCCGTACAGTTGCATCAATCCGGGGACATTGAAGGCGCCATTCGCAGCTATGAAGCGATTCTCGTTAGGTACCCTCAGAGTGTGGAAGTGCGTTCGAATCTCGGCGCAGCATATTCAAAGCTAGGGCGTTATGAAGATGCTATCAACCAATACGTACAAGCACTGAAGGTCGATAATAAGAACGAAACGATTCGTTTTAATCTGGCACTGGCTTATTACAAAGCCGCCATGTTTAGCGAAGCAGCGGATGAATTGATGCGATTCATGGCCGCTGCTCCTGACGCTCTGCCACAACGTACAAACGCTGTCCTCCTTCTCGCCGATTGCAACGTCCGCCTTGGAAAGTACAAGACGGTGATTGAGGCGTTATCGCCGCTTGCCGAGGCAGATCCCAATAATCGTTCGGTTGCTTTCTTGTTGGGCAGCGCACTTCTTAGCGACGGCCAATTAAGCCGTGGCCAGCAAGTGATCGACAGAGTATTTCACGACGAGGACTCGGCTGAGGCGCATCTGCTGCTGGGATCGACGCTGCTTCTCGCCGACGACGGTCACGGAGCAATTAAGGAATTTCGTCGCGCGATTGAATTAGATGGCAAGCTGCCGACGTTACAAGCCTGGTATGGGCGTGCATTGATGCGAATGGGTGACGCAGCCAGCGCCATGTCAGCCTTTAAGGCTGAGTTGCAGACCAATCCAAATGATTTCGATGCGAACCTATTTACAGGTGTGTTGCTCCGGCAGGACAAGCAGCACGATGAAGCTTTGAAATACTTGACTCGCGCGATTGGTCTGAGACCACGGGACCAATACGCTCGTTACCATCTGGCTGCGGTGTATGTAGCCACAGGCCGACTGAACGATGCCTTGCCATTGCTTGAAGGGGTGGCGAAGGAGGTTCCTGAGTTTTCAGAAGCTCGCGTGTTACTAGCATCTGTTTACTATCGGCTTAATCGAAAACAGGACGGCGACCGGGAAAAAGCTGCCGTTCAAAAATTAACAGCCGACAAGCAGGCGAAACAGCCTGGGGCTCAGAGCAATAGCGATCCTCCGGCGCCCACTAAGCCTCCGGACGAGTTCGAGCAGCAGTTCAATCAGGTCAAGGAGAAGCGATAATTCTTGGGCGTGCTCATGTTCAACCTACGTAGTCTCTCGTCGCTGCTACTCGTCGTCGCAGTGAGTTGCGCATTGACCTTACACGCGCAAACTAAGTCCAGACGAGCACCGTCAAATACCAAAACAAGCACGCAAGCGAATGCCGAGTTTGAGAATGCGGTCAAGGCTGCGGACGAAGCTCGGATGGCACGGCAGCTCGACGAAGCCATTGAGTCGTACAAGAAAGCAGTGCGCATAAGGCCAAAGTGGGCGGATGGCTGGTGGTACCTGGGTGCAATTCATTACGAAAAAGATCTTTATCCTGAGGCCAGAGACTCCTTCCAAAAGTTGGTGTCACTCGAGCCTGCGCGAGGACCGGCGTGGGCAATGCTCGGGTTGTGTCAGTTCAAAATACAGGAGTACGAACTCAGCGTTGCATCTTTGGAGCGCGGCTATTCTCTCGGACTCGGTGGTAACAAGGAACTAGCTTCAGTCGTTGTATATCACTCGGCGTTGCTGTATGTGCATTTTGGCCAATTTGAATTGGCATTTGATGTATTGAGGAATCTGGAGAGTTATGACAACGACAAAATCATCCAGGCGTTTGGCTTGATCATGCTTCGCATACCACTGCTGCCGAGTGAGATTCCCGCAGATAAACGGGAGGAAGTCTTGCTGGCCGGTCGAGCGGGCGCCAGCATGGCGGCTCGACACATCGACGCGTCTCGGAATGCTTTTGATGAATTGCTCAAGCGATACCCGAATGATGCGAATGTTCACTATTCATTCGGAGTCTTCATGCTCTCTCAGGATGCAGAGACTGCACTCCAGGAGTTTAGGCGGGCCCGGGACCTGGATCCAAATCATCAGGCGGCCCTTGTCCAAATGGCATTCGAATACTTAAAGAGGCGTGATTATGATACAGCCTTGCCACTCGCGGAAAAGTCGGTTTCATTGGCCCCACGAATGTATGCAGCACGCAACGTGTTAGGTAGGATCTTACTTGAGGTGGGACAAATTGACCGCGCGATAGTTGAATTGCAGGAGGGCATTCGATTGGCTCCCGCAAGTCCTGAGATGCACTTTGCGCTCGCACGTGCCTACATGCGTGCAGGTCGCAGGGAAGATGCAGATCGGGAGCAGGAAATTTTCAAGAAGCTCCAGGAAAAATACAACCAACCGGCTGACCCCAAACAAACCGATGGCACCTCAGGCACAGCTACTGCGAAACCCAGTCCAAAGAACGAAAATCAGTATTGAACCAAACAATAAAGCGCTCCCCAACCTGGTCACCAAAGTAAAAATTGTATCCAAAAATTATAAGTACAGTTTCAGTAAACGATATCTGTGTAGCCGCGGAATAGAAATCAGCTAATGAATCGATCAGCTAAACGTTATTTGCTACTGGGCGTAGCCATTGTCCAGGGTTTGCTTGCGCTGGCGGGAGTGAGCGGACAGGTTAACAGTGTGCAGCGTTGGCAGCCGAGACGGGCGCCTGCGGATGCTGTGTTTCTAGGTGACCGGTCCTGTTCGGAATGTCACAAGAGAATCGCTGCATCTGCCAGCCGTACCGGGATGGCAATGGCTATGGAGCCCGTCGCTACTTCAAAAGTGCTTAGCGACAATCGCCAGTTGAGCATGCGGGCCGGTCCTTATACGTATGAGATTAAACGAAACGGCAAACAAAGCGTGTACTCTGTGACGGATGGAAAAAGCACGATATCTTTTCCTATCATTTACGCCTTTGGTCAAGGTAGGATGGGCCAGACATATCTGCTCGAGCGTGAGGGAAATTTCTACGAAAGTTTGGTCAGCTTTTACGCTGAAACTAAGGGATTGGACTTTACCGTCGGTGCGCCGCGCGATGTGCCTGCTTCGCTGAGCGACGCCGTCGGTCGTTTGTTGACAGGAAACGAAGTCGGCAATTGTTTCAGTTGCCACGCGACCGGGGCTGTCGTGAGCGGTTCGCAACTCCGCCTGGACAGGCTTGCACACGGCGTGGGTTGCGAAGTTTGTCATGGGCCGGGAGGACGGCACATTGCTGCTACCAAAGAAGGCGATCTGCCTTCCAGGTCGATTTACAATCCGGGATTGCTCGGCGGCGACGAACTGACACAACACTTTTGTGGTTCATGTCATCGTGGCGTTGACGAGTTTTCGCTGTTGAAGAGCATGGAAATCAACAATGTTCGTTTTCAGCCGTATCGCATCTTCAACAGCAAGTGTTATTCGGACGATCGAAAGATAAGCTGCACGGCGTGTCATAACCCGCACGAGCCACTCCGGGAAGACCCGGCTTATTACGATAAGAGGTGTCTCGAATGTCACTCGCTCAGGGATAAGACCGCGAAGGTGAACGGCGAGGGCAAGAGTTGTCCGGTCGCCGACAAAGACTGCACGACGTGTCACATGCCGAAGACTGAGATACCGGCAGCACATTTCAAGTTTACGGATCATTACATTCGCGTGGTTCGACCGGGCGAGAAGTACCCGAGTTAGAGGCCGCGGATTATACGGATTGTTTACGGATTGAGTATGAGAGGATTCTGGTTCGCGATAGTCATTGCGTTAGTTCTGGGGAGTGGTTGGTTTAAGACGCGTCCCGAGCAGTCGGGTGCTGCGGTGCAGCGCGTGACGTTTGTTGAAGTGCCACCGGCGCAAAGCAAGATCACGTGGGTGCATGACAACGGGCGATCCGAATTGCGCCATTTGCCGGAGACGTGCGGCGGCGGCGGACTCTTTTTTGACTTCGATAACGATGGTTGGATGGACATCTATCTCGTCAACAGTGGACCATCGGATTTTTACACGCCCAAAACTCCAATCAAGAACGCTCTCTACCGAAACAACGGCGACGGCACATTTACCGATGTCACAGCCAAAGCCGGCGTAGCTTGCGGGCAGATGGGAAACTTCGGCATGGGCGCGGCGGCAGCAGATTTTGATGGCGATGGTTGGCAGGATCTGTACGTCACTAACTACGGCGCCAACGTGCTCTTTCACAACAACGGAAACGGCACGTTTACGAATGTGACGGACAAGGCCGGAGTTACGGCGCCGAACTGGTCCACCTGCGCCACGTGGTTCGATTACGACAACGACCAAAAGCTCGATCTGTTCGTTTCGAGTTTTGTGCAGTACAGCGGCAACGGCACGATCTTCTGTGGTGATAACAAAGTCGGCCGTCGTTATTACTGCGTGCCTCGCGTCTTTAAGCCGCGCGCCAGTTTCCTATTTCATAACGAAGGTAACGGCAAGTTTCTCGACGTCAGTAAAGATTCCGGAATTGCTGCATCGCTCGGCAAATCGTTTGGCGCAGTCGCGACTGACCTGAACAACGACGGATTAATGGATCTGTTTGTCGCCAACGATACGCTGCCGAATTTTCTCTTCGTTAATAAAGGTAAAGGAAAGTTTGACGAGGTCGGACTCTTGTCGGGCGTCGCATACAGCGATTCGGGTGCGCCACGCTCGGGAATGGGAGTGGATGCGACCGATTACGACAACGACGGCTGGCAGGACTTGTTCGTTGCCAACATCGACCAGGAGCTGTTCAGTCTGTATCACAACGAAAAGGATCTGACCTTCCTCGACCGCCCCGGCGAGATTGGACCAGCAACGCGTCTGCTCAGCGGTTGGGGTTTGCGTTTCTTTGATTACGACAACGATGGCGATCCCGATCTGATCCTCGCGAATGGTCATCCGGACGACATGGTTGAGATTCAGTCGCTCAAAGTTAAATACAAAGAGCCGTTGTTGATGTTTGAGAACCTGAATGGAACGTACAAGAACGTCAGCACGATTTCCGGTGCGGCTTTCAGTAAAGACTGGCCGGCGCGTGGTCTTTCTGTTGGCGATTACGACAACGACGGCGACCTCGACGTGCTGATCATCAACAATGGCGACGCACCTGTCTTGC
This sequence comes from Acidobacteriota bacterium, assembly GCA_046733695.1. Taxonomy (GTDB): domain Bacteria; phylum Acidobacteriota; class Blastocatellia; order Pyrinomonadales; family Pyrinomonadaceae; genus PSRF01. The sequence goes on from JBKPPU010000035.1 coordinate 9,780, forward strand.
TGAGAAATGAGGGCGGCAATCAGAACAACTGGGTCGGTCTCAATCTCGTCGCCACAAAGAGCAATCCGATGGCTGTCGGCGCCATCATCACGTGGGAAGCCGGCGGCGTGAAATACCGTCGTCTCAAGACCGCGGGCGGCAGCTATCTTTCTTCACACGATCCACGCGAGATCCTGGGCATCGGTAAAGCGACAAAGATCGATAGCATCGAGATCAAATGGCCCAGCGGGCGAGTAAGTAAGTTAACAAATCCAAGTCTGCGAAAGTACATAAAAGTTGTTGAAGAATAAGCCACGGATTGTACGGATCCGTGAAAATCGATTTAAACAGATCGGTACAATCTGTGGCTTTATTTTGATCGTTTGCTTTGTGCCGGCTACATCTTCTCAGACCAACTATCCCTTCCAAAACCCCGATCTCCCAATCGAACAACGAATCGACAACATCCTGTCGTTGATGACAATCGATGAGAAGATCGAATGTCTCGATACAAATCCCAGTGTGCCTCGTCTAGGCATAAAGGCCAGTGGTCACGTCGAAGGCATTCACGGATTGACGCAGGGTGGTCCAGGAAAATGGGGCCGGCCGCAGACTGTCCCATCGACGACCTTCCCACAAGGAATTGGGCTCGGCGAGACGTGGGACCCGGAGATATTGCGGCAGGCTGGAGAAGTCGAAGGTTACGAAGCTCGCTACGTTTTTCAGAGCCCGAAATACAACCAGGGTGGAATCGTCATCAGGTCTCCCAACGCCGATATCGGACGCGATCCTCGCTGGGGCAGAAACGAGGAGTGCTACGGCGAAGACGCATTCTTCAACGGCACGATGGTTGTCGCCTTCAGCAAAGGCTTGCAGGGTAATGACCCGAAGTACTGGCAGTCCGCCGCTTTGATGAAACACTTTCTCGCAAACAGCAACGAGAACGATCGCGATAAATCGAGCTCGAATTTCGACGAGCGTCTCTTTCATGAATACTACTCACTTCCGTTTCGCATGGGCGTGGTCGAAGGTGGTTCGCGCGCATACATGGCTGCCTACAACGCGGTGAATGGCGTGCCGATGACGATCAATCCGGTGCTGCAGAAAATCACGCGCGACCAATGGGGCCAGGATGGAATCATTTGTACCGACGCGGGCGCAATGCGGAATCTCGTCAGGTCGCACAAGTACTATCCGGACTTCGAGACCGCGGCTGCCGAGTCAGTCAAAGCAGGCATTGGACAATTTCTCGACGACTATCGCGAGCCATTAAGAGCTGCATTAAAGAAACGACTGCTGACCGAAGCCGACATCGATCGCGCGCTGCGAGGCAATTTCAGAGTCATGATCCGGCTTGGCTTGCTCGATCCTCCAGCACGCGTGCCTTATTCGACTATCGGAAAGGAATCGATCGACCCGTGGACAACGGAGAAACACAAAGCGTTGGCATTGCTCGCGACGCAGAAGTCGATCGTCTTATTGAAGAACTCTGCCAATCTCCTACCACTCGATAAGAAATCGTTGAAGTCAATCGCCGTGATTGGACCACGCGTGAATGAAGTGCTGCTCGACTGGTACAGCGGCACACCGCCCTACTCCATCTCGCCGCTCGAAGGAATCAGGAACGCGGTTGGCGAATCAGTGAAAGTGACTCACGCAGCGAATAATGATGGCGATGCTGCGGTCAAGGCCGCGCGCGAGTCTGACGTCGCGATCGTCTGTGTTGGTAATCATCCCAACGGCGGCTTCGATACACAGTGGGCGCGAGTGTCGGTGCCGAGTGAAGGGCGTGAAGCTGTCGATCGGCAATCGATCACACTCGAGCAGGAAGAGTTGATCAAGGCTGTGTTTGCGGCGAATCCGAAGACGATCGTGGTGCTGATCTCGAGTTTTCCGTATGCGGTCAATTGGACGCAGGAGAATGTGCCCGCGATTCTTCACATGGCGCTCAATAGCCAGGAAGAAGGGCATGCCCTCGCGACAGTGCTCTTTGGTGATTACAACCCGGCTGGACGGCTGGTCCAAACGTGGCCCAAGTCACTTGAGCAACTGCCGCCGATGATGGATTACGACATTCGCCACGGAAGAACTTACATGTACTTTCGCGACACGCCGCTGTATCCCTTCGGTTATGGTCTGAGTTACACGACCTTCACGTATCGAGATCTCAAGGTCAACGCATCGAGCGGCGCAATCGATGTCAGCGTCCTCGTGAAGAACAGTGGACAGCGCGCGGGCGATGAAGTGGTCCAGCTTTACGTCAGGCACCTCAACTCGAAGGTTTCACGCCCGCTCAAGGAGCTGAAGGGGTTCACGCGCGTGCCGTTGGGTCCCCAGGAAGAGAAGACTGTGAAGCTATCGCTTCCTACCCCACGTCTGGCGTACTGGAACGCCGAAACTGATCGCTGGGTGGTCGAGAAGGATCTGATTGAGATCACTGTCGGCGGTTCCTCGACGGACGCGAGATTAAAGAAATCGATTCAGGTGCGGTAAGTAGGGTGCTTTAAAAGGGAAGTCCGGTTTCGAGTTCTACCACGTGTAATCAAGACCCTTTTTGGTCTGCAACAATTTGGTAGGGTAAAAAGCCTTGATCGGAACTCGAAACCGGAAAATTGGTTGACTACGCCGCCAAAGATACCAGCACATAAGCCACCTGTCATGACTCAAAGGTTGAGCCACAATCTCCAACTTTAGTATGAATTAGCCGCGGCTAAAGATGAACTATTCCGCGTTGCAGCGCGCGGGTGGCGGCTTGGGTGCGATCGGTTACGCCCAGTTTCCCGAGGATGTTGTTGATGTGGCTCTTGACGGTTGCTTCGCTGATGCGCAGTGTGCTAGCAATCTCCTTGTTCGTCTTGCCTTTCACGATCTCCTGGAGCACCTCCAACTCTCGCACCGTAAGCTCAGAAGCATTCATTCGTTCAGCGAGTCGTTCGGCAACGACGGGCGGCAGCCGGCGCGCGCCCGCATGGACTTTCCTGATCGCGTCTTCGAGCTCTTCGAAGAACATGTCTTTCAGCAGATAACCCTGCGCACCGGCCTGCAGCGCGCGGTAGATATCTTCGTCGCCGTCATATGTCGTGAGTACGATGATTCGCGCATCGGGAAACTCGTGACGAATCTTGGCGATCGCATCGACGCCACCCATCACCGGCATGCGCAGATCCATGAGGGTGATATCCGGCTGATGCTCTCGATAAAGCTCGAGCGCCTGCTGCCCGTTAATCCCCTGCGCGATGACTTCCATGTCGGCGACAGTATTGATGAGCGAGACGAATCCCTGCCGCACCACGGCCTGATCGTCGATCACGATTATTCGAATTTTGCTACTCATGAGTCATTCAACGGTACATCAACCGCGATTTGCGTGCCGCGTTCCACCGCGCTGTCGATGGTCAGCACTGCCCCAATCTGCTCGGCACGTTCGCGCATTCCAATCAAGCCGAAGTGACCATCCGCGATCTGTGCTGCCGGATCGAAGCCGCGGCCATTGTCGCGAATGCTGAGCTGCACGCTTCGCGTGTCGAAGTTCAGCGTAACATCGATACGATTCGCGCGCGCGTGCTTGACTGCATTGTTGATTGCTTCCTGTCCGATACGCAAGAGATTTGTCTCGACCTCCAGTGGCAAAGGCCGTGACGGGCCCGACACCTCGACAACTGCTTCGACGTCATTTTCCGCCGTGAGACGTTTGGTTGTATCGCGAAGCGCTGCGGACAAGTCCTTTTTTTGTAACTCCTGCGACCGCAGATCCCACACGTAACGGCGCGCCTCAGTCATGCTGTTGCGCACCAGAATGCGTGCTCGATCCAGATGGCCCTTCGCCGATTCGGCTGCCGCGGGCATGAGACGCGCCACCAGTTCTAGCTGCACGGAAATTCCGAGAATGTCCTGGGCCAGGTTGTCGTGGATTTCGCGCGCAATCCGGTTACGTTCCGCGAGTACCGCGCTAAACTGATGGGCCATGCGGCGGACGCGCATGCGATAGAGTTGCCATGCCGCGAGGGCGAGCAAGACGAGACAGAGGGCGTAGAACCAGTAGGTCTGATAAAACCGCGGCTTGAGATAGAATTGCACCGCAGCTCCTGCCTCATTCCAAACGCCGTCATTGTTTGCTGCGATGACACGAAACCGGTAATTGCCCGGTCGCAGGTTTGTGTACGAAGCCACTCGACGTGCGCCGCCGTCGATCCAGTTATCGTCAAAACCCTCGAGTTTGTATTTGAAGCGCACGTTCTCGGGCGCGATAAAGCTCAGCGCCGTGTAATAGAAATCGAGTCGCGAGCTGCTGGGCGAGAGCGTAAGTTTTTGAGTTAACGGAACTGATTGATTGTCGACGAAGAGTTGTTCGATCGCGATCGGAGGTGGCGCCGTATTGAGTGGGATGTGCTCGGGGTCGATGACAGCGAGTCCTTTGATCGTGGCAAACCACATGCGGCCATCGCTTGTTCGCCATCCCGCCGGATGACCTCCACCGCTGGCTTCGCGCGTGAGGGTTCCATCGGCTGGTCCATAAAAGACGGGATTGACCCTCGCGTTTGCATCGCTTGCCGCTTTGTCGAGCTCGGCTTTACTGACTCGAAAGATGCCTTTGTTTGAGCTGCACCACAGGTTCTGTTGTTTGTCTTCGAGAATACGATAAATGACGTCGGCCGCAAGCGCGTTGCGATTTGTGAACGAGACGAATTTATTGCCGCGGAGACGATTGAGACCGCCGCCGTTTGTTCCGATCCAGAGGTCGCCCGCGGCGTCTTCGTAAAGGGAAATGACGGTGTTGCTGGAAAGACCGTCTTTGGTGGTGAAAGTCTGAAACTTTCCGTCCTTGATCTTGTTCAAGCCGCCCAGCGTGCCGACCCACAGATTGCCTTTCGCGTCTTCGTAGATGGCGCCAATGAAGTTATTTGCGAGCCCGTCCTGGGTGGTGTAGGTCGTAAATTCGTTGTCGCGAAAACTGTTCAGACCATCGCGCGTGCCGGCCCACAAAACGCCGTTGCGATCGACGAGGACCGAACGCACCAGATCGTTTGATAGTCCTTCAGCAAATGTGAAGACCTGAAACTTACCGTCCTTGAAACGATTCAGGCCGTCTGGTGTTCCGACCCAGATGACTCCTTCTGCGTCGCCGGCGAGCGAAAGGACGACGTCGCTCGACAGTCCATCGCGCGTGGTCCAGGTTGTGAACTTGCCGTTCTTGAAGAGTGTTAGACCGCCGCCCTGCGATCCAATCCAGATTCCTCCCTGCATATCCTGGTAAATCGCTTTGACGAGATCGCTTGGCAGTCCGTCGCGGGTTGTAAAAGTATTGAACTTCTTGCTCTTGAGTAGATTCAGGCCACCAGCCTCGGTGCCGATCCAAATGCTGCCTTCGCGATCTTCAAAGAGTGAGAGAACGAGGTTGCTCGAAAGACCATCCGTAGAACTTAGTGATTCAATGTTGCCGTTGAAAAAACGCGCAACACCGCCGGCCGTAGCAATCCAGAGTGCGCCGTCGCGATCGATTCGCAATGTGCTCACGCGACTGTTAGGCAACGTTACGGGAACGGGTGTCGCCCCTTCTCTCTCGACACCATAAAGTCCGTCGAGCGTTCCAAACCAAAGCTGACCAGTCTTCGACTCCGCAATCGCACTGATGTTCGCGGCCGGAACATTAGGTAATGTGGTCCAGGAAGTAAATCGGTCGCCGCTAAGCGATTGAACACCGGCAGATGTTCCAATCAGCAGAGTTCCATTGGCTCTGGCGCATAACGTCTGAATCACGTTCCTCGACAAGCCCTGCTCGACAGTCAGCGTCTTAAAAGTTCCGTTTTCAAAACGCGATAGACCACCGCCGGTTCCGATCCACACGTTGCCGTTTTTGTCTTCGACAACTGGTCCAATACTGTTGTCGGGCAGACCTTCGTTTTCAGTGAAACTCGTAAATTGTCCGTTGTGACGGCAGACGAGTCCATAAGAAGTGCTGATCCAGAGACGGCCTTGCCCGTCTTCGTGCAGAAAACGAATGTCGTTACTCTTGAAGGCGGGAGTGTTTTCCTTGTCGAAGACAGTGAAACTCAATCCATCGAAACGTGCCAGCCCTTCCTGTGTTCCGATCCACAGATAGCCATCGCGTGTTTGCACGATCGACTGAACGGTGTTTTGGGGCAAGCCATTCTCAGTCAGCCATGTCTGATGACCAAACTCTTTCAGACTGCGGTTGGAGTCGAGGGCGAAAGCGAAAAGTGGAAACGCCACGATTAGTAGGAGGGGAATTAAGCGACGCATGTGCAGGGCGATACTGCCACAAAAAGGGACAAAAAGCACAAAAGCGTTTCTTAATGATAGACTAACGGACGTGATGAAACGACGAGTTGTGAGTGCGTCAATATTAATGGTGCTCGTGTGGACGGTGGCGTTTGGTGCGACTGGCTGGCGCAATGCATCCGAACCGGAACTGAGAAAGATTATTCCGGCGCGCGCCCCGGTGATCAAGGAGAATATCGAGACGGAGTTTCGCACGGCGTCCGGCGTTACCGATGGGCGAGGGAAGTATATTGCGGGCGTGGTGATGATTACGGCCGGTTACTCGGCGGAGGGAAAGTACTCCCACTTTTTTATCGCGCAGGTGCCGGTCCAGATCGGCGACTTCTCGCTTGAGCCGGGCGAGTATGTTTTTGGTTATCAGCGGAAGACGCCGGACAGCATTACCGTAACCTTTTATCGTGCGTCGAGTGGCGACCGTGTTGGGGAAGTTGAAGCGGTTCGCAATCGCAAGAGTTCGATGGTTCGCGCGCTCCTAATTCAACCAGCCGCCAGCGGTAAGGGGACGATTCAAGTCGGTCGATTTGTTTTTGAATACCATTTAGCCTGAGGTTAGCTTCACAGGATTACAGGATTTGCAGGATTAACATGGAAATCATGCAAATCCTGTAATCCTGTCAAACAAACTTTTCCACTTGAACAACCCGAGAAATTGTTAGAAAATCGGCCTTCCTACTTATGTCCGGTCCTACAACAAACTCTGTTCGAGCACTTTTGCTGCTACTTGTGTTTGCTGGTGCGGTTCGGGCCGAAGTGCGTTTGCCTGGCATTATCAGCGACAACCTCGTGTTGCAGCAGGGGACGAAGGTTCGCATCTGGGGCAATGCCACGGCGGGCGAGCGCGTCACTGTCACTTTCCAACATAAATCGGCGGAGGCCGTTACTGATAGTCAGGGTCACTGGCAGGTTTTCATCGGTCCTTTAAAGAGTGGCGGACCGGCTGATTTAACAGTTAAGGGCGCCAATACGCTGACGATCAAGAACGTGCTCGTGGGCGAGGTTTGGCTGTGTTCGGGACAGTCGAATATGGAATGGCCGCTCGCGAATACGATTGGCGCTACCGAGACCCTTGCTCAGGCGAACTATCCCGAGATTCGCATGTTCCGAGTCGAACATCACACCTCTGCGGAACCGCTCACTGATGTCGAAGGACATTGGGTCGTCACCACGCCGGACGAGGCTGCACACTTTACCGCCGTCGGATATTTCTTTGGACGCGAACTCTATCAGCGTCTCAAGGTGCCGATTGGTTTGATTAACAGCTCGTGGGGTGGCACACCCGCAGAAGCATGGACCAGCCACGAAGCACTCATTTCTTCACCCGAACTAAAACCGATCCTCGATCGCTACGAAAGCAGTTTGAACATGCTGCCGCAGGCGAAAGAGGCTTACGCGCAGGCGCTGGCCCAATGGGAAGAGAAAAATCTCTATATCGACGCCGGCAACAAAGGTGAAGCTCTGGGATATGCGGACCCGGCAACGTCGGCCGCCGATTGGTCCAAAATGGATCTGCCTCAACAATTCGAAACTGCGGGACTGCTCATTGACGGCGCTGTCTGGTTTCGCCGCGCGTTGGAACTGCCCGAATCGTGGGCCGGAAAGGATCTGGTCCTCAACTTACCGCCCATTGACGATCAGGACGTCACTTACTTCAACGGCAAGAAAGTGGGCTCGATTGGAAGAGAGACTCCGAACAGTTACTCGGTGCCGCGAAAGTATGTCGTGCCGGGTGCGCTGGTGCATGGCGGACGAAACGTGATCGCGGTGCGTGTTTTCGACAGCGCAGGCGAAGGTGGGTTCAGTCGCGGTGGTGCGATGTCGATTGGGCCAAACGAGACGGAAGCGATCTCCCTTCGTGGAGCGTGGGATTACAAAGTCGAACTCGCGCTCGAACCGAAGCATCCCGATTGGGGTTCGCGTCCCGAAGCCGTTGGAGTCAGTAACCAGAACAATCCGAGTGTTCTCTACAACGCGATGATTGCGCCAATCGTTCGTTTTGCGATACGCGGCGCGATCTGGTACCAGGGCGAGAGTAACGCAGGGCGCGCTTATCAATACCGCACGCTGTTTCCGATCATGATTCGCAACTGGAGAAGCGCGTGGGGTCATGAGTTCCCGTTCTACTTTGTACAGCTTGCGAATTGGCATGCGAATAAAGCTGAACCGGATGAGAGTGATTGGGCCGAGTTGCGTGAAGCACAGACGATGACGTTGCGCGAGCCGCAGACTGGAATGGCAGTCACGATCGATATCGGCGACGAGAATGACATTCATCCTCGTAACAAGCTCGATGTCGGTCGCAGGCTCGCAGCGTGGGCTCTCGCCGGGACTTACGGGCAAAAGGATGTTCCATCAGGACCGCTCTTCGTTCGATTTAGCATCGATGGCGATAAGATCCGAATTCGTTTTAAGCACGGTGCTGGATTGAAGACGAGAGATGGTGGCGTGGTTAAGGGATTTGCGATTGCTGGAGAGGATCGACGATTTGTTTGGGCCGACGCACGCATTGACGGTGATGCGGTGATCGTTTCGAGTGCGAAGGTTACGAAGCCGGTTGCGGTTCGTTACGGTTGGGCCGACAACCCGATCGCAAATCTTTACAACAGTGCCGGACTACCGGCGTCACCATTTCGCACCGACGACTGGCCCGGCGTCACCGCCACGCGTCGATAGAAACGTCAATTGTTCTGGGCGCCACGTCCCTTCAGCGCCGTATGGCCCCCCTCCCGCGGATAGCCCGCCTCACAGTTAGGAGGAGAGTATGAAACGGATTGCGAGCGGAATTCTTATCGTGACTCTGGCTCTTGTCGCACAAGCACAGACCTACACCTGGCGTAACGTACAGATCTTCGGCGGCGGGTTCATCGCCGGCATTGTGTTCAACCAGACCGAACCAAACCTCGTCTACACACGCACAGACATTGGCGGCGCATACCGTCTCGACAACGCAACAGGCCGCTGGGTGCCTTTACTCGATTCAATCAGCTGGGACGACTGGAACCTAACCGGCGTCATCTCAATCGCAACAGATCCGGTCAATCCAAACAACGTGTACATCGCCGCCGGTACGTACACAAATGAGTGGACCACGCAAAACGGCGCTGTGCTGCGCTCGACCGATCGCGGCGCCACATGGCAGCGAACGATGCTGCCATTCAAACTCGGCGGCAACATGCCCGGCCGCGGTCCCGGTGAACGCCTCGTCGTCGATCCGAATCGCAACAGCGTGATCTATCTCGGCGCGCCGAGCGGCAATGGTCTGTGGCGCAGCACAGACTCGGGCGCGACGTGGTCCAAAGTCACGAGCTTTCCAAATCCCGGCAACTACGTTCAGGACCCCACCGACCCGAATGGTTATCTGACCGACAATCAGGGTCTCTACTGGATCACTTTCGACAAACGCACAGGCACTCCCGGCAACACAACTCAAACAATCTACGTCGGCGTTGCCGATGCCGGCACGAGCGTGTATCGCAGCACAGACGGCGGCACGACGTGGTCCGCTGTTCCGGGTCAACCCACCGGTTTCCTGCCGCACAAGGGCGTGCTCGACACGACCGGCGGCTTTCTCTATGTCGCGTACAGTGACAAAGGTGGTCCATACGACGGCGGACACGGCGACGTCTGGAAACTCAATACCGCGACGGGCGCCTGGTCACTGATCAGCCCGATCCCTTCGTCAAACACGAACGACAATGTTTTCGGTTACAGCGGTCTATCGATAGACAGGCAAAACCCAAATACCGTTATGGTCACGGGCTACAGCTCGTGGTGGCCCGACACGCAGATCTGGCGCAGCACGAACGGAGGCTCGACGTGGAGCCGGATCTGGGACTGGACGCGATATCCCAATCGTTCGTTTCGTTATACGCAGGACGTTACCGCAGCGCCATGGCTCAAATGGCCGGCCACTCCGATCTGCGGCGGCGGTAGGCCGGGCGCGGAAGTTAATCCGAAGCTTGGCTGGATGACGGAGTCTCTGGAGATCGATCCGTTTAATTCGAATCGGCTCATGTACGGCACTGGCGCAACACTCTATGGCAGCACGAACCTGACGACGTGGGACGTGAGCACGACGAGCCAGATCACGATCAGAGTCATGGCCCAGGGAATCGAAGAGACCGCGGTGCAGGATCTCATCAGTCCGCCATCGGGCGCGCCGCTGATCAGCGCACTCGCCGATATCACGGGCTTTCGTCATAACGACGTCAACGTTGTTCCGGCTGCACAGGCCGCGCCCGTGCGAGGCACGAGTGTGAGTCTTGATTACGCTGAATTGAGTCCCGCATACATTGTTCGCGCTGCGAATGGTGACACAGCGAACTGTGAGAAGAGTCTCGCGGTTTCAACTGACGGTGGGACAACATGGGCGGCTGTGTCTTCGCAACCTTCGGGACTGACTGGCGGCGGCTCGGTCGCAGTTGCCGCAACTGGTGGAGGCAAGATCGTTTGGAGCCCTGCCGGAGTTGGCGTGTTCTACACGACTGGCGGCGGTAAAACCTGGACCGCATCGACCGGCATACCGGCAGGTGCGCGTGTCGGTTCAGATCGAGTGAATGCAAACAAGTTCTACGGATTCAAGTCGGGCACATTTTATGTGAGCACAGACGGCGGGAAGACATTCGTCGCGAGAGCTACCGGTCTTCCGTTAGGTGGACCAGTGCGATTCAAAGCCGTACCGGGTCGCGAAGGAGACATCTGGCTCGCAGGCGGCGCCGAATGGGACAACACTTACGGACTTTGGCACTCGACTGATTCAGGCACTAGCTTTACGAAGCTCGCGAATGTTGAGGAAGCCGACAATATCGGTTTCGGCAAAGCCGCGACTGGACAGACATACATGGCACTCTACGCGCCCGCGCAAGTTGCGGGTGTGCGCGGAATCTTCCGCTCGATCGATGCTGGGCAAACGTGGGTGCGCATCAACGACGCTCAGCATCAATGGGGCCATGCGGGTGATACCGCAATCAGCGGCGATCCGCGCATCTTCGGACGCGTCTACGTGGGCACCAACGGCCGTGGAATTCTCTACGGCGATGGCCAGTAAAGACCGAGGAAGGAGGATGAGATGAAACAAACACTTCACAAGCAACTGAATTTCGTAGTCTCCGTGTGCCTGGTCATTTTCATATCCGTGACATCGCATGCGGCGAACGTAACTGCGAATGTTGATTACAACAATCCAAGACAAACCATCGAGGGATTTGGCGCCTCGGTAACCTGGGTCGCGAACGATCTCGACGCCTTCTCGCCGGCAAAACAAACGCAAATACTCGACCTGCTGTATTCGACATCGCAAGCGAGCGCAGGTTTGAGCTGGGTACGTGTCGGCAGTTTTTTGTGCAACTACAATCCATCGCCTGGAGTTTTCGATTGGAATTACTGGGGTATCCAGAGCGGAATGCGATGGCTGCAGAGAGTGAACGCGGGCTACGGTGTGAATAGATACCTCGTCTCGAGTTGGAGCCCGCCGGCCTGGATGAAGGACAACAATTCGTGTACCAACGGTGGCCACGTCCGTTCACAGTTCTATGCGGATCTGGCGGCACTCAAGGTTCAGTGGCTCAACAATGCGAAAGCGCAGCTCGGCTTCGAGGCGCAGGTCGAAAGCGTTCAGAACGAACCAAACATGCGGACCACTTACGATAGCTGTGAGTGGACCACGACGGAAATGAATACCTTTGTTGCGAGTCACCTGCGTCCCGCTCTCGCGTCCAGTGGATTGACTGCGAGAATCATGGCGCCGGAAGTCTCTTTCTATTCCAACTTCGATAACTCCTGGGGATTTCCACTTCTCAACGATTCCGGAATGCGTGCGGCGACAGCAATCGTAGCCACACACGGCTACGGGCGGACCGATAAGTTCGACACGCCTTGCAATAGCTGCACGCAGTACAACAAGCCCATCTGGCAAACTGAAGACTCGAACCTGGATGGACGGTACAACGGGAGTATCGATGATGGTATGACATGGTCCACCGAGATCTTTAAGGCGTTGAATGGGGGCCGGTTCAGTGCCTGGTTCTACTGGTGGGCAATGACCTTGAACAACGACAATCAAGGTCTCATCAATGCCAGTCCGTCAACTGACTCGTTCCAGGTGCCGAAACGATTGTACGTGATGGGGCAATTCAGCCGGTTCATTCGGCCGGGATCAGTGTTGCTGCCGTCCACGTCGAGTGACGCAACGTTACAGGTGACGGCGGTGAGACCCGCGAGCGGGAGTGTGGCGGTAGTGCTTGCGAACACAGGGAAGACTTCGCACACAGTGACAGTCAATCTTAATGGAGTGGTAAATGCGCCGGCGAGTGTGACGCCGTATCGCACATCGGCGACGGAGAATCAAACGCCGCTCGGTGCGATTAACGTTTTCTCCGGAGCATTCACCATTACAATTCCCTCTAAGTCAGTAGTGACCGTAGTGGGCTAGGTGGAACAAAAAAGAGCCGGTCCAAGTTGAGGCAAAGTCATAGGAGGATGGTTCAACGTGAAAAAAGTTTCGAGACGGACATTCGCGAAAGTCGCGGGGGCCGCGGCACTCGCTTCAACTGCTAAGTTGCCGGCGTTTGGGACGGCAGCGGTTAAAGACGGACAAGGCGACGAGCTGCGTTCGTTTCCGCGCGGCTTCATCTGGGGCACAGCGACAGCCTCTTACCAGGTTGAGGGAGCGGTAAACGAAGACGGTCGCGGACCTTCCATCTGGGACACCTTCTCACACACGCCAGGTCGCACAGTTAACGGCGCTACCGGCGACGTCGCTAACGATCACTATCACTTGTACAAAGGCGACGTGCAGTTGATGAAAGCGTTGGGCGTCAAAGCCTACCGTTTCTCGATCGCGTGGCCGCGCGTCTTCCCGAACGGTGATGGTCAACCGAATCCAAAAGGCCTCGACTTCTACAACCGTCTCGTCGACGAGTTGCTTGCCAACGGCATTCAGCCCTTTGCGACGTTCTATCACTGGGACTTGCCGCAGTCTTTGCAGGATCGCTTCGGTGGTTGGGAAGGCCGCGAAACGTCGAAGGCGTTCGGAGATTACGCCGGCTACGTTGCGGCCCGATTGACTGATCGCGTGAAGCACATCTTCACGATTAACGAGTTTGGCGCGTTCATCGAAGTCGGCTATCGCTGGGGAATTCATGCGCCAGGATTGAAACTGACGGGCTTGCGTCTCAATCAAACGCGACATCACGCGGTGTTGGGCCATGGACTGGCTGTCCAGGCAATTCGAGCTGCCGCGAAGCCGGGAACAAAGGTTGGACTCGCGGAAAACATGACCATACCCGCGCCGGTGTTTGAGACACCTGCGCACATCAAGGCCGCGGAGAGTGCGGCGCGTGAGATGAACGCGTCTTACTTAACGGTGATCAAGGAAGGCAAATACACCGACTCGTATTTGAAATCGGCGGGAGCCGATGCGCCGAAGTTTACTCCTGAAGATCTGAAAGCGATCTCTTCGCCGCTCGACTTTGTCGGCATCAACATCTACACACCGCAGTTTGTGCGCGCTGATGAATCTTCGCCGGTGGGTTTCGCGCACGTGCCGCATCCGAAGTCGTTTCCGCACGCGCCGTCCCCGTGGCTCTTCGTTGGGCCGGAGGCGTTGTACTGGGGACCACGCCACGTCGCGAAGCTTTGGGGAGTGAAAGAGATCTACATCACTGAGAATGGATGCTCGTCGTCAGATGAGCCGGCAAAGGACGGCCGCGTTTACGACACCGATCGCGTGACGTTTCTACGCAGTTACCTGACGCAGTTACGCCGCGCGACTGCCGAAGGTATTCCGGTCCGCGGGTATTTTCTCTGGAGTTTGATGGATAACTTCGAGTGGGCGGACGGCTACACGAATCGCTTTGGAATTCACTACGTCGACTACGCGTCGCAAAAGCGCACGCCGAAACTGAGCGCCGACTTCTACCGCGAAGTAATCGCACGAAATGCAATAGTCTAACTTGGACCCTGTCCAAGTTAGTTCTCGTAGCAGCTGTGATAGGAGATCGCCTTCGCTTGTGGTGTTGCGGTGACCATTGACGCGATGATCTGCGTCGAACGTTTGGCTCCGTTCAGGTCGAGTTGGGGTTTTGCCATTGTGCGATTCATTAATTCTCGAATGGTCGCCGCCAGGCGTGAAGGATTAAGAGTCTCCTGGTCCATGACCTGCGCGGCCCCGAGTTTTTGCAGGCGTAGTGCGCGTTTCTGCTGTTCGTAATCAGTTCCTCTCACAAACGGAACGAGCAGCGCGGGCGGACCCGCCCGCAGGACGTCGAGACACGTGTTGTATCCTGCCTGGCTGATCGATACCGTCGCGCCACGCAGCTCATCGCAAAGATTATTCACGGATCTAACGATGTTCAGTTGTGGCTTGCCACGAGCCATGACTCGAAGCGCGGTCCATGCATCGTCAGGAAGAAAAGGTCCGGCGATCAGTTTCATCTCGATTTCAGGGTCATCTTCAAGGTAGCGTAGAGCTTCGATAGCCGTCCGGAGTAACGGTTCACCCACACTTCCGCCACCAGCGGAAACCACAATTCGTTTTCGAAATCTCGGAAGTACAGTCCCCGGTGTCGAGCGCGGTACAACAAACCCAGTGTGTATCACCGGTACCTTTAGAGGCACAGTCGGATGAAAAGATTCGTCGAAATGTGCGAACGAAGGATCGGAGTGCACCAGCACCAGATCCAGAAACTCATTTGCCAGCATCGCTGCGCGGTCGTCATACTTTTGCTGGATCGATTTCTCAGTCCCGAAAATGTCTCGCAGGCTACAGACGATAAACGAACGCTTGTCATCTGAGTGTGCCGCTTCGAGGAGTGGCCGAAGCTCGACTGCAAACTTCTTTCGACCAAATGGGAATAACTCGAGCACCACCACCGTTGGCCGCAGGTTGTCGAAGCAGGTGCGAATCATTTTCTTTCGCCGATCCAGCGCACGTCCGACTGAGATTCTTTTGTCGTGACTGACGAGTTGATTTGTTTCGTCGATTCCGAGTGGAGGCAGATTGATGACCTGGACACCGGTGGGAACGACGAGTCCCTTCGGCATACGACCACCATTCAACAACATCACGCGGAAATGCTCTGACAGATTTGCCGCCAGCGCCAGGGAGCGGACGAGGTGGCCCATCGCCAAAGAGTGTTGGCAATAAAAGAGAAGGGAGGGTCGGGTCGTCATTGCTTCATCAACTTACTTTCTGGGTCTGGGATTCGGCTGTTGACAACTGTTGCAGTGACACAGTCCGGCGGGATTGCCAAAAAATACATCGATGTTATGCTCAACCTTACATGCAGCCCACTGATAGAGAGTTGCTAAACGCCTGCCGTAAAGGTGACGAATCGTCCTGGGAGGTGTTAGTCGATCGGTATCAACGCCTGATTTATGCAATTCCCCGGCGAGCGGGTCTCAGTGAAGATCAGGCCAGTGAGGTGTTTCAGGAAGTATTTGCCACGTTGCTGCAAAAACTGGATGACATAACGGATCCGGATCGTTTGCATGCATGGCTGGTGACTACGGCACGTCGCAAGACGTGGCGACTAATGTCGAAAGAACGCTTGCTGCGTCCGCCTAATAGGAGCGACGAACGACGCGACGAGGAACTAACAGCAGTGGTCGACGAGGCACCGCTGCCCGACGAAAACCTCGTGCGTCTCGAGGAGCAACACAGGATTCGTGCAGCACTCATGGCGCTCGATGAACGGTGCCAAAAGCTGTTAACCCTGCTGTATTACACGCCCGAACCACCGTCGTACGCCGAAATTGCTGCCGCTTTCGGAACGCCGGAGGGCAGCATCGGTCCGACGCGTGCACGTTGTCTGAAGAAAATGCTGCAACTATTAGAAAAATGAACCTTCAGCCTTCATGCCACATGCTTGGACACAGTCAGTACCACCACGCGGTAGCGGGTGGGTACGCCGTAGGCTCCGTCGATCGCTGCGCGGCACTCACCCGCTACGCGCGTGGTGCTGACTGTGTCCAAGTCAGGTATTTTTTGCTGCGGCGGTGGCACTGTTTTGTTGGTAAGACTGAAACCGCTTGGACGGTAACTTAATTATGAACATTTTCTCACCACACATTTCCTTCACAGAGCTGGCCGATATCGCAGACGAACAGTCGCAGCCTGCGGCTGAAACTCTTTTACACCTAACCACCTGTTCCCATTGTGCGAAGGAGTTGCAAACCTTACGACAAGCGATCGGGTTGATGAGAAATGACGACGTTGATAATGCCCCGGCGAGTCTAATCCAAAGCGCCAAGGCCATGTTTCGAAACCGAGGCGCCAATCGAGAACCTTCTCGGTTGGCGCGCGTTCTGGCCGCGCTGACCTTCGACAGTCTTACTGCTAAACCTGCCTTCGGATTACGTTCAGGAGCGAGTACCGGACGCCAACTCGTGTACTCAACCGAGATGGCCGATATTGACTTGCGTCTCTCTCCGCAAAGTGGAGAATGGGAGATATCAGGTCAAATTCTGGGCTCGAGCGAATCGCAAGGGAATGTAAAACTGGTGAGCGACACCTTTTCCGCTTCCGCTGATCTAAACGAACTCGCAGAGTTCGGCTTCCAATCCGTGCCGGGCGGCATCTATACGATGCTCGTTCACTTGCCGGAGCTGGAGATAGAGATTCCCCCGCTTCAACTCGGCCACTAACGGTGATCCATAGATGGACCGTGCGGAACTCGCGGCACGTCTTGTCGAGGCTGATGAATCTCGACGAGATGCGCTCCTTGAGGAATCTGTCGGCGCGCTAAATAAACAACTCGCTACAGAACTCGCCTATATAGTCAAAGATATTTGTCTGGATGGCTGGAGCAGCGATCCCGCGCGTTCGCTCGCTGCTGCTGCCACGCTGCGCAAAATCTCACAGCTACGTCCCGATCCCGAAATCAAAGCGCTCTGCCTTTGGTCTGCAGGCATCGAAGCGTTGATTGGCGGTGATATGCCGCGTGCGATCGAGAGTCTCGATCGCGCGCGCGCCGGATTCCTCGAACTCAACAAAGCGGAAGTCGCGGCCGCAACCGACGTCAGTAAAGTGATCGCACTGGCGATGCTCGGTCTTTATGACGAAGCGATTGCGTGTGCGCTGCGGGCCCGAGAAGTGTTTCTCGAGCATCGGAACTTACTCGCCGCCGGCAAGATCGAGCACAACATCGGCAACCTTTATTTCCGCCGCGATCAATATCGTGAAGCGGAGACGTTTCACACTTCAGCGCGCGAACGCTTCATCGCCGTTAACAATGAGAAACAATTGGCGACGATCAACAACTGTCTCGCCAACACTCATGCCGTCCTTCACAAATTCTCCTCCGCGTCCGCGTTGTATGAAGAGGCTGCGCAACAGGCCGAGCATGCAGGTGTGCCGGTGACGCAGGCCGAGATCGAAGGGAACATCGGAAACTTCGCACTCCTGCGCGGTCGCTACGATGAAGCACTCGACTACCTGGAGCGCTCGCGCCGGCGTTACGAAGGTCTGGGCATGCCGCACCAGTCGGCGCTCGCCGAAAGAGAGATTGCCGACGCTTATCTCGAACTGAACCTGGTGCCCGAAGCCACTGAGATTTATGCGCGTGTCACGGACACTTTCGCAACGCTGGGTTTGCGAGCAGATGAAGCTCGGGCTTTTGCGTCGCGCGGACGAGCTGAGTTTCTACTCGGCAATCAGGGTCAAGCTTTAGCATCGCTGAAACGCGCCTGTGAGCTTTACGAAGCTGAAGGCAACAAAGTAGGCGAGGCGCTCGTGTCGTTGTCAGAGGCGCAGCTGCATCACGCCGCTGGCGATCACCAAACGGCGCATGACCTTGCAGCCAAGGCGGAGGCGGATCTGACTGCCTTTGGTGGCTGGCATCAGCTACTGCTGGCCCGCTGGCTGGTTGCTGAGATTGAACGCAGTCTGGGGAACACGGACAAAGCCCAACAACTCTTTGAGGCCGCGGTTGAAGATGCGATTCGTGAGGGACCCCCGCAGATCACTGAACGCTGTTACACAGGGCTGGGGCTGGTAGCGATCGAGAAGGGCGACACGGAAACTGCGGAACAATGCTTTAGAAAAGCTATCGCCGTTACTGAAGAATTACGCGCGCCGCTGCCGGGCGAAGAGTTCAAGACCGCGTTCTTTGCCAATAAGCTCGTTCCGTATCAGGAGCTGCTGAGAATTTGTTTACAGGCCGGAGAATCACGCCTGTCTGAAGCTTTGTCGCTGGTCGAAAGCGCTCGCTCGCGTGCTCTTGTCGATAGTCTCGGAGGAGAACACGAGCCGGCGACCGAAGCTCGCGACACCTTCGAATCGCATGTACTCGAACAAATAGATTCGCTTCGTGAAGAGTTGAATTATCTCTATAAGGAGATGAATCAGCGACAACGCGACGTGCAGAGTGCATTGCGCGAGCGCGAGAGGCGGGTGCTCGAGATCACGCGGCAGCTCCATCACCGCCGCTCGGCCACTTCGTTGCGGCATCAACCGTTTGACGTCGATCGGCTGAGGGCGGAGTTACGTGATGACGATGCCCTGGTTGAGTACACAACTCTGGACAACGAGCTGCTGGCATTCGTCGTAACACGCGAGACAATTCACGTTGAGCGTCAGCTTGGCTCCATCGCTGAGATCAATCAGCAACTGCAAGCGTTACGTTTTCAGAT
Organism: Acidobacteriota bacterium; assembly: GCA_046733695.1. GTDB lineage: Bacteria > Acidobacteriota > Blastocatellia > Pyrinomonadales > Pyrinomonadaceae > PSRF01. Next base: position 28,686 of record JBKPPU010000035.1, read on the forward strand.
CGATACGCTTCGATTCGGCGCGCAATCTGTTCGCCGTCATCTGCCGAGTCTGACTGAAAAGATCAAAAGTCATCTGAAACGTCTCTACAACCAGTTAATTGGGCAACTCAAACCTGTCGTGCAGGATCGAAACCTGGTCGTCGTTCCGCACGGTGGTCTGCACTATCTTCCGTTTCACGCCTTGCACGATGGCGACAGCTATCTGATTGAGAATTGCGAGGTGTCGTACGCGCCGAGTGCAGCGATTTTTCAGCACTGCCTGCATCGTGGCGGGTATGGGTTAGATCGCGCATTGTTGCTGGGTGTTTCAGACGAACAGACACCAAGGATTCACGATGAAATTCGATCGATTAGTGGGATTTTCGGTGACACAACGGCGTTTGTGGACGACGCCGCAACGGCCGGTGCTTTGAGACTCCACTCGACGGCGGCAGATGTAGTACACTTAGCCTGCCACGGGCAGTTTCGTTCCGATAATCCACTCTTTTCGGCACTACTACTTGCTGACGGCTGGTTTTCTGTTCGCGACGCGTATAGTCTGAGGTTGAGTAACGCCTTGGTTACGCTTAGTGCGTGTGAGACCGGTGCAAACGTCGTCGCCCCCGGTGACGAGTTGATCGGTCTGGCGCGGGGTTTCTTTTCGGCCGGAGCGCGCTCGGTTTTACTGAGCCTCTGGATGGTGGACGATGAAGCCACCAATCAGATGATGGTCGATTTTTATCGCGAGATGAAAGCCGGTTCTTCGTTGTCTACCAGTCTTCGAGCGGCGCAATTGAGGATGTTGAAGGAAATGCCGCATCCGTTCTTTTGGTCGCCTTTCGTACTGGTCGGACACTGGTGATAATTGATGCGCATTATCTTGTAAATCCTGGCAATCCTGTAATCATGTAAAAGCTTCTTACAGGATTGCAAGATGATCAGGATTAACAGGATTGATGACTTTCTTTCTACTGGAGACGGACCCCCGCCGTCGGTGTTCATGCCTATGAATCGCTCATATATAAAATACAGAGTGGCAATCGCGGTCTTTGTTTTCTCTATTTTGGCCGCGGCCGGCTTAATATCTACCAAAACAACCCCGCGAACACTTGCCGCGTTGGATGATAACAATGATTTTGTAAGCGGCGAGGTCCTTGTCGAACTCGGCAGTTCCGGCGATCTTGCCGGAGTGGCGGCGCAGTATGCGCTCGATCCGAAGCCGCTCGATCAATTTGGGTCGCGACCGATTTACCGGTTGCGAATCATCGATGGCGCGCGTGTTGAGGATCGGGTCGACCAACTCGTTCATGATGGCCGCGTCGCTTTCGCCGAACCAAACTTCACCCAAACAGCTCCGGAAGGCAGCGGCAACGGCTGGAGCGTTGGCAACGGTTGGAGCGTCGGAACACCGTCGGCATACACGAAGCAGTGGGCGCCGGTCACGGTCAACTTAGCCGACGCTCAGAAAGTCAATCGCGGCATCGGTAAAGATGGACAACCCGTGAAGATTGCCGTGCTCGATACGGGAGTCGATTTTTCGCATCCTGCATTATCCGGTCATTTGTTGCCGGGGTTTGATTTTGTCGACTTCGACAATGATCCGAGTGAGGTTGGTAATCAAACAATTGGACCATTCGGTCACGGAACACACGTTGCCGGACTCATCGCGCTCGTTGCGCCCGACGCGAAGATCATTCCCGTGCGTGTGCTCGATCAGCGAGGCATCGGCAACACGTGGGTGCTCGCCGAAGCGTTGGCATACGCCGCCGATCCCGATGGGAATCCGATCACACATGATGGCGCAGACGTAATCAATCTCAGTCTCAGCACACTACGACGGACACGTTTATTGAGGAACGTGTTGGACAAGGTCTGTGGTGGCGGCGAAGATTTTCCGGCAATCGGAAATCGGAATCTGGTTATCGTTGCGGCTGCTGGTAACGGCGGAGATTTTACTGAGCAGTATCCGGCGGCGGAAAATGTTAACGGATTGATAGCCGTGGCGGCATCGACACAACAGGACAAGCTCGCGTCGTTCTCAACTCGCGGTTCGTGGATTCGCGTTGCGGCGCCTGGTGTGGGAATCACGAGCACCGTTCCCGGTGGTCTATATGGGACGTGGAACGGAACCTCGATGGCCGCGCCACTGGTAGCCGGCACAGCAGCACTGCTCCACGCGCAGTACCCAACTCTTGAAAACGCGAAAATAGTCGATCAGATTCAAAAAACAGGGAAGCGCATCGATGGTCCAGTGCAGTCGCGCCTGGATGCGAGCCGCGCACTAAGAACGGATCCCAGATAAGCCACAAAAGGCACAAGAAGCACAAAAATGAGAGCTCACCTTTTTTGTGCTTCTAGTGCCTTTTTGTGGCTAACTTTTTAGTGGTAATGAGACGGTGAAGGTGCTGCCGTGGCGAGGAGTGCTTTTGATCGTGATATCGCCGCCATGCGCTTCAACGATGCTTCGGACGATCGAAAGTCCGAGGCCGGCGCCGCCCAGTGCACGTGAGCGGGCTTTGTCTACTCGATAGAAACGATCGAAAACACGCTGCTGATCTGTCTGCGAAAGACCAATCCCGGTGTCGCGCACGACAATCTCGGCGCTTCCATTGTGTTTTTCGAGCGCCAGTGAGATCTCACCACCTTCGGGTGTATATTTCACCGCATTATCCAGCAGGTTCAGAATCATCCGTTTGATCAGTTCCTCATCTGCATTAAGAGCGATCGACGTTGAACCGTTTTCCAACTTCAGCCGCACACCTTTGCGACCGGCGAGCACTTGGGCCGCGCGCGCACAGTCCTTCACGACCTCAGTCAATGAAACCGGCTCTTTGATCAAGGCAGTTGGCGATTGGATGGGTTGGCGCGCGAGGATGAACAAATCCTCAACGATGCGCGAAAGCCGTTCGGCTTCTTCCTGAATTAGCGTCAACGACTCCTCGTATTCTTCAACAGTGCGCGTTTTGCCAAGCGCGACTTCCGTTTCACCGCGCAGGACCGCGAGTGGCGTGCGGAGTTCGTGGGAAGCATCGGCAATGAATCGCTGTTGCTCGTTGACCATTGAGGCTATCGGCTCCAAACTCTTGCGAGCGAGAATATACCCGCCCAGCGACGCCAAAAGGAGCACGAGCGGTACGCCTGCAAAAAAGTCGCGCCGCAATTGACCCAGGCCGTCCTCGAGTACGTTCAACGGTTCCGCAACCGCAGCAAATCCGAGAGTGGGATCGCTTGAGACTGGCACAACGGCAACTCGTAACCCATCTACGGTCACGAAGCCGACAGTTCCCGGCGGAATTGTTATGGCAGTGCCGGAGAGATTTTTGGAAGTTGCGATTGAATGACCGGTGCTGTCGATGATCTGTACATAACGGTTCGGGAAGGTGAGTTCGACGAGGACGATTTCGGCGGCTTTGGTCAGTGAGTGGGCTTCTCCGATTTCTTCGACGTATGCACTGGCAACCGTTTGTGCCGTTGAGCGCAGCGACTCGTCTTGTCGATCGTGAAGACCTTTTGCAGCGGCGTAGTAAATGACGAGTGCAAACGCAATCAGCGAGAGCGCCAGCACGCCCGCATACCACAGCATCAATCTTATGCGAACCGAATCAAACATACCCCAGAGTCATATTAAACCATCGTTCAGAAGCGCCAGGTTAGCGATAGGCCGTAGGCGTGCGACGCGCGGTTGAACTGAGGGAAGATCATCACGCGGCTCACGGGTTCATCTGAATCAGCCGGTTTGCGATGGCGAGTCGTGTAGACGTAACGTCCGATCGCATACCCCAGCGCGCTTCCCGCCACCACATCCGAAAGGTAGTGTTTCTGCCCTGTAAACCGCGCCACACTCACAGCGGTCGCCGCTCCATACGCCGCTATCTGCACCGCCCGGCGATCCTTGTACTCATTCGCAATAACAGTCGCAACGGCCCAAGCCTGCGTGCTGTGGCCCGACGGAAACGAATTTCCACCATCGAAGAACTCACTGCGCTCGACACCCGCCATCGGACGCGCGCGTTGCGTGATTCCCTTCAGCGCCGACTCGACAATCACACTATCAACCAGAGCCTCCGCACTCAACAACCCGGTCTCTCTTGCTCGGTCGTCGTTCTTCTTCCGACCGAACAAATAGAAAGCTCCCGAAATCGCTCCGAGCCCATAAACTGAACCAACATGACTTACGATCCGACTCGCTTTCAATTGACGATCAAACTCGGCGATTTCGTCGCCACTGATTCGATCGGTCGTGACCAGTGCCATGAAACCGATACTGCTCGGAATCACCCACTTCGCGTCACCTCGGTCAAGACGCATCGGCGCCGTCCAAATCGATTTTTGATCGTTCAGAATGTTTTTGAAGAAGTCACGTTCGAGTGATCGCGGAGGTGTCTGCGCGCACGTCGCCGTAGCCACCGCAAGAATAAAAAATATGGACCTAATCATTTAATGCTCCCCTTGTCGAATCAGTGACAGGTTGCCGGCGCAACATCGCGTAAACCGTCGGCGTCACGATGAGCGACAATCCCAGCGCCATCGTCAATCCGCCGATGACTGCGATTGCGAGCGGCTGTAAGAGCTCTGCTCCGGCTCCGAGCGCGAGTGCGAGGGGCAACATGCCGAGCATTGCCGCGAGCGACGTCATCAATACGGGTCGGAATCGCCGCCGTCCCGATCTCACGAGAGCCTGTCTCAAAGTATCGCCCCCGTCGAGATGATCTTCAACGGCATCGAGCATCAGTATCCCGTTCTTTGCGACAATGCCCACGATCATGATCATACCCATTAGCGAGACGACGTTTAGCGTCGAGCCGGTGATGAACAACGCCAGCAACACACCACTCAGAGCCAGCACGGCGCCCGTCACGATCGCGATCGGATGTGCATACGAACGAAACTCAATGAGCAGAGTAATGAAGACAAGCAGAACTGCAAGAACAAGCGCGGTCGCCAGCTCGCGAAAACTGGACTGCTGTTCCTGATAGAGTCCTCCATATTCGACCGTCATTCCCGGCGGAAACTTCACGTCTTTGACGAGTTGATCCTGAATTTGACGAATCGCCGTGCCGAGATCATTTCCTTCAAGACGTCCGGTCACGGCAATCATCTGCCGCAAGTTCTCGCGTTCGATTTCTGCCTGGCCTTTATCGATGTCGACATCGGCAACCTGATCCAGCCGGAATAGTTGGCCTGACGACGAACGAACTTGCAAAGCCTTAACCCTGTCGAGCGATGTGCGCACGCCCGGCGGAAAAATCACACGCACCTTGATCAACCGGTCCTGTTGCAGGATCGACGAAGCAGCATCGCCAGACATCGCGATCGTGATTGTCGAAGCGACATCATTCGCCGTCACTCCAAACTGAGAAGCTCGCGCGGGATCGATATTGAAAGTGACGGCTGGCCCGCTGATAACCACGCCACTCAACGTGTCGACAACGCCGTCAACTTTCTGAATCGCGGCCTCAACTTCCTCAGCTTTCTCGTGCAAGGCATCTGCGTCTTCGCTGAAAAGCTTTACCTCGATCGGTTCGGGATTGCCCTGCAGGTCGCCGATCACATCCGGCACGATGCCGACAAACTCAATGTCGAGCGCGGGCTGCGACTCCTTGATTTGCTCGCGAAGCTCGGAAATCACTTCTTCGGTACTGCGCTTGTGGTTAGGTTTCAGCTTAACAGCGAAGTCGCCGGTGTTTGGTTCGGTCACAAACAGACCCATTTCCAAACCAGTTCGTCGCGAATAACTCTCGACCTCGGGTGTTTTGAGTAACAACTCTTCCACGCCCCGCAACATTCGATTTGTCTCGGCGAGTGAAGAACCTGCAGGTGCGACGTAGTCGAGGACGAAAGCACTCTCATCAAATTCCGGTAGAAACTCAGAACCGAGCGTTCGATATAGCAGATACGAGCCCACAAGCACGACGACAATCACGAGGCCAACGATCCATTTTTGATCCAGTGCCACACTGAGAATCGATTCATAGCGCCGTATGATTGCGCCGAGGATTCTGCCGTGCGTTTCTTCTTCATCGGGGCCGTGGCTATCTTCCGGTCGTGCTTTGACGAAGCGTTCCGCAAGCACTGGAGTGAATGCGAGTGCGAGGACAAGGGAAGTCAGCAACGCAACCGACATCGTCAAAGCGAGTGAACGAAAGAAAACGCCGGTGACACCGGTTAGCAACGTCAACGGAAGGAACACAACGACCGGAGTGATCGTCGAACCGATAATGGGGACAGTGATCTCCGAAACAGCGCTTTGAACGGCTTCACGACGCGACTGGCCACGCGAAATATGTGTGTAGATATTTTCGACGACGACGATCGCATCGTCGATCACGAGCCCAATCGCAGCGGCCACGCCGCCCAGCGTCATTAGATCGAAACTGAGTCGGGCAAGCCCCATGGCCAGGAAGGTGACGAGCACGGTGACAGGAATCACGAGGATCGCAACAAACGTTGTTCCCCAGTTGCGCAGAAACACGTAGAGGATCACAACCGACAGCAACAGGCCAACAAGGATCGAATCACGAACCGATCTGATCGACTCGCGCACAAGCAGTGATTGGTCGTAATAAGCAGCGACACGAACATCTTTCGGAATCTGCCCGCTCATGGCAGTCAATGCTGCTTTTACTTCATCGACAACGGCCACGGTGTTCGCATCCGGCTGGCGATTAATATTCACGAGTGCCGCGGGATGCCCGTCGGCAGTGACGACAGTGTATTGGGGCTCGACTCCCGGCGCCACGGTTGCAACATCAGCCACACGCACCGGCGCATTATTAACTGTGGCGACGACGATGTTGTTGAGTTCGTCGGGCCTTTTTGCCTGACCGCTGATCAGGGCCAGCTCGAGTTGGTGGTTCTCCTCGATCAGACCCGGCGAGACGATGATGTTTGAGTTCTTGATTGCCTCTGCGACTTGTTGCGCGGAAACATTGTGCGCCGCGAGCTTTTCGGGATCGATCGTCACGTGGAACTCGCGCGTCTTGCCGCCCGCAACGCCTACAATCGCGACACCGGGTAAGCGCGCCAGTTGCGGTCGCACGATGTAGGTGGCGAGATCTGTGAGTGTTGCTTCGTCGCGTTTGTCAGATGTAAGGCTGTATCCGGTTACAGGAAAGACGGCGAAGGTCAGCCGCTCGATGTTGCGAATCTCAGCGCCGGGCGGAAGGGTCGATAACAGTTGCGACATCCGCGCCTGGACCAGTTGCAACTCGTCATTGATGTTGCCGCCCCAGTTGAAGTCGAGATTGATCTCACAGGAGCCGCGCGCAGTTTTTGATTTGATACGCGCGATTCCCGGAATGCCATTCATCGCCTCCTCAATCGGACGCGTGACGGAGACGAGTGTTTGCGATGCGGGCGCTTCACCGTTGTCGACGATGATGACGATGCGCGGAAAATCAGTCTGCGGGAAGACCGCGACGGGAAGTTGCCACGCCGCGTAGATTCCGGCAGCGCAGAGCAGCGCCACGATGACGACGATCGCGCGAGATTGATATGAAACTACCCTGGCAAGCCTCATTCTTTATCCGCGTCTTTGTCCGCGTTTGTCTGTGGCTCTACTTTTGTTCCATCTGCTAAAGCGTAGTTACCTTCAACGACCACGGTCTCTCCACCTTGAAGACCTTCGACGATCTCAACCTTGTCGGGTGTGCGAATGCCGATCTTTACTTTCGTCTCGTGGGCCATGTTTTGCCCATCGACAACCATTACAGTGCCTTCGCTTGCGTCGCTTGTTTCGAGTGTTACGGCGGATGTTGGTACGACGACGGCGTCGTCCTTCGAGTTTGCAAACACCGTTACCTGGGCGGCGCCATTTGCTCTCAGCTTTCCATCTTGGTTTCCGAGAGTCACCCACACTTCAACCGTGCGATTTGTTGGGTCACTCGAGCGACCGAGCAGTGTGACCTGGCCGTGCATTTCTTCTGCCGATGCGTCAGTCGGTACAACTGTTACGGTGTCGCCGGTCTTAAGCTGCGCAACAGCCGTATCAGCGAACGGGGCTTTCACGATGACGGAGGTCGTATCAGCGATGGTGACGAGTTTCCCACCGGCAGAAGCAAATTCACCTTCATACTGAAACTGATCGGTAACGATGCCGGTGATGGGCGAACGAATCGTGGCGTAGCTCAACTGAGCATCAAGCGTAGCGACTCGTTGTTGCGCCTGCGCTGTTCTTGCTGCTGCCAGCGCGCGATCGTTTGGGTTCAGCGAGTGCGTTCGCAACGCGACGGTCTGTTCTTCCAAACGCAGTTCGTCTTCTGCGGTTGTCAGCTCGAGCTGTGAGGCTTCGAGATCTTTCTTCGAGATTCCGCCGCGTTCAAAGAGCTGCCGGCGGCGTTCGTATGTCGCACGCGCATTGTTAGCTTTTGCGCGCGCGTCCAGGAGCGCTTTCTGATCTTCGGCGTTTGTCTTTGGAATCGTGCCGGTAATGAGACTGCGTTCGTTCGCGCGCGCTTCGTTGAGTGCTGCGACTGCTTCTGCGCGTTGAGTCTCGAGATCTCGCGACTCGAGGACGGCGATGACCTCGCCCGCACGGACTACCTTGTTCTTCAGCTGCGCCATCTTCTTTATCTGCGCACTGATCTTTGCCGCGACGTCGGCTTTCTCACGTGGCCAGATCGTGCCGACCGCCGAAATTGGCGCTGCGATCTCTTCCTTCTCGACCTTGACGACTTTGACGCTGACCACCGGGGTGACTTCGGTTTCTTTTTCAGCCGCCGATCTCTTCAACCGCCAGACGACGAGCGCGACCAGCAGGACTACTACCAATCCGCTGCCAACGATCAGAACGAGATTTCGCCGCCTGTTCTGGTAGTCACTCATAGTCGCCTCGCCGTCGGGTTTTTTATTTTCATCATTGACCGGTTGCTTGCCGGAGTCGCGCAAGTGCCGTTTGGTAATCAAAGATCGCCTGATAGAGCGCGCTGCGTTGCTCGACGAGCGTTGTTTGTGCGTCTGTTACTTCAACGATTTGCGCTTCGCCGGCACGGTAGCGCGCTATCGACGCAGCTAGATTGTCCTGGGCCTTCGTCACGCCTTCACGCGCGATAGCGATTCGCGCCGCCGCGCTACTTACCTGTGCACGTGCGGCGTAGAACTGTTGTGTGAATCCACGCAACGCCACGGTGCGTTCGTTCTCGGCAATCTCCACGCGCAGTCTTGCCTGTTGTTCACGGCTGCGAGTCGCGCCCCAATCAAAGATCGGAATCGAAAAACTGATCGCAGCCGACACGCCCGTATGCTCCTTCAAACGTGGCGCCTTCAACGAGTCAGTATCAAAGCCGCCGTTGACTGAATAACCAAGCGAAGGCAAGCGATCGGCGCGAGCGATCTTGACCTCCTGCCGGGCGGCACGCAGTTGCTGCTCCAGTTGCGTGAACTCCGGCCGGTGAGAAACGTCTTCGGCTTTGAACTGTTGATATTCGGAACCGACCGGAAGTGCGAAAGCTAGATCAGTCGTCGCAACTGGTCTTGAGAACTCATAACCGACGAACACACGAAGAGATCCTGCGGCGACAGCTTCACTGCTACGTGCCTTTTGAAGTTCGTCGCGACGCGTGAGAGTTTGCAATTCGGCACGCGTCAGATCGACGGCGGCGACTTCACCGCCGCTGAGCAGCAACGAAGTGGTGTGCTCAAACTCTTCCGCCGCCGCCAGGTTTTGTTCCGCCGCACGAAGCTGTGCGTTCGCGAGCGCGAGCCCGTAATAAGCCTCGACGACAGCCTGGGCCAACTCGCGTCGCGCGACTTCCGCGCCCGCATGAGCCGCGGCGAGTAGAGCCCGATTCTTCGCGAGCGTGGCGCGTAATCGTCCCGCGATGTCGAAGTCTCCTGAAACATTTACTAATGCATCGTAGACGCCGATTCCGTCGCTCGTGACGAAGCTCGGTCCACGTGGTTCACCCGGCGGCAGCCCGAGAGCCGGCGAAGTGTAGATGTAACTCAGCGGCGTGCTGACTTTCGGAAGGAATGCTGCCCGCGCCTGGCGCAGGTCTTCGGCGGCGACGCGTTCGTTTAGGAGCGCTGTTTGAAACGTCGAGGCTTGTGCGTTTGCGAGTCGTAAAGCTTCATCGATCGTGATCGGCGCCGTTTGAGGCGTCGCCGAGGGAGTTTGCCCGTGTCCGGTTATACAGACCAATGCCAACAGCACCGCAAGGGGGATTACCTTCGGTCTCGCTCGCTTTGTCATATCCTCGGTTTCGTATCGGAAGAACCGAGTATAAGCAGTTGAACCTTAATAGAAGATTAATAGACCATCGCAAATCAATGGCGAGACTCGAGGATGTAGCCTTCGCCGCGACGAGTGTGAAGAAGTTTGTTTGTGTGGCGGCCATCAATCTTTTTTCGCAGGCGGTTCATATAGACTTCGATCGCATTTGAGAAAGGATCGAAAGTGTCGTCCCAGACGTGGGCGGCAATGTCGGCCCGTGACACGAGTTCGCCCGCACGACGCGCGAGGTATTCGAGCAGTGCGTACTCCTTCGCGGTGAGTTGCACATCACGATTAGCCCGGGAGACGCGATGGCTGGCCGCGTCGACGACGAGGTCTCCGATTTCGAGAACGTCGGGTCGGAGTTGTGAATCACGTCGCAGGAGAGCGCGAATCCGGGCGAGCAATTCCCGAAACGAAAATGGCTTAGTCAGATAGTCGTCGGCGCCGGCGTCAAAACCAGTCAGGCGATCGTCGATAGCGGCTCGCGCCGTCAGCATCAAGACGGGAGTGGTATTTCCGCGTTTGCGTAGCTCACGGCAGACTTCGTATCCATCGCGGTGTGGCAGCAGCACGTCCAGAACAACCACATCGTAATCATTGATCTCCGCCTGATATAGACCAGCATCGCCATCCTGGGCCACATCGACGGCATAGCTCTGCTCTCGCAAACCCTTTGCGATGACATTCGCCATACGCGGCTCATCTTCGACCAGGAGTATTCGCATGTCGACTTAGATTCTCCGCTCATTGAGACAGGATGAACAAGATGTCTCAGGATTTACAGGATCAATCCTGAAACATCTTGTTAGTTCTGTCTAACTAACCTCGTCAATCACGCGAAGAGGGAATTGATCGTGCGGTAAGGCTCAGCGTCATCAGCAAAACGAAACGTGCCGTGCGTCAGCATCTCGCGCGCACCGCGGAGCAGAGCCGTCAACGCACAGCGAGCAAGCGCGCTCCCGACGCTGATTCGCTTTACTCCGAGCGCAGACAGTTCCGCGAGGCTCAATTCGACGCCTTTCAAAGCCATCAACACGTTAACTGGTCGATCCACGGAGTTCACCACAGCAGCGATTTCTTCTTTACTTGTAAGCCCAGGCGCATAGAGCACGTCAGCGCCTGCCTCCTGATACAGCTGCAAACGCTCGATCGTGTCTTTCAAGTCAGGTCTGCCGGCGAGAAAGTTCTCGCACCGCGCAGTCAGTACAAAAGGAAACGGAAGATCGCGAGCTGCTTCAGCCGCAGCTCGAATGCGCGCGACGGCAAGCGAGCGTTCATATATCGGATCGTCCGGGCGCTGCGTCGCATCTTCAATTGAACCGCCGGCGGCCCCGGTGGCCGCAGCCAGACGAATCGTTTCAGCGACAACTCCAGGCGCATCTCCAAAGCCGTTCTCCAGATCGATGCTGACAGGCAAATCGGTTGCAGCCGCGACGGACGTGGCGTGCTCGAGCATCGCGTCACGACCGACGGCATTATCAGACTTTCCGATCGAGAAGGCGTAGCCGGCGCTACTCGTGGCGAGCGCTTCGAATCCCAGTTGTGTCAGCAGTCGGGCGCTCCGGACATCCCACGGGTTGGGAATGATGAATGTCACGGCGCGCTTATGAAGCTCAGCAAAAGCGCGGCCCTTTTCAGCTTGAGTCAACATGCTCACTCCTGTTGCGGTGGCAGTGCGAAGGTCCCTTCAACTACCTGCACAAAATTTCTCTCTTCACGAAGAATGATACGTTTGCTTTGCGCCAGCGCGAAGTTCGCGAGCGCATCAGAATCGGAATTCAGCCGCGCGCGGTAAGTTTCATACGCCGCAAGACTATCAAAAGCAATCAGCCCCCAGGCGACATCGTTCGTCCCTTCATGAGGCAGGAAGTAACCGACGAGATGTCCACCGCAGCGCGGAATGATGCGCCCCCAATTCTCCGCATACGTCTTGAACTCAGCGCGCTGGAACGGATCAATTTGATAACGAATGATACACGTGATCATGTTTTCACCTCCAAGTCCGCTAATCATAATGTTTGGCCGACAGGGACAATTCGTTTATCATCAAACTATGAATGTAGAACCACTGGACGAGAGAGCGGTGGCAAAAATCGCCAGTGCTATTGGCGAGCCGGCTCGGGCGCGAATGCTGTTCTGTCTAATGGATGGACATGCACGAACCAGCACTGAGCTCGCGGTCGTGGCTGATGTTTCGACGTCAACCGCCAGCGCGCATCTCAATCGATTGAAGGCAGAGCGTCTTGTCAAAGTGCTGACGCAGGGCAAGCACAGGTTTTACAGTCTTGATGGACCCAAAGTCGCGCGTGTGCTCGAGAGTTTGAGCGTGCTGGCCGATCAACCGCGCCGGAAGTTTGTTCCCAACACGCCGACGCGCCTGCGAGCTGCGCGTGTTTGCTACGATCATCTCGCCGGTACTCTCGGCGTCCAATTGCACGATCGGTTCAAGGAACTCAAATGGATATCAAACAGCACCGGTGATGCTTATGAGCTGACTGCGGCAGGAGAAAAGGCACTAGATGCTCTGAACGTCAATGTTGAGGATATGCGAAGCTCACGGCGTCGTTTCGCATATGCATGTCTTGATTGGAGTGAACGTCGTCCTCACATCGGCGGCGCTTTGGGTTCAGCGCTGTTGGACGCCGCGGTCAAAAGAAAATGGGTGACGAAAGATCTCGACAGCAGAGCGATAGATGTCACGAACGCCGGACGCCGTGAGATGCTGGCGCGATTTGGTCTCGAAGTAAACACGTAATCTGCGGATAACATGTATAATCCTCGTCCCCGCAAATCTCAGAACATGTGAATCATTCATGAACACAGATCCGATTCGTGATTTCTACACCAGTCATCCGTTTCCTCCGCCTGTCGCAAACCTGGATCGTGCGCGTGAAATGTGGCGAGACGAGAATATCCACCGCGCCGAGCATCACCTGTTGTGGCCTGAAACGGAATATCGTGCCGATCTGCATGTGCTGATTGCCGGATGCGGAACGTGGCAAGCCGCAAAGTACGCCATCTGCCATCCCGCAGCCCGTGTGGTGGGCATCGACATCAGCTCGACAAGTCTCGAGCACACCGAACGACTAAAACAAAACTACCAATTATCGAATCTCGAAGCGCGGCAGTTAGCAGTCGAGAACGTCGCAGAGTTCGACGAGCGTTTCGATCTGATCATCTGCACTGGCGTACTGCACCATCTCGTTGATCCTGACGCGGGCTTGCGCGCACTTCGGTCGGTGTTGAATCCAAACGGCGCGATGAACCTGATGGTCTACGCACCTTATGGTCGTGACGGCGTTTACATGATGCAGGAATACTGCCGCCGGCTTGGTGTCGGAACCTCACCGGAAGAGATACGAGACCTCATGACGGTGCTCAGATCTCTACCCGAACATCATCCCTTGCTGGCCACGCAAGGTGGTTCAAGGGAGTTTCCGAACGCCGACGCTCTGGCGGATGCAGTGTTGAATCCGCGCGATCGCTCGTACTCCGTTTCGCAACTGTTCGACTTCGTTGAAAGCAATGGCCTGAAACTGTCTCGCTGGTACTGGCAGGCGGCATATTTGCCTCAGTGTGGTGCTATGTCCGGGACACCTCATGCGAGTAAACTGGCCGTGCTGCCCGAACGCGAGCAGTACATTGAGATGGAGTTGTGGCGCGGGCGGATGGCGAATCACAGTTTCGTAGCGCATCGAGACGACCGGAAGATTAACGGGGGTAAAATAGGTTTTGATGACCAGCGTTATTTGCAGTACGTGCCCATTCGTTTACCCTGGACCCTGTGCGTTACGGAAGGTTTACCTCCAGGCGCCGCTGGTGCACTTGTGAATCAGACACACACCTTTGACGATTTGTATGTGCTCGTCAACGAACAAGAGAGGCAATTGTTCGAAGCGATCGACGGGCGTCGCAGTATTGCAGAAATTCTTGAGTCGGGCTCGACACCAATGGCGCGTGAGTTTTTCGAGAAGCTCTGGTGGTACGATCAGGTCGTGTTTGATACGTCCAACGCAAATTAGCCCCAGATTTTAAAATGGATACGTTTATGAGACATATACTTCTGCTCTTCTGTATTGTTGGCCTTGCTATCTCGGCACGGGCGCAGACACCGACACGCACGGTGGCCGTTACATTCGACGATCTGCCGTATGTCAGGATGAGCGACGGGCCGTATCTCGCGAGTGCTCGAACCGCAACTGCAAAGATTCTGAGCACGCTCAAGAAACACAAAGTGCCTACGATCGGTTTTGTAAACGAGGCCCAGTTGGACTACGGGAACGACCGTGAAGCGCGTATTGGGTTGTTGCGCGACTGGGTTAACAACGGGATGATGCTTGGAAATCATACCTACGCGCATCCTGATTTTAACCAACTCACTGTGGCGCAGTTTGAGGAGCAGATTGTGAAAGGTGACGTTGTGACGCGGCAGTTGATGCAGTCGCGGCGCCCGTATCAGCTCTATTTTCGACACCCGATGACGCACACGGGCGACACGCTCGAAAAGAAAGAAGCCATCGAGAAGTTTCTCGCTGCGCTCGGGTACAAAATTACACCGCACACGATCGAGAATTCTGACTTCATCTTTAATGTCGGTTATGCGCAGGCCATGCAAAAGAGGGACACTGCGCTGATGAAACGTCTGCGTGATTCGTATCTTGAATTGACAATCACCGCGACTGAGTTTGCAGAGAAGATCTCGCCGCAGCTATTTGGTCGCGAGATTCCGCAGATATTGCTCATCCACTCCAACGATATAAATGCCGACTGTCTCGACGAGTTGTTGCAGATATTCGAGAAGCGAGGCTACCAGTTCGTGACCCTCGACAAAGTAATGTCCGATCCTGCTTACGAAACGAAGGACACGTACGTCAATAAATACGGCCCCACGTGGTTCTTCCGCTGGTCGAAGAGCAAAGGCCTGAACCTCGATTTCTCCGGCGATCAAGATCCGCCGAAGTGGGTGATGGACATATACAACAGCAGGTAATCCACAGATTACACAGATTGATTTAAAGAATCTGTGTAATCTGTGGATAGGTTTACTTTAGTTGTTATTTAGATAGACCCACTTGGCGAAGAATTCTTTCAAGCTCTTTCCATTAGCTTCTTCCATTGCGGCGACGAAATCGCTGGTCACTACTGATTTGCCGAAATGACGGCGAGTAAAGAGTCGAAGGCCGTTCCAGAAGACACGTTCGCCCATCTCCTCACGCAGCAAATGCAAAACGTAGGAGCCTTTGTCGTAAACGAGTATCCGATCCTCAGCCGTCGGGTGGTCCCAATCCGGAAAGACGAGTGACTTGTCCTTACCTGCCGATCGGACCTTCTCGTAATTCGCGCGGTTTGATTCGATCTCACGCATGTAAGCTGCGCGTCCGAAGCGATGTTCCAGGTACGCTGCGGCCATGAAAGTAGCGATGCCTTCGTTGAGCCAGAAATGTCTCCAATCGACGCAGGTCACGAGGTTGCCCCACCACTGATGCGCAAACTCGTGCGCGCCGAGCCACTGCGCCTGCTCGTTATCCAGTACCTCTTTGCCGTAAGTTTCCCCCAGCGCCGCAAAACTACTCATCTCCTGTGCGACGTTGCCGGCCGCGAGAACCTGTGTGTACGTCTTGTCTGAATACTTCACACCGGCGCGGTCTTCGAAGAAGTTGAGCATGTCGGGCGTGTCGCGAAAGATGCGACGGACATCGGTTTCGCTGAAGTTCGTTGCGAGGTACTGGAATTCAACGTTGCCGCGTTTCTCTTTGACGACCTGAAAAGGGCCGGCTGTGAAACCGATGATGTAGGTTGGGATTGGAGTCTTCTGTACCCACTCGGACGCGCGTTTATTGTTCGGCAGCTTCGTTTCCGAAACGAGTTGGCCGTTGGCTATGGGTGTTAGGTTCTCACGCAGGATCAGTTTGAACGTCAACGTTGCTTTGTCGGAAGGGTCGTCGACGCAGACCATCCACTGGCTGGTTGAAAAGATGGTGTAGATCTGTTGTCGATCTGGAAAGAAGCGAATGCCGTACTTGGGTATGCCGTGAAAGTCGATGTCGATCTCCTGCGGGCGTGTGGTTCGTGACGGCAGCGTAACGCGGAGACGATGATCGCGTACGGAGAACTTCAGAGGTGTTTTTGCAACTCGTACTGCATCGATCGAGAGATTGCCACAGTTAAACTCTGCCTGCTGCGAATCGGTTGAGAATCGAATGCGAACCGATCCTTTAACTGACTTCGCGGCAAAATCCGGCTCGAGCGTCGCGGTGTAATGAAGCACATCCTGCGCGCCATGCGTGCTCCGGCCCGCGATCAGGATCATCACAAGACACAGCCAAAGGTTTTTTGACATACTGAACGTACTGTAGGGGCGGCCCTCCGTGGCCGCCCGGCGTCGAACTCGATCCTTTAAAACAG
>JBKPPU010000036.1:0-33733 GCA_046733695.1 Acidobacteriota bacterium
GTACACAGCGGCCGAGGGTCTCGCGCAAGATAGTGTGTATGCGATCACTGTTACTCGAGAGGGCTCTGTATGGGCCGGAACTTTAAGTGGTGGCGCTACTCAGTTCAGCGGCGGTAAGTTTAAAAACTACACGACCGCAGACGGGCTGGCGTCGAACACGATCAATGCCATCGTCGAAACCGCAGACAGCACGATGTGGTTCGCGACGCCGAATGGCCTGAATGCTTTGTCGCACGGGAGTTGGCAGACTTTCAAGACACACGACGGGTTACCCTCAGATCGCGTGAACTGCCTTTTCGAAGACTCCACTGGTCTACTATGGATCGGAACCGATAGTGGTGTTGCCTTTTATGATTCCCGCAAATTTCAAACTCCTGCAACTGTACCGGCCTCGTTACACGAACCCGTATTAGGACTGGTTGCTGATGACAACAGATCGTTGTGGATTGCGACGACTAACCACGTGTTGCGCGTGTCCGGCGACAACTTCCGCACCGGTCAACTCACCGTAAGTGACGTGACTGAGTTTGGTGTGGCTGACGGACTACGTGGAACCGAGGGCGTACGGCGAAATCGATCGGTGGCGCGCGACCGGTCGGGCTTGATCTGGTTTTCGTTGACCAGTGGCCTTTCGGTTGTCGATCCGGCCAGGCTGGCGAGAGGCTCGGCGCCTGCGATCGTTCACATTAACGGAATAGTAGCCGATGGAAGCCCAGTAGCATTAGATCGGGATATTCGCATTCCTTCCGCACGGCAACGGATCGCTTTCAGCTTTGCAGGCCTCAGTCTGGCAGTACCGGAACGAGTGCAGTTTCGCTACAGGCTCGAGGGTTTCGATCGCGAGTGGAGTAAGCCGGTTTCGACAGGCGAAGCGATCTATACGAATCTCGCTCCTGGACCTTATCGCCTCGATGTGATGGCGAGTAATAGCGATGGTTTGTGGAATAGTGCAACTGGGTCCGTCGCCTTTCAAATCGTTCCGGCATTCTGGCAGACGTGGTGGTTCCGGTTGTCGGGGTTAGTCGTGCTTGCTGTCAGTGGTTTGGCACTTTATCGGATGCGTTTACGCCAGGTAACCAAACAGTTGAATCTACGTTTCGAAGAGCGACTTGCAGAACGCACACTGATCGCGCAGGAGCTGCACGATACACTCTTGCAGGGTTTTCTGAGCGCTTCGCTGCAACTCGACGTAGCGGTGGACGAACTACCCGAGAATTCACCGGTGCGACCGCGGCTCGCACGAGTTCTCAGTGTGATGCGACAAGTGGTTGAAGAAGGACGTAACGCTATTCGAGGTTTGCGGTTCTCTGATGACGGTGCTGAGGATATCGCAGTCGCACTTTCCAATATCAACGAGGAACTAAACAGTCACGGTGAAAAGGTATTTAGAGTCGTCGTTGAAGGTTCAGCCCGGCCGCTTCATCCGATTGTCCGCGACGAGGTATATCGCATCGGTCGCGAAGCCGTGGTGAACGCGTTTCGTCACTCGCGCGCACAGAACATCACGGTCGCAGTTTCCTACCTGGAAAACCAACTGCGGGTGCTTGTAAGCGACGACGGTTGCGGCATCGATTCTGAACTGATCGAGTCGGGGCGCAACGGTCACTGGGGACTTACTGGGATGCGCGAGAGGGCCGAAAAAATAAAGGCGCGCCTTAAAGTACGGAGCCGTGCAGACGCAGGCACGGAAGTGGAGTTATCCGTCCCGAACGCGGTCGCTTTTGAAGGTGAGTCTCATTCACGAAGGTGGTTCCGTAAGTTGTCAGGCGGTTAAGCGCCAATTAATTTGAGTAGGTCAGCGGATTTTGAACTTATTAAGATTTCTTGCGAAAGTGAGAGGCAGGCATGAACTATCGGCAATTAGGACGAACAGGGTGGCGCGTCTCAACAGTGAGCTTCGGCGCCTGGGCCATTGGGTCCGCCTGGGGACAGGTGGACTCCGCGGAATCGCTCAGAGCGTTACACAGGGCCGTCGATCTAGGCGTTAACTTCTTCGATACCGCGGATGTTTACGGCGATGGGCAAAGCGAACGCTTGCTCGCACAGCTCCGGCACGAGCGCGATGAAGAGATCATCGTCGCTACAAAAGCCGGACGCCGCTTGGATCCTCACATTGCCGATGGTTACAACCGTGAAAATCTGTCGCAGTTCATCGAACGCAGTTTAAAGAACCTCAACGTCGAAGCACTCGACCTTTTGCAATTACATTGCCCGCCGACCGAGGTGTATTACCGGCCGGAGGTTTTCGACGCGCTCGATGACTTTGTTAAGCAGGGTAAGCTTCGCTACTACGGAGTCAGTGTCGAGCAGGTGGAACAGGCTCTGAAAGCGATCGAGTTTCCGAACGTGCAGTCGGTACAAATCATCTTCAATATCTTTCGGCAGAGACCGGCAGACCTGCTATTCAAGGAAGCAAAACGTCGTCAGGTTGGTATTCTCGCGCGTTTGCCGCTCTCATCAGGCATGCTGACCGGCAAACTAAATGCTCAGAGCCAGTTTGCGCCGGACGACCACCGGGCCTTCAACCGTCATGGCGAGGCGTTTGATCGCGGCGAAACATTCTCAGGAGTCGATTACCAAACGGGTTTGCAGGCCGTTGAGGATTTGCGCGCGCTTTTGCCTCCGGGAATGTCACTCGTCCAGCTGGCATTGCGTTGGATCCTGATGCATGACGCGGTTACGTGTGCCATTCCCGGCGCCAAGCGTCCCGAACAAGTCGAAGAGAACGTGAGCGCCTCCGACTTTCCCGATCTTTCAGAGGACGTAATGCGACAGATTGAGGATCTATACGAAGAGAGGATTCGGCCACTGGTCCATCACTACTGGTAATCCAACCACATAACCTTTGTCTCATGACCGCCTTTTCGAGCGAATCGATCGAACGCTGGTACTTTCGTCAAGTCTCTGGTTAAACGAGTGGGACGAAAGAATTTTGGCGGTGTGATGAGTCTGAGCCCGCGGCGTTAACAGCCTCTGCAAGTCGCTTAACACCCGCTTCAATCTTTCCTGCCGGCACGGATGTGAAGCACAGCCGAAATTCGTGTCGACCTGCTCCACTATCGGCATAGAACACTTCTCCGCCTACCACGGCCACGCCCTTCGAGAGTGATAGCTGAAAAAGTTGAGGACTTGCCACACCGTTTAGTAATCGACACCAAAGATGAAGGCCCCCGAGCGGAGAATTGAAAGCGAGCGATCGAGCGGGCATGTGTTGTTCCAAAGCTCTCTTCATTAGGTTCCATCGCTCGAGGTGTTCTTCTCTCAGCCGCATCAGATGGCCGTCGTACGTACCATTCTCTAATAACTCAGCCAGGGCTAGCTGCTCGAGTCCTCCGCTGAAGAGTATCTGTCGCCCTTTAATCAAAGCGAGCTGATCCACAACAAACTGGGAAGCCAATAACCATCCCAGACGCAGCCCTGGGGCCAGCGTCTTGGAGAATGTGCCCAGAGAGATGACAGTGTTCGACGTGTCCAGTTGAAAAAGAGTCGGGGGTGGAGAACCAGCCAATGCTGTATCCCGGTACGGGTCATCCTCAATTATTGGAACTCGGTAGCGAGCAGCCAGAGCCAAAAGCTCCTGTCTTTCTGTCAAAGGAAGCGTGCGACCGGTAGGGTTCTGGAATGTCGGGTTAGTACAAATAAGCTTAGGCCGATAGCGCAGAATCAAGTCCTCAAGTTCGCCCAGATCCGAACGCATCACATCCCAGCCGATAAGCTTCGCTCCAGCGGCGCGAAAATTCTGAATCGCTCCTATATAACCTGGCCTGTCAATGATGACGGCATCACCGGGATCGAGCAGACATCGCGCCACCAGATCCAAACCCTGTTGCGCTCCGGAGACGATCAAAACCTGTTCTGGTTTTACCCGGAAACGATCTGCGAGCACGCGCTTCAGCCTTGGTTGTCCCTCGGTTGGACCAATCCCGAATGCCTCGGTCGAATGCGATTTCAGGGCGTGGTCCACGGCTCGCCGGTATTCATTTGTGGGGAAGCATTCCAGGGCCGGCACCAAAGGAGCAAAAGAGATCAGATCCGGGTTAGTTGAATGACGCAGCAGATCGTGCGTCGTGGCAGAATTGTTGAGCAGGGCCGTTTCGGCCGAAACCTTACCGCGCCAGGCAAAGGGAGCCTCGATCACTTCTGAACTTGCACAAACAAAGGTGCCTCGTCCTACGTGACCGCGAACTAACCCACGCGATTCCAACTCTCGATAAGTGCTGACGACCGTGGTGCGGCTTAGCCCAAGTTGCGCGGCGAGCTGTCTCTCAGACGGCAATCGCTCCCCGTCTTTCAGTTCACCTGCCTCAATAGCGCGTTCCAGTTCAGCGACCAATTGACGATAAAGATTCAAACCGTTGCGGCGTTTAAGTGTCACGTTCACGAGTGGCATCGAGTCTCCGTGGAAGGACCAATTAGGAATTGGATATTGAACATGCGTCGTCTATAACCCTAGAGTGTCAAGTATATCGGCTGGAGATCGTCGAGCGTAAGATACCAATTCTAAAATTGGATGGTCAATTTCCGTAGTCAATGGATGATCCGGGGAGAATTATGAATAAAGGCATCGCCGGCGACCAGGGGGCCCAAACAAAGTGCGTTCATGCGGCAGGAGAATTCAATCGCACAAGCGCTATCAGCCCTCCGATCTGGCAGACCAGCACCTTTCTGGCGGAGTCGTCCGAGCACTTTGCGACGCTCGCGAAGTCTGTTAAGCCATCCGAGTTTTACTCGAGGTACGGTAATCCAACCCACAATCAGGTTGAAGCACTAATGGCAACCCTCGAAGGCGGCGAGGCTGCCCTGGTAACTGCTTCTGGCATGGGCGCGATCTGCACCTCAGTTATGAGCTTGCTGGATAGAGGAGATCATGTCGTTGCGCAACGGAATCTATACGCGGGTGCGGCTGCACTTCTGGAAGACGTGCTGCCGCGGTGGGGGATTGAATGCACTTTTGTGGACCAGACAAACGCCCAGTGCTGGGCTGATGCCCTCAAGCCCAACACGAAACTGATTTACGCTGAGACACCGGCAAATCCGCTGATGAGACTCACCGATCTTCAAGCGGTGGCAGCACTGGGAAAGGATCGCGGCATCACGACGATTGTGGATAACACCTTCGCGACGCCAATCAATCAGCGACCCCTCCAATACGGCATCGATACAGTTGTTCACAGTGCGACGAAATATCTCGGCGGCCATAGCGACATTACGGCGGGCGTGATCATCGGCTCGGCAGCGTTCATAGAACGTGCGTGGCGGTTCCACATTGTGATGGGTGCGGTATTGAGTCCGTTCGACGCGTGGCTCTTGTTGCGTGGGTTAAGAACATTGGGAATAAGAGTCGAGATCCACAACCAAAACGCGCTGATACTCGCTCGTTTTTTTGAATCCCATCCAAAAATAGAGCGGGTCAATTATCCAGGCCTTGAGTCTCATCCGCAGCATAAACTGGCTCGGCAACAAATGAGTGGTTTTACCGGCATGATGAGCGTCGAGCTACGCGGCGGTTATGAGACAGCCGAGCGCTTCATAGCATCCCTCAAGTTGGGATCTTACGCCGCGAGCCTCGGTGGAGTCGAGACTCTGCTGGTCCATCCGGCGGCGATGTGGGGTGATACCTTGACACCCGCGCAGCGTAAGGCAATGGAGGTTGGTGAAAATCTCGTGAGGATCTCAGTTGGGCTGGAAAATGAACGAGATCTCATCAACGACTTCTCGCAGGCTCTTGATCAGGTCTAAGCGCTCAGTAAGGTAACACTTATGAAACTTGGAAAATCTGTGCTGTCAATTCTCCCTTTCTGCCTGTTCATAAATTACGCCGCGCATACGGTTGCGTCCAACTCTGTTTCCCCCAGACAAAATGATCCGGCTGAGGAAATTGTGCTTCCGATGCCCACAGGCTCTTATCGAGTTGGCAGGGCCAGTTTTCACCGAATTGATACTTCAAGACCAGAAACGTTCACTGCGGACCCTACTGATAATCGCGAGGTGTTATTTCATCTTTGGTATCCGGCGGAACCTGCCGGCGGGACAGTTGCCCCGTATGTTGATGACATTCCGGATGATGAAGTTTTTCGTTATGCGTTCGTGGGAATTGATCGATTGATGAAGACTCGCTCGCACGCATTTACGGGGGTGAAAGTTTACGGCGGAAAGAAACGGTATCCGGTGATTATTTTTTCTCACGGATTGGGAAGGGTATCAGCGCATTACACTACCTTCCTGGAGAATCTCGCAAGCCACGGTTATGTAGTTGTTGGCGTGGATTCACCATTCTTTTCTTCCGCTCTTAAAATGCCCGACGGTCGCATCATTCAGAACAAATCGCAACGAAATCAGCGGCGAGGAGCGCGTGAAGAAGAAGCTGTCATCCAGGCGCAAGATCTCGTTTTTGTTCTGAATGAATTGGAAGGCATTAACAAAACGGATGTTGACATCGGTCTAGCCGGCCGCCTTGACCTTCGACACGTCGGAGTATTCGGTCACTCGCGGGGTGGTTTCACGGCTCCACACGCCTGCTTATTAGACAGTCGATTCCGCGCCTGTCTCAACCTCGACGGTTACCCGTTAACTCCTGCCGTTATGGAGAGAGGTATCCGGCAACCTTATATGCATATTGAAGAACTCGCGCCGTGGTTGCCAGCTCCGACCGACGAGCAATTAGCGGCCTCTAAACAGACACGGGAGCAGGCTGAAAAAGACGCCGAGGCTATGGAGCAACAGAGGGACAAAACCTTCAGCAAAATGTCTGCCGGCGTGTATCTCGTCACGGTCAAGGGCGCAATGCATAACAGCTTTAGTGATATGCCGTTTATTTCGCCTGAGCGTTATAGCAACATACAAATTAACGCCGCACGTGCCCTCACGATTACCAGTGCGTATCTTCTCGCATTTTTCGACCACTATCTTCGAGGCCGGCCGCAACGGTTGCTCAAAGCTTCCGATCGAATGTTTCCGGAAGTCACTTTGAAGGTATATCGCCAAAAGAGACGAAACGGTGAAAGGTTATAAACAACATGGAACACTATTCCTTCTCTGAGACAGGCATCCCGCCAGCTTACGGCCCCTATTCTCACGCGGTGGTGGCCGGGGATTTCGTGTTCCTCGCTGGTCAGATCGCGCGCGACGCAGTATCGGGACACCTCATCGAGGGGGATATAACGGCGCAAACCGCTCGCTGCCTGGAAATCGTTTCCGATATTTTGAAAAGCCTTGGGCTCTCGCTGGCGGACGTGGTGCGCACGACAGTTTTTCTATCTGACATTGGGGATTTCGACGCTATGAACCGCGCATACTCCGCCGCGTTCCAACCGCCGTATCCAGTGCGCAGCACACCACAGGTCAAGATGCCTTTCGGCGCGTTGGTCGGGATCGAAGTCACCGCTTATCGCGGTCGGCACTCCAAACCATAAGACAGTCTTCAAAGTCCAAAACGGAGGTCCATAGAATGAAAACCTTCATAGTCGATGCTTTCACAGACACACCGTTTAAGGGTAATCCCGCCGGTGTTTGTTTGGTTGATCCGCCATTGGAGGATCAACGTATGTTGGAAATCGCTCAGGAGTTCAATCTTTCTGAAACCGCTTTTCTTTGGCCACTGGAGAACGGAACCTACTCCATTCGATATTTCTCACCCAAGATGGAAATCCCTCTGTGTGGTCATGCGACCCTAGCCTCGGCCAAAGTGATTTTCTCCACTCGGGGACTCAACGAGGTTCACTTCCTGACTACTCAGAGGCTCGAATTGTCCGCCCAGGCGTCGAACGGACAAATCATGATGAAGCTCCCCATTTACGAAACACGATCCGCCGATGTGCCGCCGGCCCTGCTCGCGGCGTTGGGAGTTACGGCCGTCCGGAACGTCGCCTACAATGAAGAAACCAAAATTCTATTGCTTGAATTAGCAAGCCCCGATGAGGTGGCTGGATTGGAACCGGATTTTACAGCCCTACTTCGATCTCATCACTCCTTTAATGGCGTTTTAGTAACTGCAGCATCTGATTCAGGCGAATATGATTTTCATTCACGGTACTTCTGGCCGTGGAGCGGAACGAATGAAGACCCGGTAACGGGTGGGACTCACACCTTCCTGGCAAAATATTGGTCGTTGAGACTGGGGAAAACAAAAATGAGATCTTTTCAAGCGTCAAAGCGAACCGGTTTCATGGAGGTGGAATTGAAAGAGGGCAAGTTGCAGATTCACGGTCAAGCCGTAATTGTTTTCGAAGGCCGGCTAACCATTTAGGGCCAGGATGAGGTATATCGCTTTACTTGGAGAGTACACATCAACCTTCAAGCCACACGTTGCGACCGAGATCGCAATCCGACATTCGAGCGCCGTCCTTAGCACGGCAACCAAGGCCGAATGGATTTCCACTCAGGACATCGACGAGTCACTGTTCTCACGCTATTCAGGTATTTGGGTTGCTCCGGGAAGCCCGTACAAGAATCTCGAGCGAACGCTCTGGGCTCTCGAGCACGCACGCACGCACGCATAAGGTTCCGTGCTTCGGGACGTGCGGCGGATTTCAGCACATGGTGCTGGAATACGCGCGCAACGTCTTGCGCTTTCGAGACGCGCAACACGCCGAATATGACCCATACGCTTCGACATTGTTTATCTCGCGCCTCGCCTGCTCACTGGCGGGCCGTGAGATGGAGCTTCGGTTCGAGAGTGGATCGCAAGTCGCTGAGATCTACGGATCACAATCCGCCACAGAGGAGTATTACTGCGACTTCGGCGTGGCGCCCGGAAAGGCAGAACTCTTAGGGAGCAGTGGGCTACGCATCAGTGGCTCGGACAGCGAGGGGGAGGCTAGGGTGATCGAGTTGCCGGATCATCCATTTTATATTGGGACGCTGTTTGTGCCCCAGACGAGGTCAACCGAGCGGCAGCCGCATCCGCTCGTAACAGCGTTCGTGCGGGCCGTGGGTGCGACGGAGATGAGGAAGTGAGCGGGTCGACCTACTTAGATGTCTCAAACAATGTCTAGGAGGAACGTTCAGTCGACGCCTGACCTGTCTGCAGCGTGCGCATGACTTGATCAATTTGCCCATCCCGCTCACGTTGCTTACGGACCAGTTCCTCAAGCAGTAGCTCGCTTTTCAGATTCACTTTGAAATCCTGCTCGGCCGCCAGCCGATCTTTCTCAGCCGCCCGATTTTGCGACATCATGATCACCGGTGCCTGAAGCGCCGCGAGTGTAGAAAGCAGCAGGTTAAGCAGGATGTAAGGATATGGATCCCATTGCGCGCCGTTTTCGCTGTTTCCGACGTGTGATAGCAGCAGCGTGTTGGTCACCATCCAGGTTAGTAGAATTCCACCGAAGATAAAAATAAATGTCCAGGATCCGCCAAAGGTTGCAACTCGATCGGCGACTCGCTGCCCGACGGTATATCGCTCCTCCATTACTTCATTTACGTTGCGCGATGCACGTTGGGCCACCAGTAAATTCGTCTGTCGCAGACGGGCTCCGATCTCGCATATAACATCGATGGCACAATCAGGATGTGCCATCAAGAATTTCTGGAAGCTGTCACTACTCAGCCGGTGCAGGTGTGTATCGACGATGGCTGAAGCACTGCTGGAACGCTGGCCGCGGTCGAGTACGGACAGTTCGCCGAAGAACTGACCGGGGCTCAACTCGGTTAGCGTGACTTGCTTGACGTCTTCATCGGTTACCCAGATCCGGACGGAACCCTCCTCGACGACGTACAGGGCATCGCCTTTGTCGTATTCATGAAAAATAATCTCGCCGGCTTTGTAATTGACCTGCTCGACATCTTCGGCCAGATGCTCGAGCTCATGGGGTTCCAGACGCTGAAAAAGTGGAACTCGCGCCAAACTCTGTGCTTCGTCACTCAGGTTTGAAAGGTCTGACATGTAGGGGATCCTTTCTACGCCGTCTCAGGCTAAGCGGTTTAGGAAATCAAGGTTGATTGCAAAGGGGTCGGTCGCGGGCTGATTTTGCGTAAGAGCTTCGACGTCCTGGACCAGCTTCAGCACGGCTGCGCCCAAATCTACATCGTCCGAATTAACCTCGATGCACTGCGGTGAATCAAATGGCGTGATGAACAAATAGCGCGGCACCTTACCGCCGGACATGGGCGCAGCCGGACCAAGAATCAGGAGATTGTTGTTCAAACGGGCATACCGATGAGCCGACCCTGATTGTCGTTCCCAACGCAGTTCATGTTGTTTGGTTAATGAGATGAGCTGATCTATTAAGCGCCGCAAACGATCCGTTGTTTCTGAATCTCGTGTCATCGTGATCTCCTTTCGGTTGCGACCAGAATATTGCCATTGGACCATTATGATATAGCAGGTATTTGCGCAAACAATGCCGGCGTCGATCTTCAGACGGCACAAAATAGTTTAAGGCTGGCGGGTAGTCACTGAAACTTTCGTTGATGGTGACAGATCGATGGCTTCGTTACCTCAACAACACATACGGAGATCCGGCATGGCGGATGGTGAGTTCGAACAGCGCACGTTGGTTCGGCATCAATGAGAGCTATCGCTTAGCTTTGCACTAAAAGTCAGTTCGGGCTTGATTGCGCAGCGATGTGCTCCGGAGGAGCACGATGTTTACAGTCTGGCGGTTTTATCAGCTTCGCGCTCCGGAGGAGCGCAATGTGGTGGGCGCTCAATTTACATGCCGCTCCTGACGGAGCGGAATAGCTCAGGAGCCGGAGTGCTATAAACATGTTGCTCCTCCGGAGCAAGACCTTCCATAACAATGACGACTTTTTGTGCAAAGCCCTATTGCTTGTATTTTTCCTTCAGTTCGAGCTGAAGCTTGCGAAAGTAGCCCTCCGCTCCCGCGGGATCACTCCACGGCACGGCCTGTTTCACCTGCGGAACCTCACCCCGTAGCGTTGCGGAGATTACTTCCGGCGTGAGGTTATTTGGATGGGTGGTCGCAACGAGCTTGCCTTTGGAATCAAATATGAAGATGACAGGAATTCCCCAGGCCTGAAAGGTCTTAAAGGTGTCGAGCGAGTCGTCGTCCCCGATTTCCGACATAATCGGATGTTCTTTCAAAAACTCGCGCACGTATGCAGGTGGTTCATACGTGACCGAGAAAAAGCTGACCTTCTCGTGTTCAAACTTTGCGTGCAGGTCGTTCAAGCGTGGTATTGACTCAATGCAGGGAGGGCACCAGGTGGCCCAAAAATCCACGATTACAACCCGGCCGTTAAGTGCTTGCCACGTGGGGACCTTCTCTCCTGAAAGCAATTGAAATGAAAGTTCGGGCCGTTCAGTGCCGAGTTTTAGTAACGAAGGTTTGATCGTTTGTGGCTGCTCACGGTCTGGGGCGCCGTTCGTAGCACGCACGTTACTGAGATTATTGAGCGTGACGATCCCTGAAACTACGAGCAAAGCAATAAGTGAATGCCTTCTCATGGAGTTCTCCAAATATTTGGTCTGGATGCCTGAGCTTCTTACTAGTGAGAACACCGCGAGAAACTGTTTTATGACGTAGTTGCGCCCGCATCAGCTACCTATCTGCGTTACTCAAGGATAACCGCACGTTTACAGGAACTTTACGACTTACCTTGAATTCTTCTCAATAAACCCGGAGGCGTGAAATAAACCCCCGGGTTTTTGAGTTAATTAACAAACTAGCGCAGTGGCGGGGGATTCACACTAAGCGTGACGTCCCAAGCCCAACGCCCAACTTGATTGCCTTGAACGTCCCTGACTTTCGCGCGGACACTGAATTGGTTTCCATTGGCATCAGCCTTCTTTGACTCTTCCAATTACAAAAAATCCAAGTATCATTTAAAGTAAAGGCGAACTGCTTTAACTAATCTCAACCTGAGAAGGAAAAGTTTCATGAGGAAGCTTCGACCTACAGTCGTGTTTGTCCTGGTGTGGTCCATCGCCTTTGCACATCTCGCTGCAGCCCAGCCGCGAAAACAATGGCAGAACACGCCCGACATCGAACGAAGAATTGAGACACTACTCAAGCAGATGTCGCTTGAAGAGAAAGTAGGGCAACTTAATCAGTATTCATATGGGCAACCGACTGGGCCATCCACGGGCCGCAGCAGTGTGGAGGACTCAATCAAACGTGGAGAAATTGGTTCGTTTCTTAACGTGACTGACCCAGTTCTGAGTAATCGCTTGCAGCACATGGCCATGGAGGAGTCGCGCCTAAAGATTCCACTGATCTTCGGGCTTGACGTAATTCACGGCTACCGCACGATCTTCCCGGTCCCGCTGGCTCTCGCATCAACGTGGGATGCAAAACTCGTCGAGCGTGCTTCACGCATTGCGGCGGAGGAGGCAACCTCAGCAGGCATACGTTGGACGTTCTCTCCAATGGTTGATATAGCGCGCGACCCACGATGGGGACGCATTACAGAGGGAGCGGGAGAGGATCCTTATCTTGGATCGATCATGGCTCGTTCCTACGTGCGCGGTTACCAGGGTGAGATCTGGGGAGCTCAGTCGATGGCAGCCTGCGCCAAGCACTATGTTGCTTATGGCGCGGCCGAGGCAGGCCGTGACTATAACTCGGTCGACATGTCGGAGGGCCAGTTGCGCGAAGTTTATCTCCCGCCCTTTAACGCAGCCGTCGACGAGGGAGTAGCGACGCTGATGGCGTCGTTCAATACGATCAACGGAATGCCGGCATCCGCAAATCAATTCACGCTGAGCCAGGTGTTGCGCCGCGAGTGGAACTTCCGCGGATTTGTTGTTAGCGATTGGGGCTCTGTCGGCGAGCTGATTCCTCACGGCATTGCCAACGATCTGGCAACCGCCACACGAAAAGGGTTTGTTGCGGGCGTCGACATGGATATGGAAAGCAATGCTTATCTCCGACATCTGCCCAATGCAGTCAAAGCCGGACAAGTATCGCAGCAAGCAGTTGACGAAGCAGTGCGACGCATCCTGCGTGTTAAGTTCGCGCTGGGACTCTTCGAGAAACCGTATGTTGATGAGAAGAACGCGATCACAACGCTTCCCGCCGCAAATGTTGACCTAGCTCGCGAGGCAGCCGAGAAGAGCTTTGTGCTGTTGAAGAACGAACCGGCCAATGGCGCCGCTCGACCTGTCCTGCCAATTCGCTCCGGCATACGCACGGTGGCATTGATAGGACCGTTAGCAGACAGCCAACCAGACATGCTGGGAACGTGGAGCGCAAAAGGGAAACGCGAGGACGTCGTCACCCTCCGCATGGCTCTTGAATCGCGAGCCAAGCGCGACGGCTTCACTCTCCTATACGCCAAGGGAACTGATATACGCGGTTCTTCGGATGCCGGCTTCGCTGAAGCTACGGATTTAGTTGCTCAGGCCGATATAGTGTTGCTCGCACTCGGCGAAGACGCTTCGTGGATGAACGGAGAGGCAGCCTCGCGCGCTTTCATCGATCTTCCGGGCAATCAGCAACAGCTGCTTGAACGTGTAATGGCAAGCGGAAAACCCACCGCGCTGGTTTTGTTCAGCGGTCGACCACTTGCACTTACGTCCGTGGCATCACGAGTCCACGCAGTTCTCGAAGCCTGGTCCCCGGGAGTTCAGGCCGGTCCAGCACTGGAACGAGTCCTATTTGGTGATGCTGCTCCCGCCGGTCGATTAACCGTTACATTTCCACGGAGCCTTGGACAAGTTCCCATTTATCACAGCATGCTCAACACCGGCCGGCCGGCTGTTGGGTTGGATCTAACACGTCCACCCGCGAACGGCGGTGAGAAATTCAAGTCGCGCTACATTGACGAGCAAAACACGCCTCTCTATCCCTTTGGCTTCGGACTTACCTATACAACCTTCGAGTACTCCGCTCCGCAGCTAAGCGTGCAAGAAGCCAGGGTGGAAGAACTGAATACTGGTCGCGCTCAAATCCGAGTAACTGCAAATGTGAAGAACACAGGCACACGCGCGGGTGAAGAAGTGGTCCAGCTTTACATTGGCTTGCGTGGGACGAGCGTAGCGCGGCCGGTCCGCCAACTGAAAGGCTTCCAACGTATCGCACTTGGTCCAGGCGAATCGCGACACATCGAATTCACGATTGGTCGTGAGCAACTGGCAATTTGGCAGAGCGGTACGAAATATGAAGTAGAGCCAGCCGAGCTGACGATCTGGGTCGCACCCAACGCCCAAGCCGGCACGCCCACTCGCGTGGTTTTGAAATAAGTTTGTGTTGAACTTCTTCTCTGTGCACAGAGAGAATCCAACCGGTTCCGTGTGAGTCGATGAACAAGAAACGTTCCAAAGCGCTGCTTCATTGGTTGCTACTTGGTTTCCTATCCTGCGGCATAGGTGTCTTAACGTTGTCCTCTACACGAGCGACAGCGCAGCGGGTGCCCGCCGTGATTGTCCTTCGGGTCGAGTACGCAGCCAATCCTGTCGGCATCGATACTCCGAAACCAGGATTCAGTTGGCAGCTTCAGGACGAGCGGCGGGGAATTGTTCAGACGCGTTATCAGATACAGGTTGCCGGGACGGAGAAAGAACTGCATGCGAGCCGCTTAATCTGGGATTCAGGAATCATTAATTCCGCCGATTCCAATCAACGTGCTTATGAAGGGCCACCTTTACAGTCAACTCGACGGTATTACTGGCACGTACGTGTTTGGGATGATACGGGCCAATCGTCTCCCTGGAGCGAGGTTTCATATTGGGAAATGGGTCTACTGCGACCCGCCGACTGGAAAGCGAGTTGGATCGAACCCGCATTAAATGAAAATGTCTCAATAAGTGGAGCGGCCCCTATGCTACGTGGTGTCTTCAGAATCACAGAAAAGATCAAAGAAGCACGCGCTTATGTCACAAGTCACGGCCTCTACGAATTGCATTTGAATGGACAACGCGTGGGTGATCAGGTGTTCACACCGGGATGGACCAGTTACAACAAGCGTCTCCAATATCAAACATATGATGTGACGCACCAGCTCCATGTGGGCGACAATGCGGCTGCCGCAATACTTGGCAATGGTTGGTATCGTGGGAACGTTGGCTTTAGTGGTCAGAGGAATTTTTACGGCGATCGACTGGCGCTACTGCTGCAGATTAATGTCGTGTACGCCGACGGACGTCAGGAAACCTTTGGCACGAGCGACAAATGGAGATCGGATAGTGGTCCTATCCTGATGTCCGAAATTTATCACGGCGAAATCTACGACGCACGATTGGAGAAGCCGGGTTGGACCACAACCGCATTTAATGACACCGGCTGGTCGCCGGTAAAAGTGGTAAACCATCGAAACGACCTTCTAGTCGCACCGGAGGGTCCTCCCGTTCGGCGAATTGAAGAGCTTAAACCAGTTAAGATTATTAAAACGCCGGCCGGAGAGACTGTTGTTGACATGGGCCAGAATATGGTGGGCTGGGTGCGATTAACATGCCGCGGGCCGGCTGGCACAACCATCACTCTGCGGCATGCAGAAGTGCTCGACAAGAATGGGAATTTTTATGTCGAGAACCTGCGTGCGGCTAAGCAGACAATCAAATACATCCTTAAAGGTAAGGACGACGAGACTTTTGAACCGCATTTTACGTTCCAGGGATTCCGCTATGTTGCTATCGATGGTTACCCTGGTGAGTTGACACTCGACAGCTTGAGAGGCGTTGTCATTCATTCCGACATGGCCCGCAGCGGCGAGTTCGAAACTTCCAGTGCGCTTATCAATCAACTGCAACACAATATTATCTGGGGACAAAAAGGAAATTTCCTCGACGTACCGACCGACTGTCCTCAGCGGGACGAGCGGTTGGGATGGACGGGCGATGCTCAAGTGTTCGCATCAAC
Source organism: Acidobacteriota bacterium (assembly GCA_046733695.1). GTDB lineage: Bacteria > Acidobacteriota > Blastocatellia > Pyrinomonadales > Pyrinomonadaceae > PSRF01. The sequence goes on from JBKPPU010000036.1 coordinate 15,759, forward strand.
GGCGGCGTTCAATATGGATGTGGCTGGTTTCTACAGGAAGTGGCTCAAAGATATGGCCGCTGACCAGTTAGAGAGCGGCAGCGTTCCCTTTGTCATTCCCGATGTGCTGTCAACGAAACAAAGAGCTGCCGGTGGCGCTGCGGGTTGGGCCGATGCGATCGTAATCATCCCCTGGACTGTTTACCTGACGTATGGCGATAAGCGCGTCCTCGAAGATCAATATGACAGCATGGCGAAGTGGATCGAGTTTATGCGTCAACGCGCAGGCAACGATTACATCTGGGACGGAGATTATCATTTCGGTGATTGGCTTGCGTTTGCAACAACGCGTCCGGATTATCCTGGCGCTACTACCAGCAAGGATTTTATAGCGACTGCCTTTTTTGCACACTCCACAGATCTGATGCAGCGCATTGCGCGAGTTTTAGGAAAGGAAAATGACGCCGCCCGATACGGCGAGCTACTCGCAAAGATCAAAGATGCTTTTCAGAGAGAATTTGTGACACCCACAGCGCGCGTTAGCGAAGACACACAGACAGCTTATGTGCTGGCTCTACAGTTCGATCTGCTACCGGAGGAATTGCGAGCCAGAGCTGCGGCTCGCCTCGCAGCTGACGTTCGTACGCGAGGACATCTGACGACGGGCTTTCTGGGGACACCTTATATCTGTCATGTCCTTAGTCGTTTTGGGTATCTTGATGAAGCTTATTTGTTGCTGAACCGCCAACAGTATCCCTCGTGGCTTTATCCGGTTAAGCAGGGAGCTACGACGATCTGGGAACGTTGGGACGGGGAAAAACCTGACGGAACATTTCAGGATCCGGGCATGAATTCATTCAATCACTATTCCTACGGTGCTGTTGGAGATTGGATGTACGGCGTCGTTGCGGGTATCGAAATCGATGAGTTAGCGCCAGGATACAAACACATTCTGATTCAGCCGCAACCTGGTGGAGGTTTGACGCGGGCGCGAGGTAGCCACGAATCGCTCTATGGTACAGTTGGTTCTGCCTGGGAGTTGAAGAATAACGACTTCCAACTCGTTGCTCAGGTTCCGCCGAACACTCATGCCACTGTACGTTTGCCGAGAGCTGTTCTCGCGGAAGTGAAGGAAAGCGGAAGACCGGTCGCGGTGGGAAATGGAATCAGTGCGACAAAGCAATCAGGCGACGCGGTCGTCGTTGAAGTCGGCTCCGGCCGGTACGTCTTTTCATACGCCATGACGAACGCAAAATAAACTTACCCACCCCTTAAGCCGATCTAAGGTTGGCACTTCGAAATCTAATCGCCGCTGCAATCGTCAGCAACACGAAAACCAATAATGTGGAGATCTGCACGACCAGAAATGGTAGTTCAGTCTGAGTTGGCGCCAAAGCTTTCAGAGGTGGCACTTTCTGAAAAAGCTGGGCGATCAGCGCGACCACATTGAGATACAAAGCAATCATCGCCGAGACCACGTAGATCGACCGCCACGGCCCGACAAATCTCCGAAAATAACGGGCAAAGATTGCCACTGCCAGCAAGGGCAATGAGACGATGCCGACAATAAACGCTGGTGTGATGCCGTGGAAGGGAAAGAAGAAACCTGTAGCACTCGTGGCCACCGTGGTCACCAAAAACCACGCAGTCCAGCCGTTGAAACGTCGTCCGCTGATTAGACCGATCAGGACCACGAGGCCCGTAAGAATTCCAATCAAACTAATTACAACATGTATTTTCGTAAAGATCATTTGCTTTGGTCTGCACTCAAAGCAAGAGTATACGCTTTATTGTCAGGTGTGTTGTTGCAAAAGTTCTTGCGCCATTCTCAGCATGTCACGCCGTTTGAGCCTCCCGCAGTCATGGTGCCACGACTCGGCTTGTCCGGGAATCTCGACGTGCATCCACCAACCCTTGAGTTTCGGAAAATCACCCGTGGCGGCACGAATCCTGCGGGTGTTCATCTTGCGATTAGGTTTTGCTTTGGTGGGACCAGAAGCCCATGGCAAAGGCATGTCATCAGCATTGTCCTTCCAATCTTCGGTGGGAACCTGGAGAGGAATGTCGATGCCGTTACCCGCACAAAACGCGAGAATGGCGACTGTCGGAATCAGCACCGGATCTTTTGGAATCCAAAGTTCAGTGGTTGTTTCCTTTGCTCCACCCGTGAAGGCGGCCATCTCAATCTGAATCGACGCTTGTGCGTTCGCGAAAACCGGCGCGTTGCCGACCAGCGCGGCGCCCTGGTGCATCAATGACCGGCACTGAAGGATCCGGCCTTCGCCGACAATGAAGTGTGGCGCACTAAAGTTCGCCTTCAGAGTATTGAACGATTGTTCCACAGAAGGGTTTTCAGTCGAATGGAGTACGCCGATCTGTGTGTGTGAATTGAATAGGAATGGCTTTCCGTTCTTGCGCGGGATAATTCGCTTTTCGACTTTGATCCCGAAAATTTCATCTGGAAATTCAATTGGCATAGGAACTCCCTTGGGCTGTCTGAGCCTGAAAAACTGCGGCCTTCGTTGTTAATGAGAAATCCGGGCAAAACGTTTCGATGCCCGGGCGGCTGTGCCTCAAAAGTCCTTTTATTCACACCGGGGCTTTAGTGCGTCGGTTAAAGCGGGGGCAAGCCCCTCTTCCTGACTTGTTCTATTCTCAATCGCGCAAACGTCGAATGGACACTTTAATCAAAAAATAGAACAAGTCAGGAAGAGGGGCTTGCCCCCGCTGTTTGAAAAAGACACCAGCAACACACTATTACCCACTACCAAAAGACTGCTCGTATTGACATTCTATATGAAAACCTTTATCTGTAATTCCCTACAGATTGTCTATAGGAGAGATACATGGCGGGAAGGCAAGTTGACCTGTTGCAGGGGACGCTCGATCTGCTGGTGCTGAAATCGCTGGCGCTGGGGCCGCTGCACGGATTAGGTGTTTCATCTCGAATCGATCAGATCACGAAGGGGACCTTCAAGGTCAAACCCGGCTCACTTTTTCCCGCGTTGCACCGGATGGAAGAAGCGGGCTGGCTACAGTCGTCGTGGGGTGAGTCAGAGAACAATCGCCGCGCAAAATACTATCGTCTGACCGCAGCCGGGCGGCGCCAACTCGACAGGGAGACACAGGACTGGCAACGGATTTCTGTCGCGATCACCAGCGCCCTAAAGGCTACCTGAGGAGATGTAACCGTGCCGTTAATTCCTCGCCTGACCAGCCTCTGGCGCAACCTGTTCCATAAGGACCGTGTGGACCACGAGTTCTCGGAAGAGATTCAGGCGTACCTCGACATGTTGACGGAGACGAAGATCAGCCAGGGCCTCGATCCTCGAGAAGCTCGACGTAATGCTCTCGTCGACCTTGGCGGCGTCGAACAAGTTCACGAAAAAGTAAGGGAGATTAGAATGGGCCAATTAATAGAAACCGCATGGCGAGACGTTCGATTTGGTGTGCGAGCGCTGGTCCATAGTCCTATTTTCAGTGTAGTAACCGTGTTATCGCTGGCGCTCGGCATCGGCGCAAACACTGCGATCTTTAGTGTCGTTAATGGTCTACTACTGCGCCCCTTACCCTATCCTGAGTCCGAGCGGATCGTCGATGTGTGGCACACGCCCCCGCAGCAAAGCTTTCCGGGCCTCGATAAATTTTCAGTTTCCCCCGCGAATTATCTTGATTGGAAGGCACAGAGCACTGTCTTCGAACAAATGTCTGTTTACTCGTACACGGGCTTTAGCATGAGTACCAGTAATGACCCTCTGCCATTGATAGGCGCCGCTGTCTCGTCAGACTTCTTTTCGGTGTTGCGCACTAATCCAACTAAGGGTCGCACCTTTACACCCGACGAGGAACGCCCCGGTAGCGATCAGGTCGTTGTGATTAGTGACGGACTGTGGAAACGAGCCTTCGGCGCGAACCCGAACATGATCGGTCAAACTCTGACCATTAACAGTCGAGGTTTCACCGTAGTGGGTATCATGCCCGCCGGCTTTGAGTTTCCGCGAGAGGCTGAGCTGTGGGTGCCGCTGGCGTGGGATGAGAAGGAACGCGGGGTTCGATCAATTCATGACTATCTTGTGGTTGCACGTCTAAAGCAGAACATCTCAGCGGAGCAGGCGCAGGCGGAGATGACTACGATTTCGCGCCGGCTCGAACAACAGTACCCGGAGGAGGATAAAGGCTGGGGCGCTGTGGTCATCCCGCTCCGTGAAGACATCGTCGGCGATATCCGGCTCGCGCTGCTTGTGCTTTTCTCAGCCGTTAGTTTCGTTCTGCTGATCGCGTGCGCAAACGTCGCGAACCTGATGCTCGCCAGAGGCGCCAACCGCCAGCGAGAGATCGCGGTGCGTATCGCGCTCGGCGCGGGGCGTGCTCGTGTGATCCGGCAACTACTTACCGAAAGCATTCTGCTCGCTGTTAGTGGTGGCGCACTGGCCCTTCTGGTCGCCGTATTGGGAAGTAGGATGCTGGTCCAACTGGGCAAGCTTCCGAATTCAGATGACATCGGCATCGACACCTGGACGCTGGGCTTTACGCTGCTGGTGTCGTTCGGCGTAGGAATCATCATCGGGATCGTTCCCGCGTTGCAGTTGACGAAGACCAGTCTCAGTGACACTTTGAAACAAGGCTCGGGCCGAGGCGGCGGCAGCTCGATTAAGCAGCACACGCGTAAGGCACTGGTGATTTCCGAAGTGGCTCTGTCGCTCGTTCTGCTCATCGGGGCCGGACTCATGATTCGCAGTTTCTGGAAGCTGCAAAACGTTAATCCCGGGTTCGACAGCAGCAATGCCTTAACAATGAGCGTCGCTTTGACGCCACTCAGATATTCCGAACCTCACCAACAACTAACCTTTCTTGATCGAGCGATCGAACAGATACGTGCTGTACCTGGTGTTGTTTCTGTTGGAGCAACTACTACCATTCCACTGGGAGGAGGTGGATCGACGCAGCCTTTCAGCATCGAGGGCCGGCCTGCCGGCAACGTTGCAGAGCAGCCGATGGCCCAGACGCGGTACATCACCCCTGAGTACTTTCGGTCGATTGGCATCCCGTTACGTCAGGGACGTTTCTTCAGCGACCAGGATCGTGATAATACCGTACAGGTTGTAATCATCAGCGAGGCAATGGCGCGACGATTCTGGCCGGGCGAGAATCCGATCGGCAAACGGCTGACGCCGTCGTTTCACCTCGAGCAAGGGCCGCGCGAAATTGTCGGTATCGTGGGTGATGTTAAGGCGAGTGGGCTCGACGTCGATTCGTCCGCGATGATGTATCTTCCGTACAAACAATCGCCACGACCTTACATGAGTTTCGTGGTGCGGACTGCTTCGAATCCGGAAGGCCTGCTCCAGCCTGTTTCGACGGCCATCTATTCAATCGACAAAGAACAAGCGCTGACTGATGTAGAGACCATGGAGCAAGTTCTAACGAAGTCGCTCTCGGGCCGGAGGTTCAACATGACGCTACTGCTCACTTTCGCTACAGTGGCGTTGGTGTTGGCGGCGGTAGGAGTTTATGGCGTGATGAATTACACAGTCACACTCCGCAGACGCGAGTTGGGGATCCGTATGGCGCTGGGCGCCGGAAGAATGGATGTGTTGCGGCTGGTGCTTCGGCAGGGACTGACGTTGACCTTGATAGGCGTTGCGGCAGGGTTGATATCGGCATACGCCTTGACCCGTTTAATGGCAAGCCTTCTCTATGGGGTAACCGCTACTGACTATCTGACGTTTGCTAGCGTTTCGGCTGTGCTCATCGCAGTGGGAGTAGCGGCTTCTTACGTCCCCGCGCGACGTGCCACGAAAGTGAACCCGACGATCGCTTTACGAAGCGAGTGATACTTTTCTCCGTCTTCTTGCGCCTTTATTAGTTGAGGGTCTCCGAACGTACTGGCGTCGAATCGATCTCTTTGTGAAAGGACTGACGATATTTTGCCAAAGGATCGAGTCCGACGCCGGGCGGCCACGGAGGGCCGCTCCTACAGTACGTTCCGCAGAGCGAGGAAAGCAGAATATGAAAAGCTGCCAAAGAATTGTATTAACAATGCCAGCCGTTGCTCTCCTGATTGTTTCGGCTGTTAATGTCGTTGCGCAGAGGGCCACGAACGTACGAATAGAGATGCGGGACATTTACGGATCTCTGTTCGCTATGATCGGTGGGACAGAGAAGAAGATCACAGACCACGCACAGCAGGCGTGGATAATTAACCGTGGGCGACACGTGCTGTATTCGTCCAGTGACGGCGCCGGCGGCTACGAGAATGAGGGCCAGAGCCTGCATCTTTATGACGTCGACACGGGCAATCAAAAGCGCATACTGTCGCACTATTTCATGGTCCAAACGGTTAAGGAAGTGGTGACAAGCAAGAACAAACGAGCTCTACTCGTCACGATGGAAGATGGTGGTTTAGGCGCCTCCTATGTAGCGGTGGTTGATCCGTGGCGAGGTGAAGTTTTTTTCCGCCGCTGGGCTCGCATCCTCGCAGACAAAGGCGACACTCTCGTGCTTGGGTTTTACAAGGAAGACGACTGGGGAGAACCCGAGGCAAGCAAAGTACGTCCGTACAAAACGGAACGATACAATCTAAACTCGCTACTGCGGCGGTCTCTGATCGTCAACAAAAAAGAAAACATGGGCGATCCAGACGATTCAACCTCGTCAATCTTGTAAAAATCCGCAATCAAAGACGATTCTACATTCTCAATCACCGCCGCCTTGAGTAATTACGCGGGCGACGATTCATTCCGGCGGACGTGCTGAGCTTTTCGCAGCGAGTTCGCTGTTTGGAATTGCAGCAATAATTCGCGGTATAGTTACTGCAGGTTTGGGAACTGGACAACTGACGCGCAAAGGTTAACTTGGCGCGTAGCGAGAAGATCTGAAAGTTATTTGTTTTGCCGGACGAGTGGAGGGTTAGACCATGAATGCAAATTCAAAGAAGCTTGATGGCAAGGTAGCGCTTGTCACCGGTGGTTCGCGTGGTATCGGTGCGGCGATCGCCAAACGACTCGCGCTTGACGGCGCCGCTGTCGCTCTAACGTACAGCAGTGGAAAGGAGGGCGCCGAAGAAGTAGTACGCTCAATTGAAGCAGCGGGCGGACGCGCACTCGCCATTCGAGCTGACAACACTGATGCGGGTGCGGTGAGAAATGCCGTCACCGAAACGGTGAATTCCTTTGACGGCCTCGATGTGTTGGTCAACAACGCCGGCATCGCCATTTTCAAACCGCTCGATGATATCTCGATCGACGAATTTGATCGCATTGTCGCGGTGAACGTCCGCGCAGTCTTTGTAGCTGCTCAAGAGGCAGCGCGTCACATGAAGGAAGGCGGGCGCATTATCACCATCGGCAGCATCAACGCCGATCGCATGCCCGTCGCCGGGGGCAGCATTTACGGAATGAGCAAGGCTGCGGTCGCGGGACTGACGCGCGGTCTCGCCCGCGACCTTGGCCCTCGCGGCATCACAGTGAACGTCGTGCAACCCGGTCCCGTGGACACCGACATGAACCCTGCGACTGGCCCATTCGCTGAAATCTTGACGCCCTATTTGGCTATTAAACGTTACGGTCAAGGCGACGAAGTTGCTGCCCTGGTGTCGTATCTGGCCAGCCCTGAGTCTGCTTACGTGACGGGCACGGCCTTAACGATTGACGGCGGCTTCGGCGTGTAACGAACAGAAAGCTCCGGCGCAGTTCTGGCCTCTGGCAGGCTTGGCGCTTTTGATAGCGCGATCGTAGCGCAGTGATGTCAAAAGGCATTCGCTATCGCGTGATGGTTAAATCGCTGTCGCGCGCCAGGCGCAAAGTCCAGAAAACGACGTTACTTTTTCGTTGACATCTGAGCGGTCGTCAACCGAAAATAAATCTCAGTAGCCCAGGTACCAACCTTCCCACGCGAACGTCAGGTTACCGTCTTAGTAGACAGTTTTCCTTTACCATGAAATTACATAATCGCTCTTCGTCGCGTATTAGTCGGACTGTGCTCACACTCGGAATTGCTTTTCTGCTTGCCGCTCTCGCAAGTGTGGTTTTTGTGGCAGCACGAAACCACAGCAACCATCCCGAACCAGCAACTCCGGCAAACCTAAAGCCGGCCGCCAAACCGAGACTCGCGGAAAACTTCGCTAAGTTGCCGCTCAGCTTTGAGGAAAATCAAGGCCAGATAGACAACGAGGTGAAGTTCCTGGCGCACGGACCTGGCTACGATCTATTTCTGACTTCGACTGATGCTGTTCTACGAGTGCAAAAACCGCGAACTTCCCAGGCAGATAAGTCGAAACAACCGGCAGGCGAGGGTGAGAACGTACGCGAAGGCACGGTCCTGCGCCTCAAGATGCTGGGTGCTAATGCAACGCCGCAAGTGGAAGGTCAGGAGGAATTGCCCGGCAGAGTTAACTACTTCATCGGTAACAATCCAGAGAAGTGGCGCCGCAATATTCGAACTTATAAGAAAGCATACTTCAAAGACATCTATCCGGGAATCGATGTTGTGTATTACGGCAGTCAACGAGAGCTCGAATACGACTTCGTAGTGGGTGCCGGTGCAAATCCAAAACTCATCAGATTCAGCGTCGCCGGCGCCGATCGAATTCGGCTCGACAAGACCGGCAAATTATTGTTCGCGTTGAAGCAGGCGGAAGTGTCGCTGAACAAGCCGGTGATTTACCAGCTCGATCCAAATGGTATTCGTCGCGAGGTTAATGGTACCTACGTCATCAACGGAAACGAGGTGAGGTTTAGACTTGATCCGTTTGACTCCACCAAACCACTCGTAATCGATCCCGTGCTCTCATACTCAACGCTGCTGGGTTCGAGCAATAACGATCAAACTTCGGCCATCGCAGTCGATTCTCAGGGAAACGCATACGTCACAGGCACGACCGACTTTACGGGTTTTCCCACCACGGCAGGAGCTTTCAAGACGGCACCCACACGAGGCGGAGCATTCGTTACAAAACTCGATCCTACGGGGAGTTCCTTGGTCTACTCGACGTACCTCAACGGTAATAACCCGGGCTTCACCAACGGACTTGGTATTACTGTGGATTCAACTGGAAATGCTCACATCACTGGAAGCACCTCCTCGAGTGACTTTCCCGTAGTCAACGGCTTAAAAACGACGAGCAGCTTTTTTAAGACCATCGATGCGGCCGACAACTGGAACAATCAAAATTCAGGACTGGCTGGAGACGCCATTGCGGTTGTCGTAGCCCCAAACGCCGCCAACATCATCTATGAAGCGACGACAGACGGAATCTATCGCAGCACCGATGGCGGAGCAACATGGACCAAAGGAACGGGCGCCGGGTTACCAAGTGGTTCGTTTATCGGCGCAATGGCAGTACACCCAACCAACTCTTCTACGCTTTTCATGGGAGTATTCAGTGGTCTAATAAAGTCGACCGATGGTGGAAACACGTGGAATCCCGTAGTTACCGCACCGCTCACCTTCGGAACCATCTCCTGCATTGTGTTCGATCCTTCGACGCCGTCGACTATGTACGTTGGTGCAGGCAATGGTGCGTTCAAAAGTACAGACAGCGGAGTTACGTGGGTCACACAAAACAATTTTGGCGTACCGGGCACTCCAAACGTTCGTGCAATCGCTATCGATCCAACGGCGCCATTGACGATCTATGCAGGCACGTTGGGCAGTGGTTTCTTTAAGTCAACAAACGGCGGCAGTGTCTGGACCGCGATGAACAACGGAATGGGTGGCCCAAGTCCGACGGTCATCAACACCATCGTGATCGACCCTGCCAATCCGGCCACGATTTTTACCGGCCATGGTTCCACCGGAGGTATCAATAAGAGTACAAACGGTGCGACTTCCTGGACTCCACTCACGAACGGGATACCGCAGTTCAACCAAGTCAATGCGATGGCAGCAACGACTTCGGGTGTTTTTGCAGCCGTTGGTAACACGGGGATTATTAAAACTACAAACGGAGGAACAAACTGGACCCCAGCCAATACTGGTCTCTGGAATCTGTCGGTTCGTGCTATCGCCCCTCACCCGACTAATGGATCGATTTTGTACGTCGGAACGGGGACATCTTTCTCCAGCGACTGTTTTGTTACCAAGTTGAATGCATCAGGCTCTGGAATTCTGTTTTCGACTTTGCTTGGCGGCAGTAATGAAGAGAATGGTAATGGCATTGCAGTCGACGGAAGCGGAAACATCTATGTCGCCGGCCTGACTACCTCAACGAATTTCCCCCTGGTCAACGCCGCCCAGGGAGCACCCGCTAATACCAGTTGTAATGACGCATTCGTGACCAAGTTGAATCCCAGTGTGCCTTCTTATGTTTATTCGACGTATCTCAGGGGTGCTTCATGTGACATAGCGAATGCCATAGCAGTTGATGCCTCAGGCAACGCATACATAACCGGCTCGACGAGTTCTAATGACTTTTTGATCGCCAATGCATTTCAGCCGACGCTCTCGCCCTCCTCCTCAGGGGACGCTTTCGTCACTAAACTCAACCCGACTGGGTCGCCCATCTATTCAACCTATCTTGGTGGCACTGGTAGTTTTGAGGCTGGTTGGGGAATCGCCGCGGACACCTCCGGAAACGCTTACGTAACCGGTAACACTGATTCATCGAACTTCCCCACGGTGAATCCGATTCAGGCATCTGCTGCTGGTGGTTCTCAGGGAGACGCGTTCGTTACGAAATTCAACAGTCAGGGTTCGGCACTGATTTATTCCACCTATCTCGGTGGAGTCCAAAGCGATGTAGGTCGCAGTATAGCGATTGACTCGGCAAACAATGCCTATGTGACAGGAACCACTGACTCAGGAAATTTTCCACTGACTTTGGGTGCAGTGCGCACCCGCAGCCCGCTCTACAAAAGCGTCGACGGCGCGGCGAACTGGAGCAACGACAATTACGGTTTTACAGCCACTGGCTGTTGCGGAAATTCTTTTGTCAATCTTCTGGCAATCGATCCAACAGAGCCTTCAACGATCTACGCGGGATCCGGGGTCGGCGTTTTCAAAAGCACTAACGGTGGCAGAACCTGGTCGGCCATGAACAACGGTCTGACTGTCGCCCTGAATGTGGTGGGAATGGCGATCGATCCAGTGGCACCCTCCACGTTGTATATAGCGGTCAGTGATTTCAGCAGCGGTAGTAGGGGGATCTATAAAAGCACGAATGGCGGAAATTTGTGGATCCAGCGAAGCAACGGATTACCTTCGTTTGACCCTACTAGTCTGGCTATCGATCCGGTTACACCCAATGTTGTTTATGTAAGTGTGGGTTGTTGTTTTAGTGGTAGCCATATCTATAAGACAACTGATGGAGCGGATAACTGGTCGCCGCTCGCAGGAGCGCCGCCGCAGCAGCCCACCTCACTGGTTATTGACCCACTGAACCATTCGATTATCTATGCAGTGGACAGTAATAGTCCCGGCGGGATTTTCAAGAGTGGTGACGCCGGCGCTACCTGGCAATCACTCGGGACTACAGTTCAAGCCGTGCGCGCGATTGCTGTTAGTCCGCATACACCAGGAATTTTGTATGCCAACACTGATCAGACTTTATTTAAAAGTGTCGATGGAGGCGCAAGCTGGTCATCAGTTCCTCCAAAGACCGGAAAGATCGTCTTCGATCCAATAAATGCAGCAACGCTATATCTGATAACAAGTCCGTTCTTCTCTAACTCTGAGGGCCTTTTCAAAAGCACTGACAACGGGCAAACATGGAAACAGGTGAATAAAGGACTCAACGTATCACAGGTCTTTGCAGTTGCGGTTGATCCGGTGAGGTCTTCAACGCTTTATCTCACAACAAGCGCAACCTCCGGTTCCGATGGATTTGTCACCAAGATCAATGCAGCAGGGACTAGTTTGATCTACTCAACCTTTATTGGTGGTCCAGTTTTTCCAGCCAGTTTCGCCAACGTCAACGCCCAGGCTGTTGGTATCGCGGTCGACTCTTCGGGCAGTGCGTATGTCACCGGATCTACGACGTCCCTGGATTTTCCCGTTACTCCAGGCACGTATCAGCCTTTCAACCGTGGTTCCCTGGACGCTTTTATTTCGAAGCTCTCGACGTCGTACCTCATTGGTGGTCGCGTGTTGGCTAACGGTGTTACGCCGCTGAGTGGTGCGGAAGTTGTTTTGAACGATGGCGGGTCGCTAACCAGTGTGTTGACTGAAGGTGATGGGTCATACCAGTTCACAAGATTGCGTGAAGGCGGAAACTACACCGTGACTGCAAGCAAGGCTCATTTCACAATGGCGCCGGCTAGCCAGACCTTCAACAATCTCAGCAGCGATCAGGTTTTGGACTTCACTGCTACAGCGAGTGCTGCACAGTTTTTCACGATCAGCGGCAAAGTCAGCGAAAACGGCGTCGGCCTGGCCGGCGTCACGGTGACGCTCAGCGGATCTCAACCGGGGCTAAGAACTACCGACAGCAATGGTAACTATTCATTTGAACTCGTCGCAGGCGGAAACTATACCGTAACTGCATCGCTACTCGGTTTTAACTTTGGCTCAGCTCAGACCTTCAACAACCTGGGTGCTAACCAGACCGCGGATTTCGCTGCCACACGCCAGAGTTTTGTGGTGACGAATGTCAACAACCACGGCGCCGGATCGCTGCGCGACGCTATCATCAACGCAAACGCCACAGTCGGCACAGACACAATCACTTTCAACATTCCTGGACCGGGAGTAAAGGTGATTTCTCTTTTAATTGCCCTGCCCGAGCTTACGGATCGAGTGATTATCGACGCCACTACTCAGCCGGGATACGCAGGTGCACCGCTTATTGAACTTGATGGACTAGGGCTCGGCACCACGGTCAGTGGCAATGGTTTAAGTATCAGGGCAGGCGGTTCCACTGTGCGTGGGTTGGCAATTGTAAACTTCCGTAGTGGTAGCGGCATTTCCTTGAATAACTGCGACAACAACGTGATTCAGGGGAACTACATCGGCGTCGGAGCGAATGGGACGACCGCGCGACAAAATCAGCGCGGTATGCAACTGACGAACTCGTCGAACAATTTGATTGGTGGTAGCAGTGCGGCGGCGCGAAACGTCATCTCAGGAAATTCACTTAATGCACTTGAGATCAACGGGGGCAATGCCAATGCAATTCAGGGAAACTTTATCGGAACGAATGCGGCAGGAACGGCAGAGCTCCACAACTCAACTGCCATAGCGATTTTCGGTGCGACCTCGATTGATAATCTCATCGGAGGCACTGCAGCCGGAGCCGGCAATCTAATCTCCGGGAACCCAGGTGCCGGAGTCATCACCAGCGGCACAGGCACGAGGATTCAAGGTAACTTGATCGGAACAGATGTCACCGGAACAAAGAAAATTCCGAACACCACGGGTATTTCGGCCAACGGTCAGAACATACTTGTCGGTGGGCTCACGGCCGGAGCCAGAAACGTCATCTCAGGCAATTCGAGCGATGGTGTGAGCATCCGTGGCACTGGTAGTAAGGTACAAGGCAATTTCATTGGTACAGACATAACTGGCACATTGGCTTTGGGTAATAGTGGCAATGGTGTTTCGGCCGTTGACGGTGCGTTGATCGGCGGCACCGAGCCGGGGGCGAGAAATATCATTTCTACGAACGGCACCTTTAGCAACAATTGCAATATCTCTCTCGGTTTCAGCAGCACAGACACGGGCGCTATCATCCAGGGCAACTACATCGGTACTGACGTTACCGGCACCAAGGCCCTCGGTGGTTCAAGTGCGGGCATTAATATCACCTCGAATAACCATGTGATTGGCGGCCTTGTTCCCGAAGCGCGAAACGTCATTTCGGGAAATTCGGTCGGCATTCAACTCGGTTTCTTCTCCACCACTGTCGGGAATGTCATTCAGGGAAACTTTATCGGACTCAATGCAACGGGAACCGGACCGCTACCAAATAACCTACAGGGCATCGCGATCAACGGCGCAGTAAATAACACCATCGGCGGCTCGCAGATTGAGGCGGCTAACAGGATTGCCTTCAACGGTGCGGGCGGCATCACGGTCTCCGGAAACGCTCACGGCGACTCGATTCGCGGCAATTCGATTTTTTCAAACAACGGCCTCGGAATCGATCTCGGAGCGAATGGCGTTACCCCCAACGATGGTACTGATCCGGACACAGGCCCAAACAACCTTCAGAATTTTCCCGTGATTACCGGCGTGATGTCGTCGAGTAGCAGCACGACGATTCAGGGAACTTTGAAGTCTCTGTCCAACACCACTTTTCAGATCGACTTCTATTCGAATGGATCGGTGGATCCTTCTGGAAATGGAGAAGGAGCGCAGTTCTTCAACACGACCTCGGTAACCACAGATGGCAATGGCGACGCAACGATCAATGCGACGTTCCCGATTGCTTTACCGATTGGTCGCGTCATCACTGCAACAGCGAGTGATCCCAATGGAAACACGTCGGAGTTTTCGGCGGCTGACTCAACTGGTGCGGCTGGCAATGTGCAATTCACTGCGACTTCAATGAAGGTAATTGAAGATGTCGGGACGCTGTCAGTAATCGTCGTGCGCACAGGCGGTACCACCGGTAATCTGAGTGTTGACTATGCAACCACCGAAGGCACTGCCATCGCAGGTCAGGATTTCACTTCGACGTCAGGCACGTTGACGTTCACGGGCGGTGAGACAACCAAGACGATTCAGATCCCGATTGCAGACGATGCCACGACTGAGTTCGATGAAACGTTTTCGATTTCGTTGAGCACGGCGAACCTTGAGGCACTGGGAGCGCCCGCTAAGCTCGTCGTAACTCTGCAAGATCACGATACCGTGCCGACGATCAGCGTCACCGGCGCTAATGTTGTTGAAGGCAATGCCGGCAGCACGACAGATGCTTTGTTTACGATCAGCCTCTCGGCTGCGACTGGGAGGGCGGTGAGCGTCGATTTCACAACGGTTAACGCAGGTGCATTGGGCGGCAGCTCGTGTAATAACGCGGGTGTCGACTATATTTCGGCTTCCGGCACTCTATCGTTCACTCCGAGCGTTAGCGCTTTTTCTATCCCAGTAAAGATTTGCGGCGATAACAACGCTGAGGGGGGTGAGGGTTTTGGCGTTGGTCTTTTGAATCCAGTCGGAGCGGCGTTGGCGGTTCCCAGTTTTGCATTCATCGTAATCGAGGACGACGATCCGTTGGAATTATTGCTTGAAGAGTCTGGTCCGATTGCGGGTCAAGTCGCTGCTCTTGATGCGCTGTTGGCTCTCCGGGATCCGTTTCGTGTTCAAGGTATTCCGGAGTGGTACTCGACCGGACCTGATCGCAATACCCGAGTCGCATTTTTCGTCCGGCATTTGCAACTGAATCCAGGCGGGTCGGCGGCAGATGTACAAGTCACTCTCTTACAAAATAGCAATGGGGTATTTAATTTTGTGTCGGCGGAAGCTGTTAGAGTAATTCCGAATTCTGAATTTACGGAGGTAGTGATAAGGCTTCCGAATACTTTAGTGCCCGGTACTTACACGGTCCAGATCTTTCTTTATGGACAGGCTAGTAATACCGGCACGATTCGAATCGCCCCGTAACCGTAAGATTGCGCGTCCTACGACAACCCTGCCACAAAAACGAGAACGGCCACCTTTAGCGGTAGCCGTAAGTGCTTGATTTAACTGGTCGGGGCGAGAGGATTCGAACCCGGCTCCTCCGATTAGTGCGTAAGAGACATGTTGATCCGTAAACCATTCTGTAAGCGAAGCAAGAACTCGCAGAAGACTCTGTGGCAGTTGAGGCTCAGACATTTGCTTTCTGCTTCAAGAAGCGCCAGCGATTACGGACTTCCTGCTCTTCGGCCAGGAAAACGGGCGAACGGCTCTGCCCAATGATAAACATCACGCTCAATTGGTGAAGCTTGATTTCCGCCGATGTATTTCGGATTTGATGAGCGATGAATTGTTAACAAACTCCCACCTATCTTTGAACTCCTGCGCCTCTTGTTTGGTTATGGTTTTCATCGCCGTGCTTGTCCTCCGTTAATTGTTTCCCGCAGAGATAGCGAATCCAATTAAAATTGAGACAAGCTCACTTGCTCGCTTAACCTTAATAGATGGCGTTCGAAATCCGCTCGAGTTATTGAGGAGTTGGTTCTTGTAAACACCGTCCGAAATCTTCGCATCGCTCGGATGTGAGCGGATGCTCTAAACATACCACGTGATTTCCTCAATGACTTTTATTTCTTCATTAAACTTATGCAAACACAGGCGGAGCCGTTCCCGGCGCTCGCAGGCACGGTGGAGTTGATCCCATGGGATGATGTTCAAATAGAATTGTTCGGCGAATCTTGAATGGAGGGAAATGGCATTGGAATCTGAAACCGTCGAGACGCTTGAAGCCGCGGCCTTACAGTTAACACCTCCGGATAGAGCTAGACTTGTCGATCGATTGATTGCGACCCTTGATGCTGATCCCGAAGTCGAAGAAGCCTGGGCAGCGGAAGTCGAGCGCAGGCAAACCGAAATAGAAAATGGGACTGTTTCTTTATTGCCTGGTCCCGAAACCCTCACAAAGCTGAAGGCTGAATTTGAATGAAAAATTCTTTGCACTCGGAGGCTTCGGAAGACCTCCGGGACGCTGCCTCATTCTAAGCAAGCTGGCGTGTAAGCCCTTATCCAATCAAGAATCTAGATCTTACGTTTTGTCTGTTCTGTGGTGATGATTCACCAATGCTAAACGTCTCTGGAGAAGTCATAAAAAACGCGAAATAGATTGCCGTCCAAGTCGGATGCTGTGAACTCGTGCAGTTTCCACGGCTTCGATTCCGGAGGTGAGATGATTCTTGCTTTGCCAGCCTTCCAGATCTCGTACAGCTCATCTACTTCTTCTTTGCTATTGAGGTTCAGCCAGATCATCACTGGCGGAGCGTTGCGATGATGGGCGCGAAACGCAGAGTCTGTGAGGAACATCCTGCAGTGCCCCTTTGAAATTCCCGCGATCCCTCCGTCGGCTCCGCCCCAATCTGTGTTGAAGCCGAGCTTGTGTTCATAGTAGTCCAGTGCCTGGTCCATATCAGTAACAGGTATCTCGGGCACTGCCGCGGGAAATTCATTCTTCATTAGAGCTCCTCATCCATTCTTCGCCTAACGCCGCGACTCAGAAGAGCGTAAGCCAGAGACGACCGATCCGCAAAGCCAACGATTATGCTTGTGAGGACTTCTCTGCGCGCGGTAGCACAGCATACCTTAGAAATACGGGGCAAGCCCCCGCTTTAGCGACCCACTCGTGCTGACTGTTATGGGGCAAGAGTATTCAGGACAAGTTTCGCTGGAGTGAAGCCGGGCGTTGATGCGGTGATGGTAACCGGACCGGCTTGTTTGGTCGACTTTATTATTAACAGACACCTTCCCTGCCACGCTTTGCGTTGTGGCTGCTGATAGCTTTCCGTGCTTACAGGATTAGCGTTCCCTACCCCAACAATCGATCCAGGCCCGATAACTGAAAACTTGACCGAGGAGTATGAGCCATTCTGAGAGCGTTAAAGCCACTCGCCTTTAATAGCTCGACGCGACGCTCCTCTGCCCGGTCGAATGCGCGCGCACCGAGTGGCCCATTGTCATGATGAAGACAGCCTCCCTTAAGTTTCAACGACTTCCCATTCAATTGGAAGCCGTTAGTCGCGTCGAACGACAGCGTACGAATGCCAAATCTCGTCTCCACTCGATCTACCAGCCGGCCCAGACGGTACACCTCAGAAACCACTGTATAAAGCGCCGGCGTATCGGGCGACCACAACGCTGGCGATTCGACACTGGCCTTCTGTGCAAACTCTCGACCTGCCTTTGCCTCAATAGTCTGGTCGGATTCGACTCTCGCAACTTCTTGCTGCTGCGGATCGTGTATGCGGGTAACCAATCTAACTTGTGCGGATTGCTGGCTGTCATTGTCAACGCTAGTTCTTATATTGACCTGCGCAGAGGTGGCGCTTACTACTGGCGTTGTGATGTATGTGCCCCATTGTCCGACGTGTGTAGGATCCAATGTCTTCAAC
>JBKPPU010000037.1:0-21327 GCA_046733695.1 Acidobacteriota bacterium
ATTCCAGGCAGTCGCGTCGAAGGATCTGTCTGCATCGACGGGGCCGACATCTACGCGCCCTCGGTCGACGTGGTCGACCTGCGCCGCCGCGTCGGCATGGTCTTTCAGAAGTCGAATCCGTTTCCGAAGTCGATCTTCGACAACGTTGCTTACGGTTTGCGAATCAACCGGGTGACGAGCAGTAGTTCCGAACTCGCCGGCCGGGTCGAGCAGGCACTAAAAGACGCCGTCTGAATCTTGTAAATCCTGTTTCATCCTGTAATTCATGTCTAAAACTTTTTCCGGGTTAAGAACCGCACGATGATGTTGATCCCCAACACGAGGGTCATCAACACGAGCGTCGCCGCCCACGCCTGCGCGTGCCATTCGTCGTACGGCGAGATCGCGTAGTTGTAGATCTGCACCGTCAACGACGCGATCGGTTCGTTCAACGACTCCGGAAAGAATCGACTCCCGAAAGCCGTAAACAACAACGGCGCCGTTTCTCCGGAGACACGCGCAATCGCGAGCATTGCTCCCGTTGCAATCCCCGGCGCCGCCGCTGGAACAACTACGCCCAATATCACGCGCCATTGCGGTGCGCCCAGCGCAAGAGCACCCTCACGCATACTGTGCGGCACGAGTTTCAGCATCTCCTCCGTTGTGCGCGCGACGATCGGAATCATGATGAGGGCCAACGCAACGCCACCCGCCATCGCCGAGAAGTGCTTCATCGGCAACACGAGGATCGCGTAAACAAAAACTCCGGTAACGATCGACGGAATCCCGGTGAGCGTATCCACGATGAAACGGACCATGCCGCCGAAACGTCCGCGGCCAATCTCCGACAAATAAATCCCGACACAAATCCCGAGCGGCAAGCCGAAAGCCGATGAAATCAAGAGCAACAGGAGCGATCCAAGAATCGCGTTCCCGATCCCACCACCTTCACCAACCGGCCGCGGGCGATCGATCAGGAACTGTAGATTGAGCGAACCAATACCTCGCCAGGCAATGTAGAAAAGAATTACCAGCAGCGCGCCGACAGCAAGCACAGTGCAAAGACCTGTCAAGGTGGTCATCACAGCGCTGGTCGCGCGACGCACTCGATCGGCATTGGCGTACTCAGCCATTACGCAGCCCTACCCACTCCACCAGTTCTTCGCGTTACACTCCAAACCAGAATTCTGGCAATGCCATTCACGATGAATGTTACGAGAAACAAAATCAGTCCCAGCTCGACAAGCGCGCTGAGATGAAGATCGCCGGTGGCTTCAGTAAATTCATTCGCAATCGCAGACGCGATCGTGTAGGACGGTTCAAACAGCGACAGACTAATTTGCGGGCGATTGCCGATCACCATCGTCACGGCCATCGTCTCACCCAGCGCACGACCTAATCCCAAAATCACTGCACCGGCAATACCCGGCGCGCCATTCACCAGCACGACGCGAATCATCTCCCACTTCGTTGCACCCAAAGCGAGCGCTGCTTCACGTTGCGATCCGGGCACCGCCGCAAGTACGTCACGAACGACAGCGGAGATGATCGGAGTCACCATGATCGCGAGAATGATTCCGCCCGTCAGCAATCCGATTCCGGTGATCGAGCCGCGAAAGAACGGCAACCAACCCAATACTTTCGCTAAAGGCGGTTCGACGTACTGCCGCAACACAGGAGCGAGAACAAAAATGCCCCACAAGCCATAAACCACTGACGGAATCGCAGCCAGCAACTCCACGAGAAACCCGACGAGCCGCGCGACATAACTCGGCGCCTGCTCAACCAGAAAAATCGCGATTCCGAGTGAAAAGGGAACGCTGATCAAGAGTGCGATCAGCGACGAGGCGATTGTTCCGTAAACAAATGGCAGCGCTCCAAATTCACCTTTGATCGGATCCCACATCTGGCCCGTCAAAAAGTGGAAACCAAACTGCCGGATCGAAGTCATCGAATCGGCGGCGAGCGCGGCAACCATTGCGAGCACGATCCCGATCATTAAAAGAGCAACCAGCAACATCAACACACGAAAGACTGCGTCGCCGGTGTTTCCAGTGGGCGAAAGCACTCGCCGCCAGTTCGAACCCTGACCGGCGAGCCATAATCTGCGCGTTTCCGTGGCCCAGCTCATTACCTTAATGGGGCGCGACCTGCGGTAACGGAATTGATCTTGGCTTCAGCTCGTTTGACGATGTCGGCCGGCAACGGCGCATACTGCAATTCCTTCGCGAAGCCTTCGCCGTCGTGAATTCCCCACCACAGAAAATCCACCAGCGCTTTTCCTTTTGCCGCATCTTTCTGATTCTTGTAGACCAGGATGTAGGTGTAGCTGGAAATCGGATATGTCTGCGGACCGCTACCGTTAGTAATGGAGACGCGGAGATCGTCAGGTATGGTGCCGACTGACGCAGCCGCGGCCGCCGTCACTGAGTCGATGGAAGGGTCAATGTAATTTCCGGCCGAGTTCTTGATCTGGGCCACTGGCAGTTTGTTCTGAACCGCATAGGCGAGCTCAACATAGCCGATCGTGTTTGGTGTGCTCTTTACCTGCCCAGTCACACCTTCATTGCCTTTGCCACTGATCCCTACGGGCCATCTCGGCGCGGTTCCAGCCCCGACTTTCTCTTTCCATTCCGGACTAACCTTCGAGAGATAGTCAGTAAACACTGCTGACGTTCCGCTGCTTTCGGTGCGAGTCACGACCGTGATGTCTGTCGACGGGAGTGTCACTCCCGGATTATCAGCAGCGATCTTCGGGTCGTTCCACTTCTTTATCTTGCCGAGGAAAATATCTGCGATAGCATCCGGAGAAAACTTCAGGGGCGCCTTCATGCCTTCCAGGTTGTAAGTGATGATCACTGCACCAAGCACGGTCGGGATATGCAGGATCTCGCCCGGTGCTGACTTAAGATCTTCATCCTTCATCGGAGCGTCAGACGCACCGAAGTCGACTGTCTGCTCTTTAAGCTGCTTGATGCCGCCGCCTGATCCGATCGACTGATAATCAATCTTGACGTTACCGTGAAGTTTTCCGTATTCGCTGAACCATTTCTGATAAAGCGGATTCGGGAAAGTGGCGCCAGCGCCCTGCAGACTCACCGAGCCGTTGCTTGAACTCGGTCCGTTTCCGTTGCAGGCGATCGAGAAAAGCACTAACGCCAAAGCGGTGAAACACGCTACCAGCCGAATACTTTTCGAGACAGACATTTAGGATCTCCAATCCGATTTTTGTAAAACCCCAAGCGTAAGGAAGGCGTGTTACATCTAACTGAACGCTATCTGAACTCTCGGTTAACGACAGTCAGAACCACCTCTCGGTAGCGGGTGGGTACGCCGTAGGCTCCACTCGAAAAACGCTGCGCGGCACCCACCCGCTACCGCGAGGTGGTTCTGACTGTGTCCAACAATGGTTAGCTTTTCGAGGTGATTAGCCGGTAGCCGACGTTAACCATGGTCTCGATCTGCAGTCCGAAATCAGAGAGCTTCGCCCGGAGTCGATAGATGTACACATGCAGGCTTTCAGAATTGAGCGGCTTGTTCCCTCCCCAGACTGAACTCCAAAGCTCATCGGCCGCGACGATGCGATTCGGCGTCCGCGTAAGCCGCGAAAAGATCAAAAACTCGGTGCGGGGCAGCTTTATCGGGCTGCCCCCACACGTGACGTAGTAGTTCT
The DNA here is from genome assembly GCA_046733695.1 of Acidobacteriota bacterium. Classification (GTDB taxonomy): domain Bacteria; phylum Acidobacteriota; class Blastocatellia; order Pyrinomonadales; family Pyrinomonadaceae; genus PSRF01. The sequence continues at coordinate 3,653 of JBKPPU010000037.1, forward strand.
TATGCTCCACCCGCAGAAACCCATCGTCGTAGATATCTTGTAGTGATGACGACATAGTGAAACCTCAGAAATTGAGTCGTAACGCAAACTGGATCTGCCGGCTTGTTCCCAGCCCAACTGTTCGTTCAACCGTTTGACGCAGCAGACCGAAGGTGCCGCCCGCCTGTGATTGCGAGAAACCACTGCTACTCCCCGGCTGTAGCCCTCCGGTTGAAAGAACACCGGCCGTGGAAACTGTCGGTAGTGCGTTGTTCAGGGTTGTTGACGGAACCGCGAAGTTCGCGATGTTGAAGATGTTGAAGATCTCCGTGCGAAACTCGACGTTTGTAGACTCAGTAATCGGAAAACGTTTATTGAATACCAGATCGAACTGGCGGAAGTTTGGACCACGCAGAGCATTGCGCGGCAAATCTCCGAACGTTCCTGGCAATGGTATCGAGAACGCCGCCGGATTGATGATGTTGCGATCGTTGTTCAGGTATGGACTGACACCGGGAATAAGATTCGGCCGGCGAATGTTTCGCGAGGCGCCGCCACCCGGCGTATTGATCACACCAACAAACCCAGAGGGCAGTGTGCCACTTGTAAGCTGGGCCACAAATCCTCTCGGAACCGTGGTGGCCAAGTTATTGAGCGTTACGGGACAAGTGTCTTGCGCGCACTGCATCACGAGGTCGGGTCTTACGATACCGACTTCAATGGGAAGACCACTGCGAGCGTTAATGATCCCACCAACCTCCCAACCTCCCAGGAAAGCATTTCCCACGCTGCCGAAGTCGTGACTCGTGCCTTTGCCGAACGGCAGTTTGTACAACGCGCTGAAGTTGAACGTGTGGCGCACGTCGAAGTTGTTGTAGCCGCGATCGGCTTCGAAGTTATCGGGAATCGCAGCTGTTCTCGCTTCGTTTGATCCGGCAGTGTTGCCGAAGCTGCGCGAGAAGGTGTACTGCGAATTGAGTGTCAATCCCGTGGTGATGCGTCGTGCGAGGGTCATCTGAAACGCGTTGTAACTGTCGTCGCCACCGCTTGTTTTGTAGTCGACTTCAGCGAACGGCTGGAGTGCGTTGTTTCCGGAGATGACTGAAAACTCACGCACCGTGCGAACAGCGGTGATGCGACCGGTGTTCACATCCTGCACGTTCACCACACCAACACCCGCGGGTATCACACCGTTGCTGAGAATCGTGGTCTGGCCCGGCAGAATCTTGTTCGCGACACTGCGCAGAAACAGGTTTCTACCCTGGCTGCCCACGTACGCTGCAGTCAGAACTGTTCCCGAGAACAACTCCTGCTGTAGTGAAAACGTGTACTGGTAAACCTTCTCGGGAATTTTGTAATCCGGAGAGTAAGCACGCGGTTGATACGAGCGCCTGTTTACATTCGCGGGATTGTTAAAGAAGGCGATTGCCTGATTCGGATCGAGCGGAAAACTCGGCGGCAATGCCGAATTGAGCGGGTCCGTAGTAAACGTGGAGCTAATGCGATCGCTCTCGATTGGCTGTATCTGATCTTCTGTTTGACCGGGACCGTAGAAGATTCCAAAACCACCGCGCAGCACCGTGCGGCCGCCGCCGAAGAATCCGACTCCTTTCGAATCCGGCGACCACGTCATCGAGATGCGTGGTCCAAAGTTGTTCTTTGACGACTTGAACGCGGATTCAGTCGGCGGACGGAATGTTCCATTCGTGATATTGAACAGGACCTGCAGATTCCGGTCTTCTCGAAGTGGCGTGTAGTACTCGTAACGCAGTCCGTAGTTGAGCGTAAGGTTTGGTCTGATCTTCCACTCGTCTTCCGCGTAGCTGATGTAGTACTCCTGCTTCGCAAACCTTTGTCCGGTAGCACCGCCGTTGAACGGACTCGGAGCACTCACGTCGCCCAAAAACTGTACTGACTGCGCCGTGTTCGCAAGGAACGCGGGAAGGTTCGAATAGGTGTAAGTGGTTCCACCGAGACGGTCCGTGTACAAGCGAATCATGCGGAACTCGCCGCCAAACTTCGCGTTGTGATTACCCCTGGTCCAATTAATGCTGTCGACAAACGAGAAGGTGTAGGGCGTGTACGGTTGACCGCGACCATTCGTGGCGCTGTTTGCACGTACGAGGCCGCCGGGCGTCGCCGTGCCGGCTGACGTTCCCTGGCCCGGAAGAGCAAAGTTTGCGGTGTTGCCGGAGATGTTGATGACTGCTGCTGAAAGATCGAAGCCCGCGATCGTCGGAGCCTGGCCATTGATTCGCGTGTAAGCGCTGTTGTAACCAAACTTGAATTCATTCAGGAGTGTCGGCGTAACCAACGACTGGAGCGCGAAGACTCCGTTTTGTGGAACTGCCTTGATCGAAACACGTCGACCAGTGACGCCTTCCGGTTGATCGTTGCTTCCCTGATCGCGGAAGAAGCGGAAGTACGACGAGTGCTTATGGTTGAATCTGTAGTCGAGACGCAGCGCCGCGGAATTCTCGTTGACTGACGAACTGGCCTGCAATTGGGCCACGTCGAAGAAGTTTGTTCCGGTGCCCGTGGAAATAATCTCTGCATCAGGTGAACGAAACGCCGGCAAGAGGGAAACGCTTAGCGACGTGCAGGGATTCGGTCCCGTGCCGAAAGGAGCCGCGCAAATACGACTGGCCGATCCGGGAACTGCCTCAACCGAGTTGATGCCCGCTCGCAGGCGATAGCCTTCGTAGCTGAAGAAGAAGAACGCTTTGTCTTTGAGAACCGGACCGCCGATAGAGCCGCCAAACTGGTTGAGTCGCAGCGGCGCTTTTTGGCCGATGATGTTGTCGAAGAAGTTTGCGGCGTCTAAGGCGTCGTTGCGGATGTATTCGAAAACTGAGCCGTGAAATGCATTGCTTCCTTGTTTAGTGACAACACTAACCTGCCCGCCGGTGCCGGTACCGAACTCAGCCGGAAAATTGCTCGAGTCAACGCGAAACTCCTGCACGTTCTCGAGACTCGATTGCAAACGGAACGGCGATGGAACTTCACCATTGAGGTTACCCGGCGAGGCGTCGATGATTGCCGACCCTTCGATTCCGTCGTAACGAATCACGTTCTGTTGCACGGCGCGTCCGCTGAAACGAATGTCGCCGAACGTGCCCGAGCCGCTGTTCACCGAGCCGGGCGCCTGCAGATAGAGTTGTGAGAGCTGGCGTCCGTTGAGTGGCAGCGCTTCGACTTCGCGTGGATTAACGTTCACGCCCATCGACGCGGTACCGGTGTCGATGCCGGTATCAGCCGCGCCAACGATATCGACTTTTGCCTCAACGCCCGTGGCCTGCAGAATCAAATTTAGATTCAACTCCTGGCTCGCCAGCAGCTGCACGTTTGTCGCACGCACCGTCAGGTTTTGTGCGGATGCCGTGATCGTGTAGAGAGACGGTCTGAGACCGGAAACGATGTAGGCGGCGGAATCACTGGAAGTTGCCGTTCTCTCTTCGCCTGTGCGTTCGTTTTTAATGACTATCGATGCGCCGGGGACGATGGAGCCGTTCGCGTCAGTGATAGTTCCGGCGATGCGTCCCTGGTCCTGCTGGGCGTGAGCCGGTAGTTGAATCAAACAAACAGTTGCGAGAAACGTGACCAGAAACAAAACCTGGCGGACTGGCCGGGGAACGTTATTCGAGTACATACAATTCTCCTGTGGAAGTTCAGTTGATGCCTTGAATGTCGATTGGTACAAAGGCAGACGTTATCCCCAAGCGGTTAAGTGCATGTAAATTGCGCCTTAAATGTTTGTTAAGCGGGACTGTGTGTGGGTAATACGGCTGAGTTGACGAGGGTAGCTCTTTTGTCACACCTCGCTTCGATACGTTTAATTGTGGCCCTTGTGAAGATCACACGTAAATCAATCGCGTCGACCATCGTCTTCGTCACGACGACATTTGTTTCTCTTTTGCTGTTTGGAGCTGCTCCGCGACCGCAGAAGACTGAGACACTCGCTCAGCTTGTTCCTGGGCCAACAGAGCCGATTCCCCAAAGAGAAGAGCCGCAACTACTCATAGACATCTTTAGCGATGAAGACATCTCATACAACGGCTACCAGATGAGACACCTCACGGAGACGATCACCGACGAGACTGTTCGTAACCTCGAAGTTTCTTACGCAGGGCTGATGAAGAACAACCGGAGACTGCTCAAGTTCGACGGTGTCTATTTTGTGGCAGGCAATAGCACGGAATTCGGATTGTTCAGCCTACTGGGAAATAGTTCGCAGCAGTTCATCGTCTCGCAGACAGTGCCGCGAACCGGACGGCATTGGGTCGTGAGTGTAACGCCGGAAGTTCGCGTGCTCTTCGATAGTTCGGACTATGGCGTGTTCCGGGAAGAGTTCTATGTGATCGACCTCGACAAGGATGGCATCTACGAGATCTCTTTGCCGGCGACGGCGTTCTACACCATGCAGGACAAGATGTACATCGGAGAAATTCCACTGCCCGAGATCATCTTCAAATACGATCCGAAGACGCGGAAGTATTTACCGGCGAACTATCTATTTCCAGACTACGCTCTTCGTGACATTCAAAGTGATATCGAGAGACTCTCCGGCGAAGACAGCAACTACCTATCAACAAGGCTCGACATCCTGCTTCGTTACGTTTACGCGCGAAAGGAGCAAGAGGGTTGGGCGTTCTTCGAGCGCGAGTATAAGCGGCCGGACAAAAAAGAGATCAAAGCGAGAATCATTTCCGTGCTCAAACACGCACGGGTATATAAGTAGCCCGGCAGTAGGTCCTTTCTCACCAGAAAAAGCTGATTATCGAAAGCCCGACTGCGGGGAGCCAAATAATTAGTGCGACGAGCCAGTCGCGCTTTGCGGTCTTGTAATCCGGGTCTGCCGTTTCGAGACCACGAAATCTTGCCTGCCAGATAATCAGCCAGATCGGGATCGCAAAGAGCAATCCGATATATCCAAATCCCGCTGCCGGGAAAAACAACATACGTAACAAGAGAAAGAACCACATCACGCCGGCGGCGTTTCGCACCCACTTCGCCTCATTGCAGGCATCGTTTACTCGCTTCTGGAGTTCGGCGCCACGCGCTGCTGTTTCCCGATCAATCGGAGCCGAACAAAAGCGGCAGACTTCGGCGTCGCTATAGATCGACTCGCCGCAGCTTGGGCACGGCAAAATCCCTTTGTTTTGGGAGATTGTGAAGCTCATTTTGGGAGTCCAACCTTTCTGCGTCTGGTGCAAGGTCCGGAAGCACACGAAAGATATGGCGAAGGATCGTGGTTGTCAAAGTAAAGGAACGGTCCTGACAAACTAGAGTCTAATTTTAAAATGAACTTCAAAACAGATATTTCACTCCGAGCAACACGTTGACATCGTTCCGCAGCGTCAATGGACCAGTATTGAGGACCACTGGAAGCTGCACGCTGCCTTCGACCACAAACCGGGGACGCGCGGCGTATTGCAGTCCGGGCGCCAGATAGTATTCGCTTGTACTGCTGCCGGAGACCGGAACGCTGTTGAGGCGACCGGTTCCACGATGAACAAAGGTGGTTTCGAGAATGAGAAATAATTCGCCGCCGGGTTTTGTATATTCGCGTGGCAGGAGAACGTATTCAAAATCGGTATTCAGTCGCTGCTCGTGCCCCATGCGAAAGCCATCGCGTTCCGAACGAAAAATCGCCTCGGCGTTTCCACCAAAAATAAATCGGCCACCGGCTTGTGAGAACGCAAGATCGAAGTGCGGTGCCAAGCCACCATTGATCGGGGTGAGCTGTTGCCGGACGAAAGCAGGCGCGTTGATTTGAGTTTGACTCGGAGCATCTTTCTTTCCGGTCGGCAGTTCCAATCCGAATCTCGCGGCAGCCTGTCTGTCACCATAAGTCTTAACCTTGCGAAAGAACCGAAACTTGGACCAGACAGTAATGTTTCCCAGCCCAACACCTGATCCCGACGTCGATACGTCATGAAATGCTGTTCGAGATATGGGGATTTCCGCTTCCAGTTGGACGTGTGGTGACGGCGTATACGACAGGCTCAGATCTACTACCTGACGATCGACCTTGAGCGCTCCCAGATGCTGGCGAATTAAATAGAGGCGTGGTGTGATCGCGCCTCCTTTATAAACCGTCAAACCTGGGGAGGTCACGCGGATGGGAGCCAGAGGTTTTGTTGTCTCATCATCGGGGACCACAAATGCCGCTGAAACGAACTGCACAGAATAGCGATCGTCACTTAAAGATGCCCGCAGCCTTTCAGGTACGATTACTTCACGCGCGCTCGTACCGTGCCCCACCGTTTTCCAATTGCCAATTATTTCGACTGACGAACCGGGTTCGTTTCCTGATATTGCATTCGTAACATTTGGACCTTCGAGCACAAACTTCTGTCCCGACGTCTTTACTGTCACTACCCAGAGATCGCCTTCTTTCTCGAGCGTGCCCGCGACTGCGATGTCGGCGGCATCGAGCACATAGCCTGCGCTCTTCAACGTCGCTTTCAACGCCGCGAACGAAACAGGCTTATCGGGCTTCGGAGTAAATTCTCCAAGCCCCTTCTTGATGTCGGTAATTGCGATCTCTTTCAGTTTCGGTGCGTAATCTAGACGGCTCACGGCCTTCTGGATGTTGTACACTCAATTCCCGCACAGATACCCGGCGATGTGCATTTGCACTCGTTTTACCTGCGCCGCACTGTGAGTCGCGCCACCGAATAAAAGCACCAGACCAAGGGTAAATAAAACTGTCGTCTTTTTCATTCATCGCTCCTGAACCTTAACCACGAACTGTAAGGAGAGACCCATTATGAGTCAAAGCGACTCCAACACACCAACAAACGTCGATCGAGCGTGGGCGATTCTGTTTGCGCGTTTGGTGCTCGGATTGATCTAGTTTCACACGCACGTGATCCCGCGTCTCGCGTTCGTTCTTTTCATCTTACTGCTGCCGCGATAGGACGATCGGTTTTCACGCGGCGACTTGATAGCTCGCCGTCGCAGTTAGCCGCGGATTTTACGGATCGGCAACCGATCTGCGCCGATCCGGAAACATCCGTTCAATCCGCGGCTCACTTACGGATAACCAGCGAATCGCCGGTTTTGTGCTCTTTTATCTGAAATCGCAGGAAGTCGTGAATCGCTTTCAATGCCGCCGGATTCTTCGTTGAAATCCGCACAGCCGCTCCGCGGTCAATCTCTTCGTAGTAATACTTGATATCGCCCTTTAACTCCTGCATCACCGGCACTCCAGGAGGTGTTTGATCGTGGATTAGCATCGGTGCATTGAAATTCCCATCGGCGAACATCATTGCGATGTGCTTCAAGTGCATTCTGATTTGCTCGCTACTCTCTGCATCCTCGGATTTGTTGGCTGTTACCTCAATTGATCCCCCTGATTCGTCCAGCAAAAAATGATGTGTGGTCTTTGTATGGTCAAACCCCATAACGTGATCGCCGCGCTGAGTCATTTGCTCGTCAGCCGGGTTGTGACCGTGCTTGGGCTGCTGCGCGTAAACCACCACGAGAATCGCGATTGCGAGAATTAATGAAGCCAAGATTTTCATACTCACTTCTCCTTCTTTCTTTTGATTGAATGGTGTGAACGTTTGGCGGGATCGACTGACAGCGACTCGAGTAGGTTGACGCGCTTCCCTCCTCGTCGACGAGCTAATCGCGCATCCCAATCAGTGATTGTGTTTTGGAGTTCGTCTCGTAACACAGTGAGTTCGCTGAGTTGGTCCTGAACGGCAACTAGTTTTTGCGCTGCCAGTTTTCTAACTTCCTCACAAGGCGCTCCACCGGCATCGCGGACCTTCAACACCTGGGCCAGTTCGTCCAGTGTGAAACCAACCGACAGCGCCCGCCGCACCAGTTGCACTCGCTGCAGCGCCTCGGGAGGGTATTGTCGGTACCCGTTGTAACCCCGCAGCGGACGAGGCAGCACACCTTTGCGTTCGTAATGTCGCAGCGTGTCTCTGCTGACTCCCGCGCGGTCAGCAAGTTCGCCTGAACTCAAAGCCCGATTGCCGCTCACTGCCTTCATGACCGGCATTCTAAACCGTGGAACTAATTCCAATGTCAAGCGGTCGATCTTCATCAGTCCGCAATTTTTAATAAACAGAAATGCAATAATCACAAACTCAACACAAAAAAGACATGGGTTCTCTGTTACCGTGCCGACACAATTTCGTCGAGGCGATTCTTTCCCCAAGCCGAAACGATTTCCCCAATCAGCTTGATTGCAAATCAGCGTTCGTTGTGACCCTGCAAAACTCGCAAGGTCAACCCCGATAACGAAAGCGGCAAAGATTCCCTGGGTGGAATTAGGTTGTCTAATTCGCTCACGGCGAGGCACTGGTGCTCTGTTTATGTGTCGCCCGTCGGGTAGGTCAGGAGTTCGCTGCACGCAAGCAAGTTCGAACATGGGTTGACCTCAGTTCCGAGTGCCCTCGGGTTCGAGGTCGTTGTCTAAGGGGGTTGCTGCTGTGCGGGCAGCGCGGAGTGCCGATTCCGGAGCTGAATTGCTCCTGACGACGAGGACAAACATATGGACATTAACTTCAGAAAAGTGTTGATGCCACTGCTCTGCGCCGGGTTTTTGGCGTTTGCCGCAGCGGCAGTTAAAGCTGATCCGGTGACGTTTAGTACGACTGGTGTCTTCAGCATCAGCGGTACGAACGTCGTCAATTTCTCAAGCGTAAATGGTACGACTACGATCACCTTTAATGGCACCACGGATGCGGTGAACACACCGGCGGGCGTCAGCTTTGGTGATATCGTTGTGACAACAACAGTACCAGCGAACCTACAGGGTCCGGCAATAGGCGGGAATTTCACGTTGAATGTATTTCAGGTTTCACCTGCCGGAACAAGTAGTTTCGTGGGTACACTCAACGGATTCCTCGGCTTCAACACTGGAATCGCTACCCTGAGCTTTTCCACTACATCAATGACAATTGGACCGTTCACCTATACCGTTAATCCAGTTTACACGATTGCATTACCGGTAACCGGTGTCGGAGGAGGAGCAGGAACAGGTACGACAACGATTCAGGGTACTGTTGTCGGTGGCGCTGTTCCAGAACCGGCTAGCATGGTGCTGCTGGGCACCGGCCTGCTAGGCATCGCAGGCGTAGTGCGACGTCGATTCAAACGCTAGACTGATCTACGACACACAAACCAAACCATTCAGGGGCAGGTTCACGCGCGGCGTGCGGCACCGCGTGTGACCGGCTCTTCTTTTATTTAATTAACATTGAAGTGACACCGACAACTTACGATGGCTGCGGTCGCGCTTCTGGCAAAGAAGAAGTCGCTCCAGGAACTAAAAAACTCAAGGACATCATCCTCAAGGTCCATTCCGCGCTCCAGAAAATGTAGGAGGAGACGCGCGCACCTTCCGGTTCAGAAAAAAGACAGACACGAGAAATATAGTCCCCGACTATTAACCTCACCGTAACCTCCGCCGCGTAAGCTCCCACGAAAGGAGGTAAACGATGAATCAACCAAGAAGAGAACTTGAGCGCACCTTTCTGGTCCAATGCATCTGGTGCGGAGCTAAGATTCGCGATGATGAGAAAGAGGAATCGAAAGGTGTTTGCCTGAAGTGTTTCTACCAAATACTGAGTAACCATCTACGCGCGCAGAAGCGAACTGTCTACGGGGAATTCGTTAGCGACCGCTAATCGTCGGGCAGTTCCTTCGGCGCGATAAACCACTCAAGACTCCCCTCGCCCGCTCTGACCTCAGTCCAACTCACCTTCCCAAACCGAATTTTTGCCAGGGCGCACGTCGGCATCCGCCGGTGGTCGCCGGTCAAAAACGACAGCAGTTCCTCAAACCCGGGATTGTGACCTATCATGATTGCGACCTCGTTGTCATCGGGGATCTCAGTCACGATCTCGACCAGTTCACGCAGAGAAGCCTCGTAAATACGTTCGTCAAAACGCGGCTCTACCTGCAGGTTAGCATTCGCCAAAACGACCTCTGCGGTCTCGCTTGTTCGTACAGCGGGAGAGCAAATCACGAGGGGATTGCTCAGTGTTTCCAGACCAATTCGTTGGCCAACGCGTTCCGCAGCCTCGCGGCCCCGCTTCTTCAAAGGCCGGTCGAAATCTCGCAAAGTCGGGTCGTTCCAACTTGATTTGGCATGTCGTAAGAGGTACAAAACTCTCATAGGTTTGTGATTTATCTACCTGTTTATTTAGACCGATGTAACACGAATAACCCAGGCTCGTGCGCCGATGATCTCTTACGGACAACACCAGTTTCCCGGCAAACTCTTCGTCGTCGAAGGCACTGACGGCAGCGGCAAATCAACACAACTCGCACTGCTTTACCAGTGGTTGAAAGCCGAAGGCTATCCTGTCTTCTTTTCTGAATGGAACTCTTCGCCGCTCGTCAAGGATACGACAAAACGCGCGAAGAAGCGTCACTTGTTTACGCCGGCTACATTCTCTTTGCTTCACGCTACGGACTTTGCCGATCGAACTGAACGCGACATCGTTCCGCCACTGAAAGCCGGCGCTATCGTGCTCGCAGACCGTTATATCTACACCGCGTTCGCGCGAGACGTCGCACGTGGTTGCGATCGCACATGGGTCAGAGACGTTTACTCGTTTGCGGTAAAACCAACCGTCGCATTCTTTTTCAGAGCGCCACTCGACGTGGCTGTGGATCGCATCGTTTCGGGTCGACCAAACTTGAAGTACTACGAAGCAGGAATGGACCTCGGCTGGTCCGACGAGCCTGAAGAGAGTTTCACGATCTTCCAGGGAAAGATCCTGGAAGAATACGATCGCATGGTTTCCGAATTCGGGTTGACTGTCATCGACGCGACGCGTTCGATTGAAAGGCAACAGCGTGAGATGCGTTTGCTGATCAGCCAACACCTTAAGAAGAGGCGGGGCAAAACCCATTAATCAAAAGCACTTTTACGGAACGCCGCTACCGGGCGTCGAACAGGAAGAATACAGCGGCAAGTTGATCGTCATCGAAGGCACCGATGGCGTGGGACGCTCCACTCACATCGCACTGCTCCGCACGTGGCTCGAGTCGCGCGGCCATGCCGTGCTCGATACCGGCATGACGCGATCTGTACTCGCCGGACGCGGCATCAAGGAAGCGAAGCAGGGCCACACCCTGGGCCGCCTCACGATGCAACTCTTCTATGCCACCGACTTCATCGACCGGCTCGAAAACGAAATGCTGCCTGCGTTACGGGCCGGCTTCGTCGTGTTGACTGATCGTTATATCTACTCTGCAATGGCGCGCGCCGAACTGCGTGGTATCGACACAGCGTGGATTCGTTCGATCTACAGCATGGCGCTCGTGCCTGACGCAGTTTTTTACCTGCGAATTTCGTCGCCGCAGCAGCTCGTCGAACGCGTGCTCAGCTCGGGTCGCGGTTTCGACTACTGGGAATCGGGCATGGACCTTCATCTTGGCGATGACTTTTACGACAGCTTTATCGAGTATCAAAAGAGGATGTTGAAGGTGTTCGATCGCATGAGCAGTGAGTATGGGTTCCACGTGCTTAATGCGTCGCGTACGGTACGAAGTGTTGCGTCAGATCTGCGCCGTGCTGTCACCAAACTGATTGACGAGCCCGTCACGCCGGCTGAGGATAACGTCAGCCAACTGCAAGTAGTGAGAGACAAAGCAACGCCGGCGAAATCCACCGTGAAGGTGTTGGATCTCAACAAGGAAGCTCTTTCCTAGCGGTGTGCGGTACGACCGGCGAGTAGATCCATTGCGTGAGCCAGCACCGGTCGGATGACGGCAAAACTCTCCTTCACAGCCTTGGGTGAACCGGGAAGATTGATGATCAGTGTTCCTGAGCGAACTCCGCAGACGCCTCGCGAGAGCATTGCCATCGGAGTTGCTTTGAGCGACTCGGCACGGATCGCTTCAGCTAGCCCGGGCGCCTCACGCTCAATTACAGATTGAGTTGCTTCGGGAGTGTTGTCACGCGGGCCAAGACCTGTGCCGCCCGTCGTGATGATTAAATTCACATCGTCGCGATTAGCAAAGCTTCGCAGCGATTCGACTAGTGGGTCGAGGTCGTCCGAGAGCATCGTAGTTTCGACGATTTCAGCGCCGGCGTCAGTGAGAAGTTGGACCAGAGCTTGGCCTGAGCTGTCTTCGCGCTCCCCGCGCGAGCAGGCATCGCTCACAGTTATTACGACGGCTTTAATTCCAGAGACTTGCTTCACAGGATTACAAGATTTTCATGATGGACAGGATTATCTTGTCAATTCTGCAAATCTTGTAATCCTGTCCATTGCGATCAGCGCCTGGCGCGTATGTGTTCCTTGAGCCAGCAACGATCCATCACGACCAACAACCCCGCATCGAGCGCGCGCTGTGCTGCTGCCTTGTCAATCACACCTTCCTGCAACCACACGGCCTTCGCTCCAACTGCAATCGCCTCATCGACCGCCTTGCCAGCCTCAGACGAACGACGAAAGACATCAACGAGCTCTATCTCCTCGGGCACCGCAGAGAGATCCGGATACGCCTTCTCCCCAAAGACGGACATCTCGTTCGGATTCACGGGAATCACTCGATAACCCTGCTGCCTCATGTATGAGGAGACGCTGTTGGACGGCCGAAAAGGATCGGACGAAAGCCCCACCACCGCGATCGTGCGGCACTCATCGAGTATGCGTTGAATTGCTTCCCTGGAGTTGATTTCCAAAACTACCTCACAGTGACGAGAGGGCGTCCATCGAACTTCGCATCGCGTGCAGCTCCTGCAGCGAATGCACATTCGGATTGTTCTCTGCACCGGCTGCAGCGATCGCTTCGACAAGCGCCTGCGCGCCCGTCATCGTAGTCACACACGGAACGCTGTACTGCAACGCTGCTCGCCGGATCGCCTGTTCGTCGTAGTGTGACGCGCGGCCCAGCGGCGTATTGATCACGAGCGAGATTTCACCACTCTTGATGTGGTCCACGATGTTGGGTCGACCTTCGTTGACTTTGAACACCGTCTCCACATTCATGCCGACTTCGAGCAACCGTGCCGCAGTTCCGAGTGTTGCCACAATCCCAAACCCAAGCCGCGACAACTTCCGTCCAAGCAAAACCGCTGCGCCTTTGTCTGCATCCTTCACACTAAGAAACGCCTTGCCGGCCGAAGGCAAACTCAGTCCGGCGCCGATCATCGCTTTACCGTAAGCTTCGCCGAATGTGTCGCCGATTCCCATGACCTCGCCGGTCGAATGCATCTCAGGACTCAACACCGGATCGACTCCCGGAAACTTTGCAAACGGAAATACGGGCGACTTGATAAAGAATCGTTTCACCGTCAATTCTTCAGGCAAACCAAACTCCTGAAGCTTCTGTCCTGCCATGACCAGCGCCGCAATACGCGCGATCGGGACACCGGTAGCCTTTGACACAAAAGGCACCGTTCGCGACGCGCGGGGGTTGACCTCCAGCACATACACACGATGATCTTTAATCGCAAATTGGATATTCATCAGTCCGCTTACTGACAAAGCCTTCGCGAGCTTGCGTGTGTAATGCCGCATCGTTTCCAGGTGCTCAGGATCGATGCGCACCGGCGGCAACACGCATGACGAATCGCCGGAGTGAATCCCGGCTTCTTCGATGTGTTCCTGAATTCCCGCAATCACGCAGGCCGTGTCATCGGCAAGCGCGTCGACATCAAACTCCGCCGCCTGCTCTAAAAACTTGTCGATCAAGACTGGCCGGTCCGGAGTGAAACCAACCGCGTTGCGCACATACGTCTCGAGCGCTTCCTGATCGTAAACAATCGCCATTGCGCGCCCGCCGAGAACGTAACTCGGACGCACGAGCACCGGATAACCAATGCGTTGCGCAATCTCCCGCGCTTCTTCCACCGACGCCGCCATGCCATTGTCAGGCTGCGGGATGCCGAGCTCTTTCAGCAAAGCACCGAACCTTTTGCGGTCTTCTGCAAGATCGATCGAGTCAGGCGAAGTCCCGATCACGCTGACACCAGCCTGATGCAGTCTATTCGCGAGATTAAGTGGAGTCTGTCCGCCAAACTGCACAATGACGCCTTCCGGTTTCTCAACATCGACGATGTTCATCACGTCTTCGAACGTGAGCGGCTCGAAGTAAAGTCGATCCGAAGTGTCGTAATCAGTCGATACAGTTTCCGGATTGCAGTTGACCATGATGGTTTCGAATCCGGCCTCGTGAAGCGCAAACGACGCGTGACAGCAGCAGTAATCAAACTCGATTCCCTGCCCGATCCGGTTCGGACCTGAACCGAGAATCATGATCTTGCGTCGATCCGTGGGTGCTGCTTCGTCTTCAGTCTCGTAAGTCGAGTAGAGATAAGGCGTATGCGATTCAAACTCGGCGCCGCACGTGTCCACTCGTTTGTAAACCGGCAGGATTCCCAACTGCTTTCGATAAGCGCGAACTTCATCCTCGGACCGGTCGGTCAGATAAGCGAGACGGCGATCCGACAGTGCGACCTCCTTGAAAGCATGCAATTCATCGGCAGGAATGTCTTCGAGTTTAGTGCCTTCAATCTCGCTCTGAATGTCCATCACCTGCTGCAGTTGATCGAGAAACCACGGATCGATTCGCGAGAGACGATAGATCTCGGAGATAGGCCAGTCGTGCTGTAGCGCGTACGTAATGTAAGAGAACCGTTGCGAATTCGGACGTGCTAATTTGCGTTGCAGCTCGTCGTTCGAGATGTCTTCGAGACGCAGCGGTTTTACGGCTTCGAGTGAACGCAGACCTTTGAAGAGTGCTTCTTTGAAGGTACGCCCAATTGCCATCACCTCGCCCACCGACTTCATCTGCGTTCCCAAAACATCTTCTGCTTCACGAAACTTCTCGAAGTCCCATTTGGGAATCTTTGCGACCACGTAATCAATCGTCGGTTCAAACGAAGCAGGTGTCTTGCGCGTTATGTCGTTCGGAATTTCGTCGAGCGTGTAACCAACGGCGAGCTTCGCAGCGATCTTGGCAATCGGAAAACCAGTGGCTTTTGACGCGAGAGCCGAAGAACGCGACACACGCGGATTCATCTCGATGATGCGAACGTCGCCGTTCTCCGGATTCACTCCAAACTGAATATTTGAACCGCCGGTCTCAACGCCGACTTTCCGAATCACGCGGATCGCCATATCGCGCAACACCTGGTACTCGCGATCGGTCAGAGTTTGCGCGGGCGCAACGGTGATCGAATCGCCGGTGTGCACGCCCATCGGATCGAAGTTTTCAATCGAGCAGATGATCACGACGTTATCCGCCAGGTCGCGCATCACTTCGAGCTCAAACTCTTTCCAACCGAGTATCGACTCTTCGATCAACACTTCGTGAATCGGCGACGCAGCGAGTCCGCCGCGGATGATCTCTTCAAACTCTTCCGGATTGTATGCCGTGCCGCCACCGGTTCCGCCGAGTGTGAACGATGGACGGATGATCGAGGGATATCCCGTTTGGGCAACGATCTCTTTCGCTTCATCCCACGATTTTGCAAAACCGCCCCGCGGCATTTCGAGGCCGGCTTCGTCCATCGCCTGCTTGAAGAGCAAACGATTCTCGGCCACTTTGATCGCGTCGCGATTCGCGCCGATCATCTCGACGTTGTATTCCTGAAGCACACCTGCATCTTCGAGCGCTATCGCCAGGTTGAGTGCAGTTTGTCCACCAACTGTCGGTAGCAGCGCATCGGGACGTTCACGACGAATTATTTCTGTTACTGATGCGACGGTGAGTGGTTCGATGTAGGTGATGTCGGCGGTTTCGGGATCGGTCATGATCGTGGCTGGATTGGAGTTAACCAGCACGATTTCATAACCTTCCTGGCGCAGCGCCTTGCAGGCTTGAGTTCCGGAGTAATCAAACTCGCAGGCCTGGCCAATCACAATCGGCCCGGAACCTATGATTAGGATTTTGTGTATGTCAGTGCGTTTTGGCATTTAGGAGTTGAGGCATTTTACATGACTAATTCCCGTAGCA
Source organism: Acidobacteriota bacterium (assembly GCA_046733695.1). Lineage (GTDB taxonomy): Bacteria > Acidobacteriota > Blastocatellia > Pyrinomonadales > Pyrinomonadaceae > PSRF01. The sequence goes on from JBKPPU010000037.1 coordinate 19,574, forward strand.
CGAATGGGGTCGGCGACATCAACTTCCGAGACCAAATCGCCGGTAATCGCCACCGTCCATCACCACTTTTGAGCACATTTCATAGAGGCGACTTCGCAAGCGAGTTCCGATGCGATCTTCGAGCACCTGCTCTTTGTCTAAGCGTCGTGCGTCGGAATAATTGGTCGTAAAAATCGTGAGCTTTTTATCGTTGTACCGTTTGTTGATGATCTGGTACATCGTGTCGCGAACCCAGTCGGTAGGGATAGTGGCGCCCAGCTCGTCCAACACTAAAACATCGGTTTGATAAATCGGGGAAAGAACTTTGAGTTCCGAGGATTTCGAGACGGGGTTGTAAGAATCCTGAATCTCTTTCAGTAGTGAACCAAACTCGCAAAAGATTCCGGCAAAACCTCTTTCAGTTAGACCTTTGATGATCGCAACCGCCAGATGAGTTTTACCGACGCCGGCTGGCCCCATGAACAACAGACCGCGATCGGTTGGAAACTCGTCAACTAATCTTTGCGCCGCAAGCTTTGCGTTATCCTGTGACGTGCTCGGCGCACATTTGAAAGTTGCGAACGAGCATTCGGCGTAACGACGAGGGATACGCGCCGCTGTCAGCAACTTTTTCGAACGGTCAGGCCGGCGACACGGACAAACCATCGCCCCTTTCACCGGATCGAGTTTCGTCCCGGTGCCAAAGCATTCTGTGCAAACTTCTGTACTCTCCGTCTCGCGGAGATCTGTCTCGTATATCAACTTGATCACCTAAGGCATGCCTAAGCGGATGATACCCTATAATGGCTTGGCCGTAACCTTGACCCTGTTAAACTTCAAAGTATGAGTCTGTGGCATTCGCTACTCACCAAACTTGGTCTCAAATCACTTAGCGCCGAGCGGCATCCGATTCGTGTTTTTCTGCTGGATGACGACAAACGCCGGCATCGCTGGTTCACGACCCGCTTCAAAGGCGATTTCATTGACATTGCGAGTAACGTCAAAGAGGCGCGAGAGTTATTGAGCCAGAGTTCTTACGACGCGATCTTTCTCGATCACGATCTGCACCCCGAGCACTACAACGCCGATTCGACGGACGACGAGCGAACAGGCTACGCCATCGCCCTCTGGCTCTGCTCAAATCCCGAGCTACAGCGTGCCTCGACGATTCTGGTACACACACGAAATGCGGATGGCGCGATGCGAATGGTCGGCGAATTGCGACGCGCCGGCCGCAGTGCAGACTACGTTCCGTTTCCGTTGTTGGCTGAGCGAATCAAGAAGTACTGGAGCCGTTAGTGGGCTTTGCACTAAAGTCCTAAATCCCGCCCACGGCAGTGGGCGGATTCGTTCAAGTCCTTTCTATAAACCGCATCTCCTAAACCGATTTTAATCCCGCTCACGGCAGTGGGCGGATACTTCAGGTCCTTACTATTTATTCTGTTTCGATGAATAGTGTGGACTTGAACGATCCGCCAACTTCCGTTGGCGGGATTCAAAACTTATCAGAGGACTTTTATTTAGATAGCACTTGAATGAATCCGCCCACTGCCGTGGCGGGATTTAGGACTAAGCCCCGTTAGTGAGGTCAAGTTGACAGTCATTTAGCGCTCTTCCTATACTGCCCCTTCCCGACCACCTGGCCAGGTAGCTCAGTTGGTAGAGCGCGGCCCTGAAAAGGCCGGCGTCGGCGGTTCGATTCCGTCCCTGGCCACCAATAATTTCAACAACTTAGCGATAGCCAAAAACACTCAAAGATCAGCGCGCGTACAATA